>JBFIQH010000027.1:0-21341 GCA_041609735.1 Woeseiaceae bacterium | reverse complement strand
TTCGGCCTGTGGCTTTGTTGCGACCCTTGCGAGTATCGACATACGCGCGGCGGCTCGCGCCGCACCACAGGCCGAATGAACGCAACGTGTGCGACGTGAATTCATCAGGGTCTCCTTAAGCCATGGCCAGCATCGAACACGACCGCATTACCAGCGCCGAGCCGCGCGCGGACGATCGCGCATTCGACCGCGCGATCCGGCCGAAGACGCTCAAGGACTACGTCGGCCAGCCCGGCGTCAAGCAGCAGATGGGCATCTTCATCGAGGCGGCGCGCCGGCGCAGCGAGGCGCTCGATCACGTGTTGATCTTTGGCCCGCCGGGGCTCGGCAAGACGACGCTCGCGCACATCGTCGCCAACGAGATGGGCGTCAACCTGCGGCAGACGTCGGGCCCGGTGCTCGAGCGCCCGGGCGACCTCGCGGCGATCCTGACGAACCTCGAGCCGCACGACGTGCTGTTCGTCGACGAGATCCATCGCCTCAGCCCGGTCGTCGAGGAGGTGCTGTACCCGGCGATGGAGGACTTCCAGCTCGACATCATGATCGGCGAGGGCCCGGCGGCGCGCTCGATCAAGCTCGACCTGGCGCCGTTCACGCTCGTCGGCGCGACGACGCGCGCGGGCCTCTTGACCTCGCCGCTCAGGGACCGCTTCGGCATCGTGCAGCGGCTCGAGTTCTACACGACCGCCGACCTCGAGGCGATCGCGACGCGCTCCGCCGGCATCCTGAACCTGCCGATCGAGCACGACGGCGCGACCGAGATCGCGAAGCGTGCCCGCGGCACCCCGCGCATTGCGAACCGGCTGCTGCGGCGCGTGCGCGACTTTGCCGAGGTTGAGGCTGACGGCGTCGTCACCAGCGGCGTGGCGAGCAGTGCGATGGACATGCTCGAAGTCGATCCCCACGGCTTCGATGCGATGGACCGGCGCCTGTTGCAGACGATCATCGAGAAGTTCGACGGCGGGCCGGTCGGCATCGAAAGCCTGGCGGCGGCCGTCGGCGAGGAACGCGGCACGATCGAAGATGTCATAGAGCCCTACCTGATACAGCAGGGCTTCATGATGCGTACGTCGCGCGGCCGTGTGGCCACGAAAAATGCCTACTTGCACTTCGGTTTGACGCCCCCATCCGGGCCCGCGCAGGAGCTGCCGTTGTTCGACGGCGACTGAGAAACGCATGTCGGGCGAGGAATTCGAGTGGCCGGTCAGGGTCTACTACGAGGACACCGATGCACAGGGTGTCGTCTATTACGCGAACTATTTCCGCTTCATGGAGCGGGCGCGCACCGAGTGGCTGCGCGCGCTCGGCGTCGACCAGGAAAAGCTGCTGCGCGAGGAGCGCCGCATGTTCGTCGTGACGAGCATGCAGGCGGATTTCAAGGTGCCGGCAAGGTTCAATGACCAGCTGATCGTGACGGCGCGCCTCGGCGGCCTGACGCGCGTCACGTTCGAGATCGAACAGAACATTTATCGAAACGACAAGGAGCGCACGCTGTTGCTGAGTGGTGGCGTCAAGGCGGCATTTCTCGATGCCGACACGCATCGCCCGCAGCGCGTACCCGCCTCCCTCTTCGAAGGAAACCCGTAATGACAGCCGATATGTCCATCGTTCACCTGCTGCTGAACGCGAGCATCCCCGTACAGATCGTCATGATCCTGCTGCTGATTGCCTCGCTCATGTCCTGGAGCATCATCTTCACGAAGCGCCGTCTGATCAGCCGCACCAAGGATGCCTCCGACGAGTTCGAGGCCGCATTCTGGTCGGGCGGCGACCTCAATACGCTGTACCAGCGCGCGACGCGAGAGAAGGGCGGCGCGATTGGCATGGCGAGCATTTTCGAGGCCGGCTTTCGCGAGTTCAACCGCCAGAAGCAGCAGGACGACGTCGGCGCCGGCAAGATGATCGAGGAATGCCAGCGCGCGATGCGCGTCGCGCAAATGCGAGAGGTGGACCGCCTCGAACAAAGCCTCGCGACGCTTGCGACGATCGGTTCGACGAGCCCGTACGTCGGCCTGTTCGGCACCGTCTGGGGCATCATGACCGCGTTCATGGGACTCGCAAACGTGCAGTCGGCGACGCTTGCCGTCGTCGCGCCGCCGATCGCCGAGGCGCTGATCGCGACCGCGATGGGCCTGTTCGCCGCGATCCCGGCCGTCATTGCCTACAACCGCTACGCGGACAAGGTCGTGCGCCTGGAGTACCGCTACGACGGCTTCAGCGAAGAGTTCTCGAGCATCCTGCAGCGTCACTCGCGCAAGGTGAAAGGAGCCTGACATGGCGACGCCATTACAGAAGCGCAAGCTGATGGGCGAGATCAACGTCGTGCCGTACATCGACGTCATGCTCGTGCTGCTGATCATCTTCATGGTGACCGCGCCGCTGCTGACGCAGGGCATCAAGGTCGAATTGCCGAAGGCCGGCGCCGAACCGATCGAGGACGTGTCCGATTCTCGCCCGCTCGTGCTCAGCGTCGATGCGTCCGGCAACCTGTACCTGGACGTCGGCGACGACGAGGAAAAACCGCTGGCTGCCGCCGACATCGTGCAGCGCGTCGGTATCGTACTGCGCAACAAGCCGGAAACGCCGGTGCTGGTCAAGGCCGACCGCGCCGTGCAGTACGGCTACGTCGTCGGCGCGATGGTGCTGCTGCAGCAGGGCGGCGCAGACAAGGTCGGATTCGTTACCGATCCGCTGGATAGCTATCCCGTCCCCGAGTAAGCCGTGGTTCGCGATTCCCACAACATCATCCCGATTTCGCTGGCGCTGCTGCTGCACGTGCTGGTTTTCGGCTCGCTGTTCGTCGCGCTCGACCTGCGCAAGCCGCCGCCGCCGGTGCCGCTCGCGATCACGGCGACGCTGATCACCGAGAGCGCGGTGCGCATCCCGCCGCCGGTCGAGAACAAGCCCGAACCGGTGCCCGAACCGGTGCCCGAGCCGCTGCCCGAACCGGAGCCGGTCGTCGACGAGCCGGACCCGGCCGAGGAGGCGCGCATCCAGGCCGAAGAGCAGAAACGGCTCGAGGATGCCCGCCGGGAGCAGGAACGGCTGCAGCGTATCGAGGATGCGAAGGCCGAGGCCGAACGGCGCCGCCAGGCCGAGCTGGAAAAACAGCGACAGGCGGAACTCGAGGCCAAACGCAAGGCCGAAGAAGAGGCGGAGCTCGAGCGCAAGCGCCGCGAGGCAGAGGAGCAGCGCCAGCGCGATATCGAGCGCCAGCGCGAGGCCAACCGGCGCGAGGAACAGCGGCTGCTGGAGCAAGCGCAGCAGCAGGAGCTGGCCGCCGAGGCTGAGCGCCTCGAAATGATGAATTCGAACGAGATGCTGGCGTACCAGGCGGCGATGCAGCAGAAGGTCGTCCGTAACTGGGTGCGGCCGGCGACGGCGCCGGACAATCTCGAGTGTTTCGTCGCGGTGTCGCAGCTGCCGAATGGCGAGGTGACGCGGGTCCAGGTACGGCAATGCAATGGCGACGATGTCGTCGTGCGGTCGATCGAAGCCGCGGTCAGGAAGGCATCGCCGCTGCCGCTGCCGTCGAACCCGATATTGTTTCTTCGCGACTTCGAATTTCGCTTTACAATCCGGGACTGACTCCCGACGGGAAGGATTGCATGAAAGTAAGGATTTTTGGGCTGGCGATCGTGCTGCTGGCGGGGCTTGCATCGGCCGTGAACGCACAGGTCGTCATCGACATCATCGACGGCGAGGTCCGCCGTACCCCGGTTGCCGTCGTACCGTTCGGTTGGCAGGGGCAGGGTGCCACAGCACCGCTCGACGTCGCCGACGTCATCAGCGGCGACCTGTACCGCAGCGGGCGCTTCGATCCGAAGCCGGAATCGGACATGCTGCAGAAGCCGACCTCCGGCGAAGACGTCGATTTCGACGACTGGACGATCCTCGGCATCGAGGCCGTCGTCGTCGGCAGCGTCGTGCAGACCGGCGATAACGATTACACGGTGCAGTTCCAGCTGTTCGATCCGTTTCGGCAGGAGCAGCTCGTCGGCTATCGCATGCCCGCGACCCGCGGCACGCTGCGCCGCGTCGCGCACCGCGCGGCCGACATGATTTATGAGAAGCTGACCGGCATCAAGGGCGTATTTGCGACACAGGTCGCCTACGTGTCAGCACAGAAGCGCGGCAACGGCAGCCTGTATCGCCTCGTCGTCGCCGACTATGACGGCGAGAACGAGCACGTGATCATGGAGAGCACGGACCCGATCATGTCCCCGGCATGGTCGCCCGACAGCCGCCGCCTGGCCTACGTCTCCTTCGAGGGCAACCGGTCGTCGATCTACGTGCAGCAGCTGCGCACCGGGAACCGCATCAAGGCATCGAGCGAGCCGGGCATCAATGGCGCACCGTCCTTCTCGCCGGACGGCCGCAAGCTGGTCGTCACCCTCGGCGGCATCGACGGCAACCTTGATATCTATACGCTGGACCTGACGACGAAGCAGAAAACCCGGCTGACGACGCATCGCGCCATCGACACCGAGGGCAGCTGGTCGCCGGATGGCCGCTACATTTACTTCACGTCCGACCGATCCGGCGGTCCGCAGGTCTACCGCGTGCCGTCGGAAGGCGGCACGGCCGAGCGCGTCACCTTCGAGGGCAGCTATAATGCGCGCCCGCGACTGTCGCCGGACGGCAAGAAACTCGCGGTATTGCACAACGATCGCGGCAATTTCCGCATCGGTATCATGGACCTCGCGCGCAAGGACCTCTTGATCCTGTCGACGGGCAGCCAGGACGAGTCCCCGAGTTTTGCGCCGAACAGCGAGATCCTTATCTATGCCACGCGCGCCGGCGGTAACGGCGTGCTGGAAACGGTGTCCGCCGACGGCCTGATCCGTCAGCGGCGCTCGTCGGGCCAGGCGGACGTGCGCGAACCCGTGTGGTCGCCGTTTCCGCGATATTGAATAAATATTAACTTTAAGTAATAAACTTAACTTATTGATTTTTAATACCTTATCAACCTTTTGACCATTCCTTTCAAGGATCATCACATGTCCCACTTCAAGCTAATTCTGATCGCACTCGGCACGCTGGCGCTCGCCGGGTGTCCCGCGACGTCGACGATTCCGGACCCGGAACCGACCGATTCGATGCCCAGCGATTCCAGTTCCGCCGACACCGACGGCTACGGCAACGACGGCCTGCGCGACGGCGAATTCATCGACTACGACAGCGGTGAGCTGCCGAACATCATCTACTTCGATTTCGACTCATCGGAGGTTCGTTCGGAAGACACCGACATCGTTTCCCGCCACGCGATGCAGCTGGCAAACAACCCGAGCGCCCGCGTACGTCTCGAGGGACACGCCGACGAGCGCGGTTCGCGCGAGTACAATATTGGCCTCGGCGAGCGGCGCGCACAGGCTGTGCGCCGGCTGCTGCTGATCCAGGGCGCCGGGACCGCGCAGATTTCGACGGTCAGCTTTGGTGAGGAGCGGCCGCAGGCCGAAGGCAGCAACGAAGCGGCCTATGCGCTCAATCGCCGGGTCGAAATCAAGTACACGAACTAGATCAAGCGGTTGCTGATATGCGTCATTCAACGATTCTGATTGTCACGGCGCTGGCGGTCTCCGGCTGCCAGCTGATGAAGCCGCCGGGCGAAGACCCGGTGCTGCTGCGGCTGGATGACATCGATCGCCGGCTAACGGCCATCGAGCGGGTCGTGCAGAACCAGAGCCTCGTCGAACTGACGCAGGAAGTGACGCGGCTCGAGCGCCGCACCGACGAGCTGAATGGCATCGCCGAACAGCTCGCTTACGACGCATCGACGACCGGCGAGCGGCAGCGCAATCTCTACAACGACCTGGACGCCCGCCTGCAGGCCGTCGAGAAACGACTGCAGGCGGTCGCCGCACAAAGCGTGCTCGACGGCGGGCCGCTGCCTGAGGGGCAGTTGCCGGTGCCTGGCGGTTCCGAAGACGCCAACTACCGTGCCGCTTTCGAGCTGATCAAGGAACAGCGCTACGACGCGGCCGAGAAAGCGTTCAAGCAGTTTCTTGTCGAGTTCCCGGAGAGCAAGAACGCGCCGAATGCGCAGTACTGGCTCGGCGAGTCCTATTACGTGCGGCAAGAGTACAAGAATGCGTTGCAGGCGTTTCAGACGGTCATCGCCGAGTTCCCGTCGTCGCGCAAGGTCGTTGATGCGCTGCTGAAGGTCGGCTACTGCAATTACGAACTGAAGCAATGGGACGCGGCCAAAACGGCGTTGCTGCGCGTGCAGGCCGAGTATCCGGAGACAACCGCGGCCCGGCTCGCCGGGCAACGTCTCGAG
The DNA here is from genome assembly GCA_041609735.1 of Woeseiaceae bacterium. Lineage (GTDB taxonomy): Bacteria > Pseudomonadota > Gammaproteobacteria > Steroidobacterales > Woeseiaceae > UBA1847. Next base: position 15,061 of record JBFIQH010000027.1, on the reverse strand, counting down.
CGAATGGAGAACGAAGGCGTCTGATCGGCGCAAATCGCGGTTCTTACTTGTCATTTCGGACCCATTCGGTATGATCCCGCCGGTTTGACGGGGCGTTAGCTCAGAGGTAGAGCATTCGGCTTTTAACCGACTGGTCGTAGGTTCGATCCCTACACGCCCCACCATATCCCCCCCTGCGGTGCCAGCTGTGACGTCCCAACCCTGGAAAATCCACAAGTTCGGCGGCAGCAGCCTTGCCGATGCCGAGTGCTTCGAACGCGTGGCCAGGCTGGTGCTGGCGGACGCGAACGAGCGGGTCGGTGTCGTCGTCTCGGCGATGGGCGGCATGACCGACGCGCTGCTCTATCTCGCGGCACTGGCCGAGAACGACGACCGCGACTGGGAGCCCGAGCTCCGCGCCATCGGTGATCGCTATCGCGACACTGCCGCGGCGCTGCTCGACGGCGACGCGCTGGGGAACGTGCTCGACGGCTGGCGGCGGGACGCCGACGATATCGGCGATGTGCTGAACGCGATCGCGCTGGTGAAGTCCGCGCCACAGCGCAGTCGGGACGTCGTTTCGGGATATGGCGAAATCTGGTCGGCGCGACTGCTGGCGGCCTTGCTCGCCGCACGCGAGCCGACACGCGGCGGCACCTGGTTCGATGCGCGCAAAGTCATTTTTGTTCGCCAGACGGAGCTCGGCCCGGCGGTCGAGTGGGCGCAATCGCGCAAGGCATTTGTCGACGTCGTGCCGGCCGCGTTCCGTGGCATCGCCGTCATCACCGGGTTTATTGCCAGCGACACCGAAGGCAAGCAGACGACGCTGGGCCGCAACGGCAGCGACTATTCGGCAGCGATCTTTGCCTCGCTGGCCGATGCTGACGAGCTGACGATCTGGACTGACGTCGACGGCATCATGAGCGCGGATCCGAACCGGGTGCCGGAAGCGCGCGTTATCGAGCAGATGACCTACAACGAGGCGATGGAGCTGGCGTACTTCGGGGCGAAAGTCATTCATCCGCAGACGCTGGGTCCGGTCATCGAGAACGATATCCCCCTCGTCATCCGCAACAGCCGCAATCCCACGCATCCGGGCAGCCGCATCGGCCGCAGCGCCGGTTCGGGCGAGGGCATCAAGGGCATCACCGCGATCGGCGGCATGGCGCTCGTCAATCTCGAAGGTGCCGGCATGATCGGCGTGCCGGGCACGGCCGAGCGCCTGTTCCAGGCGCTGCATGCGGCCGGCGTCTCGGTGACGCTGATCTCGCAGGCGAGCTCGGAACATTCGATCTGTATCGCCGTGCCGTCGCCGCTCGCGGGCAAAGCGCGCGAAGTCATCTCAGCGGCATTCCGCGACGAACTCGATAGCGGGCAGATCCAGAGCGTCGACGTCACCGACGCACAAAGTATCGTTGCTGTCGTTGGTGACGAGATGGCCGGCATGCCCGGTATCGCAGCGCGTTTCTTCGGCACGCTCGGCCGTGCGGGCATCAACGTGCGCGCGATCGCGCAGGGCTCATCGGAGCGCAACATCTCCGCGGTCGTGAATTCGGACGACGCGACCCGTGCGCTGCGTGCTGCGCATTCGGGTTTCTACCTGTCGGCAAAGACGCTGTCGATCGGGCTCATCGGCGCCGGCACCGTCGGTACAGCGTTGCTCGGCCAGATGCACAAGCAATCTGCAAGGCTTTCGAAACAGTTCAACCTCGACCTCCGGGTCCGTGCAATCGCGCGATCGCGCGCGATGCTGCTGGGCCAGCGCCGCATCGATCTCGGTTCGTGGGCGAAAGATTTTCCGCAACGCTGCGTGCCGCTCGATCTCGATGCGCTCGAACGCCACATCAACCCCGACCATCTGCCGCACCCCGTCATCATCGACTGCACTGCCAGCGAAGAGGTTGCAGCGCAGTATTCGGGCTGGCTGCAGCGCGGGATTCACGTCATCACGCCGAACAAGAAGGCCTTCAGCGGATCGCTGGACACGTATCGTGAGCTGAAGCAGAGGGCGCAGCAGGGCAGCTCGCACTATTTTTACGAGACGACGGTGGGCGCCGCGCTGCCGATCGTGTCGACGCTGCGCGATCTGATCGATACCGGCGACGACATCCGGTCTGTCCAGGGCATTTTTTCCGGCACGCTCGCCTACCTGTTCAATGTTTACGACGGCACGACTGCATTTTCGGAGATCGTGCGCCAGGCGCACGAGAGCGGCTATACCGAGCCGGATCCGCGTGATGACCTGTCGGGCATGGACGTCGCACGCAAGCTGACGATCCTCGCGCGCGAGCTCGGTCAGACGATCGGCATCGGCGACTTTCCGGTCGAGAACCTGATTCCGGTGGCGCTGCGCGACGCGAGCGTCGACGAGTTCCTCGAGCGGCTGCGCAACTACGACGACGACATTCGCCGCCGCTACGAGCAGGCAGCCGCTAACGGCAAGAAGCTGCGCTACATCGCCAAGCTGGCGGCCGACGGCAAGGCGTCGGTTGGCCTCGAGGCGGTGGATAACTCGCACCCATTCAGCAATATCAACCTGACCGACAACATCGTGCAGTTTGAAACGGCGCGTTACTCGGACAACCCGCTTGTCGTTCAGGGCCCGGGCGCCGGGCCCGAAGTAACGGCATCGGGCGTCTTCGGCGACCTGCTGCGCCTCGCCAGCTTCCTGAGTACCGGGCACTAGCATGGCGGATCAGGTCACGGCTTTCGCGCCAGCGTCGATCGGCAATGTCGGCGTCGGGTTCGACATGCTCGGACTCGCGCTGGATGGCGTCGGCGATCGTGTGCAAGTACGCCGCGTCGGGGAACCCGGGATACGCATCACCGAAGTGCGCGGCGTCGACGGCGAACCGCATCCCTACCTGTCGACGGATCCGGAGCAAAACACCGCATCGATCGCGGCGCGATCGCTGTGGCAAGCTTCGGGTTCCGACGGCGGCCTGGAATTGAAAGTGTGGAAGGGCGTGCCGCTGCAGTCCGGCATGGGCAGTTCGGCGGCGTCGGCTGTCGCAGCGGTTGTTGCGGTCAACGCGCTGCTCGAAACGCCGCTAACGGAGCAAGACCTCCTCGTACATGCACTCGAAGGCGAGAAGTTCGCAAGCGGCGGACTGCACGCCGACAACGTTGCGCCGAGTCTCGTCGGCGGACTCGTATTCTGCCCGTCGACGCTGCTGCCACGCACGATCAAGCTTGCCGTGCCTGCCGGCGTCAGCGCCGTGTTGCTGCACCCGGAACTGCAGGTCAACACGGCGCATGCGCGTCGTGCACTGGCAAGACAGGTTTCGCGAGAGGCCTGGCTCGAGCAGCAGTCCTACCTCGCTGGCTTCATCATGGCCTGCGCGTCGAACGATATCGACCTGATCCGGGTGACGCTGAAAGACGTCGTCATCGAGCCGCAGCGTGCGGCATCGGTTGCCTGTTTTGCCAACGTCAGAGACGCGGCGCTCGGCGGCGGGGCGCTGGGCTGCAGCCTGTCCGGCAGCGGCCCCAGTATCTTTGCGCTCGTGGAAACGCCGGCAGCGCAGGATCTCGCCAGCGCCATGGAACAGGCGTGCCGCAGCATGGGTATCGAGTGCCAGTCATGGGTCAGCCCGTTGGCGGCGCCGGGTGCCCGAGTGGAAGACTGACGTGCACTACGTGAGCACACGCGGTGCGGGGCCGGTGACGCTCGACGACGCGCTGCTGCGTGGCATTGCCGATGACGGCGGCCTGTACGTCGCAGAGACGCTGCCGTCATTCAGCGTCACGGATTTCGACAGCGCGGAGTCAATCCAGTCCGTGGCCCGCGTGCTGCTGGCACCGTTCTTCGAGCAGTCGAAGCTGCTGCCGGACCTCGACGCGATACTGGCCGAGACCTTTTCGTTCCCGATGCCGGTCACGCCGATTGCCGACGGCCGGGCGGGTCTGCTAGAGCTTTATCACGGTCCGACCGCGGCATTCAAAGACGTCGGGGCCGGGTTCCTGGCCGCGTGCCTGACGCGGCTCGAAGGTGATGTCGCTGCGCCGCTGACGATACTCGTCGCGACGTCGGGCGACACCGGCGGGGCCGTTGCCGCGGCATTCAACGAGCGTCCCGGCATGCGCGTCGTCGTCGCATTTCCGGACGGCCGCGTCAGCGCGCGACAGGCACAGCAGCTAACCTGCTGGGGCAGCAACGTGCTGTCGCTGAAGGTCAACGGAGCATTCGATGACTGCCAGGCGCTCGTCAAGGCGGCACTGGGCGACTCGCAACTCGCAAAGCGCTACCGGTTCAGTTCTGCAAACAGCATCAACATCGGCCGATTGCTGCCGCAGGCGACCTATTATGCGGACGCCAGCCTGCGGCATTTTCGCGAGACGGGAATGAAGCCCGGATTCATCGTGCCCACCGGCAACCTCGGCAATGCCTTCGCCTGCCTGCTGGCGCGCGAAATGGGGCTGCCGATCGGGCCGGTGATACTCGCGACAAACGCAAACCGGACGATCGCAGATTACCTCGACACGCTGGAATGGCTGCCGCGGCCCAGCGTGCAGACGCTGGCGTCGGCGATGGACGTCGGCAACCCGAGCAACATGGAACGCTTGCGCGGGCTGCTCGGCGACGCCGACGAACTGCGTGGCCGCGTCGGCGTGCGCGCGGTGTCCGACGAGGACATCGAGCGTGAAATAAAAACGGCGCGCCGGGAGTACGGCTTCGCGATCTGCCCCCACACGGCGACGGCCAGCCATACCTGGCGCACTCTCGACGCCGACAGCCGGGCGAATACCCACTGGATCCTCGTTGCGACGGCGCATCCGGCCAAATTCGAGACGATCGTGGAACCGCTGATCGGCGAACAGGTACCATTGCCGCCTGAACTCGCCAGTATTCTCGAACGGCCGAGCCGCTCGGTCGCGATCGAGCCGACTCTGGCCGCATTTGCCGGAGCGATGGAGAACACGTTCGCGTAGACCAAACATGGCTGAATTCCTTGACATGCCCTACATGCCCTGGGTGCTCGGCGTCCTCGCGCTGCTGCTGCTTTGGTTGCTTGTCAGGTTTCTGCAGAGCCGGCGCAGCCGGCTGACGTCGGTGCTGAACGACATTGCATTCGATCGCATCCACAACCTCGTCATTCCGAACGGCGATGACGGCGAAATACTGATCGACCACCTGTTGCTGACGTCTCAGGGCCTGTTGGTTCTCGAAATCAAGGACGTCGAAGGCGTCGTCTTCGGCAGCGACAAGATGCAGGACTGGACCGTCATCAGCGACGAGCGTCGCTACACGTTTTCCAACCCGCAGCACGGTCTCTACGATCGTATCGCGGCAGTACGCGAAATCGTCCGACAAGTCCCGGTAGCGGGACGCATCCTGTTTCTCGACGGTGCCGAATTCACCAAAGGCAAGCCGGGACTCGTTACGACGCTCGACGAGCTCGCCGAAGAGTTCGGCGAAACCAACAAGAAGAACGCCCAGGTCAAAGTCGAGGCCTTCCAGCCGCACTGGGCACAGATCCGCAACCGTGGCTCGAGGTTGGAGACGCGGTGATCGTGACCGTATGCGCGGCGACGCCGGACGAAGCTGCGGCGCTGTCACGCGTCGGCATGAGGTCGTTCAACGACGCGTATCGAGGTACCGCGAACGATGACGACATCGATGCACACCTCGAGGAGTATTTCAGTGAAGCGGCGATCCGCCGCGAGATGATGCTGCCGACGGTGCGTTATTTCGTCGCGACTCGCGGCCCAACGACGGCGGGACTGGTCAAGCTGCGAAAAGGCGGCGCGCCTGCACAACTGCCGGAAAAGAATTCGATCGAGGTACAGCAACTGTACGTCGCCAGCGAGCACCAGCGCACCGGCATCGGCAGAAAGCTGCTGGACGCGACGATTGCCGAGGCCCGCGCCCAGCGCGCTCGCGGCATCTGGCTCAGCGCATGGACACACGCGGACTGGGCCGTGTCCTTTTACCGCGGCTACGGATTCGGCGTGATTTGTGAAGTGCCGTTCCTGCTCGGGCGATCCGAGTTTACCGACTACCTGATGTGGTACCCGCTCGACTGATCAAACGTCAGGTGGATTTCCCGAGTGCGAAAAACCGTTCGGCGTTTGCCGTTGTTATCGCCGCCACGTGCGCCTCGCTCTGGCCACGGCATTCGGCAACGACGCGCAGTACCTCCGCGAGGTATCGTGGCTCATTGCGCCGCGACTTCGGCTTCGGCCGGATCGTGCGCGGCAGCAGGTAGGGAGAGTCGGTTTCGATCATCAGGCGGTCGTCCGGTATGACACCGACGATCTCCTGCAGATGTGTGCCCCGGCGTTCGTCGCAAATCCAGCCGGTGATGCCGATGTAGAGGCCCATCGCGAGGTACTCACGCAGCGATTCGCCTTCGCCGGTAAAGCAGTGGGCTACAGCGCGCGGCAGTGCGGGCAGACGTTGTTCGAGGACCTCCACAAAATCATCGTGTGCATCGCGCTGATGCAGGAACACGGGCAGGCCTGTCTCTGCAGCGATGTCCAGCTGTGCCCGGAACGCGCGCAGCTGGTCGTCGCGGGGCGAGAAGTTCCTGAAATAATCGAGCCCGCATTCCCCGACGGCGACGCACTCGGGTGCCTGCGTGAGCTCGCGAATACGTGCGTCGCTGGCATCGTCGTAGTGCGAAGCATGATGCGGATGCACGCCCGCCGTGGAGTAAAGTCGACCCGGGTACTCGCGGGCCAGCGCGAGCGCGTCGGCGTTGCTGTCGTCACTGCTGCCGGTAATGACCATGCGCCGCACACCGGCGGCGGCGGCCCGCTCGATCACGGCATCTCGATCGTCGTCGAAACTGTCGTGCGCGAGGTTCGCACCGATATCAATCAGTTCGTAAGGCATCGCTCTATACCGGGTTCCAGCGGAAGAACCGGGCGCCGATGCCAAGGAAAATTCCGCACATCGCGAGCAGGATCAAGAGGCTGGGAAATACGTCGGCCAGCCCGGCGCCGTCGAGCATGACCGCGCGGGCCGCATCGAGGATGTGCGTCAGCGGAAAGATTTTCGCAGCGGCCTGCAACAACGTCCCGGCACCTTCCAGCGAGAACCAGACGCCGGACAGCAGCATCATCGGCCAGTTGATCATGTTCAGCAGGCCGCCCGCGAGTTCCTCACTGGTCACGCGCGCCGCCACCATCAGGCCCAGCGCAACGAGCGACATCGCGCCCACGGTGGCGACCAGCAGCAGCGTCAGGTAGTTGCCCTGCATCTGGGTATCGAGCAACAAATGCGTGCCGGTGTAGACGAACATCGTGATGAGCATGATCAGCACCATGCGCGATGCAATCTGCGCGATGATGAACTCGACGGGGCGCAGCGGCGTCGCACGCAGACGTTTGAGGAAGCCGTTTTTGCGATAGCGCACGACGACGTAGCCGACGCCGAACAGGCAGCTGAACATCATGTTCATGCCGAGTATGCCGGGCAATACCCAGTCGACGTAGCGTATCTCGTCGCCGCTGATCTCGGCTTTTCGGATGCTGCCGCCATTCCCTGTGTCCGCCTGCAGCAAGAGCCGCTCGGCGAAATAGCCTTTGGGCGAGTCGGGGTTGACCCAGTAGCGCGGGTCGTCGCCGAATTCGACCAGCAAGTCGAGCTGGTGCCGCTCGACCTTGCGAAAACCTTCGGCGTCGTCATTGATGACGACGAACTTGACGAAGCGGGTCGACAGGAACGGGTGAGCGTCCTCATCGACGACGTCTTCCTGCTGCAGAACCCCGACCGTGTACTCGTCGCGGCCGTCGCCGCTGAACGCGAATGCAAGGCCGAACATCAGCACAACCGGCAGCACGATATTCCACGCGAGCGTGCCGCGGTCACGCAGGAACTCGCGATTGCGGGCGGTGAATATGGCGTAGATGCGCGCGAACATGCCGTTCATGCCCGCAGCGAGTGACCGGTCAGGTCGAGAAACAGGTCCTCGAGGTTCGCCTGCCGGATCTTGATGTGGTTCAGGTTGGCCACCTCGGACGACAGGTCCGCGAGCGTGGCGGCGACATCCGTGGATACGATTTCGACGATTCCGTTAGGCTCGATTCTTCGGTGCTCAATGGTCGCGAGTTCCCCGGTGACGTCGTCGATGGGCAGCTCGATGATCAGGCCCTTGTAGCGTTCGCGCAGCAGCGCATCCGGGCTTCCCTGGCTGAGGATCTTGCCGGCATCCATGATCGCAATCTCGTCGCACAGCACCTGCGCTTCGTCCATGTAGTGCGTTGTCAGGATCACGGTCGTGCCGTGCCCCTGGATCTTTTGCACGAGGTCCCAGAAATTTCGCCGCGCCTGGGGATCCAGCCCTGTCGTCGGTTCATCCAGAAAAACGAGCCGCGGCTGATTCACGAGCGCGACCGCCAGCAGCAGCCGCTGCCGCTGGCCGCCGGACAGCTTGCGGTTGTCGCGGTCGAGCAGGTCGCCGAGCGAGCACTCCGCGATGAGGTCGTCGAGGTTTGCACGCCGGTCGTAAAGTGTCTGAAACATTTCCAGCGTCTCGCGAACCGTGAGGAAGTCCTGCAGCGCGGTGTTCTGGAACTGGATTCCGGCCTCCTCGCGGAAGCGCTCGCCCGCAGGCTCGCCCATGTACCAGACTTCGCCCGAGGTTGCGGGCGTCACGCCCTCGATCATCTCGACCGTCGTCGTCTTGCCCGCGCCGTTCGGGCCCAGCAGCCCGAAACAGCTGCCTTCCTCGACGACGAAGCTGACGTCGTCGACCGCAACGACGCCGGGATAATGCTTGACGAGATGGCGGGCCTCGAGGGCGCTGGGCATGGGGTTTCCGGTCCGGATTCGCGAGGCGGCAAGGGTAGCGAATGGCGGCGCCCGCGGCTACCCGCCCGGACTCGACGGGGGTTGCAACCAAATGGCGTCGAGAGGTATCCAATCAGTAGATTCCAACAGGGGCGAACAACAATGAATCGGATATTCGAGAGCAGCGCGCGCATCATCGGCACCGCACTCCTGGTCCTGTCGGTTCCGGCAGCCGGCAGCATCAACAAGAGCATTACGATTGAGGAGGGTGCCACCTCCGATGGGGCGACGTCGGTCAACGGCAATATTACCGTTGGCAGTAACGCGACCGTGACCGCGAAAATTACGACCGTCAACGGCTCGATTCGAATTGGCGACGGTGCAGTTATCGAGAACGCCGGAACCGTCAACGGCAGCGTCCGTCTCGGTTCCGGTGTGCAGGCCGAGGACATCGAAACGGTCAACGGCGGCATCAAGATGGCTGAAAATGTTCAGGTCAACGGAACAGTCTCGGCGGTCAATGGCGATATCGAACTGCAGCAGGGTGGCCGCGTCGCCAAGGATCTAAGCAACGTCAACGGTGATATCGAGTTGTCGGGCGGTCACGTCGGCGGCGATGTCTCGACCGTCAGTGGCGACATCGAGGTTATGGACGGCGCAGTAATTTCCGGCGACCTCATTGTCGAGGAGCCAAGGGGAATGTCGTGGGGCAAACGGTCGAAGAAACCGACGGTCATCGTCGGGCCGGGCAGCCGCGTCGAGGGCGTCATTCGTGCCGAACGTGACATCAAACTTTACATCAGCGATAGCGCGCAAGTCGGCGGCGTCGAGGGCAAGGTGACGACGGACGACGCGGTTCGTTTTGACGGTGCAAGGCCCTGATCGGCCGCGCGGAGACATGATCGGCAAAAATCCGTAAACTTCGCGCTGTGCAGCGCGCAGCCAAACAGATCCCGCTATTTCCGGACACCGAAGAGCCCGACCCGGCGTCGGGCTTTTCTATTCGTGAGTCAGGCCGCGCCAAGCGCCTGTCGATCAAGGTTTACCCGCGGGGGCGAGTAGAGGTTGTCGTTCCCCGGCGTACACGGGCCAGGGACGTGCAGCAATTCGTCGACGAACACCGCGACTGGATCCGGACGACCCGCGCACAATTCGCCGAGGAGCATCCGCCGGAGCCGTTTCGCCTGCCGGGCCGCATTGAACTGCCGGGTATCGGCAGGAGCGTCAGCGTGACCTATGCGCGTCAGGGCGACGACAAGACGGTCCGTTGCCGGCTGGCAGGCGCGACGCTGCGATTGTCCGGTAATACCCGCGATGAGCAGGCCTGCGTCAAGGCGCTGAAGCGCTGGCTCGCCGGCATGGCGCGGCGGCATTTCGAGCCGCGCCTCCGGCAATTGTCCGCGTCGACCGGTAATCCGTTCAAGCGAATGCATGTGCGCGGTCAGAAGACCTGCTGGGGAAGTCACTCGAGCAGCGGCACGATCAGCATCAACTACTGCCTGCTGTTTCTCGAGCCGCCGCTGGTTCGCTACCTGATGATCCACGAGCTGTGCCACGCGAAGCACATGAACCATTCGCGTCGATTCTGGGCGCACGTTGCGCGTTTCGAACCCGACTATCGCAAGCTCGACCGGCGGCTGTCGGGTGCGTGGAAACACATTCCGACGTGGGTCGGCATCTACTGAGGTACGAGCGCGGCCGGCAACGAAACGAGCCGCCATATTCTCGTGGTCAATCGTCGGCGAAAAGCCACGCCCGCGCAGCGTCCTCGTCTGCAAATACCTGCATCGGAAAGCCACGGTTCACGGCCACGGTCTCGACCGCTTGCAGCTCGTTAATCGGTGTACCTTCCAGCCGGACCACGGCGATTCGCAAGTTGCGCATCCAGCCGAGTTGCGTCGGATTGTCGGAGAGGTCGAAGGCGTGCATCAGCGAGAAGCGTCCGTGCAGGCTATAAAGAATCAGCATGCGCGAAAGACCGGATTCCCGGCACCCCCGTAGCACCGGCGCCCACGTCGCAATTGCTTCATCGTGTTCAGTGTCCGCTTTTCGCTTGCCGGAAACTTCGACACGAAGAAAGTCGCCATGATTTTCGATGTTTGTTTGGTACGGAATAGCGTTTCCCTCGGTACGATATTTTGTGTCAGTCCTCGAGCAGCCAGTCTTCCGCTGCGCCGATTGCTTCGAAGGCACGAACGCCAAAACCGCGATTGATGGCGACGGTTTCAACCGTTTTCCAGTCCTCGAACTGGGCGCCGCTGCCGTCGACCAGCGCGACCTTGTGCTCTTTTGTCCACCCGATCAGCTGCGGATTGTCGGCGAGTTCAAATATAACGAGGGGCAGGAACGGCCCGGTCATGCGGTAGATTGTCAGCACGCGTGTGACTCCCGAATCGCTGCAGGCCCGTACGACGTCCGACCAGAGCTGCAGGTTGTCCGCGTCGGCCGTCTCGAGTTTGCGGTGGCCTCGGACCTCGACCCTGAGATGGGTTCCTCGATTCTCGATATTGTACTTGTAGGGCATCGCGGCACTCTGTCGTCTTTCGGCCGTGCCCGGCCGTAATCATTTACATCTATCCCTGATCGAGCAGTTCACGAAGGTTAATGACCGCAGCATTGGCCCTGGCCAGATAATTGGCCATGACCAGCGAATGATTAGCCCACAGGCCGTAACCGCTGCCGTTGAGAATCATTGGCGAACGCAGTGAGGCCAGGCTGGCCTCGAGCTCACGGATGATCTGGCGCACGCTGGCTTCGGCGTTCTTGTCCTTCAGCACCTCGGCAAAATCGAACTGCGCCGCGCGCAGAAAGTGCAGCAATGCCCAGGCGGTGCCGCGGGCCTCGAAAAAGATATCGTCGATTTCGAACCACGACGTGCGGACGTCGATCCTGTCCGGCTCGTCTTGCGCAGATTCGGCCGACGGGTCACCGGCGAGATTCTCGTTGATGCGGGTTTTGGCGACGCTGTCGCCGAGTCGGCGAGTCAGGCTGCCGAGCCGCTTCTCGACCTCGGCCAGCCATTCGCGCAGGTTATCGGCGCGGGCATAAAACTGTGCGTCCTCGCCCTCCGTGACGACCCCGGTCAGCCGGTCCCGGTAGTTGACCAGGCCCTCGATACCCTCGCGAAAGCGACGTTCGGTTGGCGGAAACAGCCACGAATTGCTCTCCGAAAAAAACTTTTCATTGGCGAGGAGGACATCCGGGTCTTCTTTCGACTGTGACTGGCTGCGGCTGTAGTCATTGCGGATTACGCGGGACAGGTCGCGCACCTGCGTCAGCACGCCTTTCTCGAAGTTCGGCATATTGTCGAGCCACACACCGGGCGGCATCTTGTCGTTCGTCAGGTAACCGCCGGGCTTGTCGACGAGGAATTCCGCGACCCGTATCAGCGTGTCCGTCGTCGAAAAGCCGACAACCGGCCGGCTGTCGTTGACGAACTCATTGACCCAGAAGACCTTCGGGCTGCGCGACCAGTAAATGCCGAGGATGACCAGGAACAGGAAGATGGCCAACACGACCCAGCCGCTTGTTTTGACCCAACGGGGTGTGCCGAGCATTTTCTTTGCCGAAGTGTCCGTCACCGTTCAACGCGTCCTTGTGATCCGTTCTGCCGCACCAAGTCTACCAGTTCGGGCAACGTCTTCCCGAACTTGCCGCTTAACGCGACATTGCACCGGTCGGTAAATTCCGTCGGCGCCGGGTTGATCTCGACAGTCAGCGCGCCGCTGCTCCGGGCGGCGTCTGCAAGCGCTGCTGCGGGGTAAACCTGCGACGACGTGCCGATCGATAAAAAGACGTCGCAGTCGGCGGCCGCTGCCACCGAGCGCGTGAGGGCGTCATCGGGAATAGACTCGCCGAACCAGATGACGCCGGGCCGAACGTAGCCACCGCAACAGGGGCATTCCGGCGGTTTTCCGTCGCCGACCGGTTCGACGACGGTGCCTTCGGCGAAACAACGGTTGACGAATAGATTGCCGTGAAACTCGATGACGTCGGCGCTGCCGGCGCGCTGGTGCAGTCCATCGACATTCTGCGTGACCAGCGTCATCTCCGGTACCAGTGTTGCCAGCTCGACCAGCGCGCGGTGGCCGGCATTCGGTTCGACTCGCCGAACGAGATCGCGGCGCCACTCGTACCAGCGCCAGACGAGACCCGGATCGGCCGCGAAGGCATCCGGCGTCGCCAGCTGCAGGGGATCGTATTTTGCCCACAGGCCGGACTGCGCGTCCCGGAAGGTAGGGACGCCGCTTTCTGCGGATGCGCCGGCACCGGTCAGCACGCAGATGTGGCGTGCTGATCGAATCGCATCGAGCAGTGGCGCCGGTACCGTCACGCGAGGCGCCGCCCCTTTACGGCACCAACCGCTGGTGCCAGCGCCTCAGGCCGCGAGCTGCCGCAGTACGTAATGCAGAATGCCACCGTGCTCGTAGTAGTCGCGTTCCTTCGGCGTGTCGATGCGGATCTTCGCTTCGAACGTGATCGGATCGCCGCTTTCCGGCGTCGCCGTCACGGTTACCGTGTCTGCGCCGGCGCTCGTGTGCCCGGAAATGTCGTAGGTTTCCTTGCCGGTCAGCCCGAGCGAGTTTGCGTCCTGCTCGTCAAGGAACTGCAGCGGCAGCACACCCATGCCGATCAGGTTGGAGCGGTGGATACGTTCGAAGCTCTTCGCGATAACGGCCTTGACGCCGAGCAGCAGTGTGCCTTTCGCCGCCCAGTCGCGTGACGAGCCAGTGCCGTACTCGGTGCCGGCAATGACGACCAGCGGCACGCCTTCTTCGCGGTACTTGACCGACGCATCGTAGATCGACATCTGCTCACCGCTGGGCTGGTGGCAGGTCCAGCCGCCCTCGGTACCGGGCGCGAGGTGATTGCGCAGGCGAATGTTCGCGAACGTGCCGCGCATCATCACTTCGTGATTGCCGCGACGCGATCCGAAGGAATTGAAATCGACGGGCTTGACCCCTTGTTCTATCAGGTACTTCGCGGCCGGTCCGTCCTTCGCAATGCTGCCAGCTGGCGAGATATGGTCGGTCGTGACGGAATCGCCGAGCAGCGCCAGTACGCGTGCCCCCTGGATTTCCGCAACGGGCGCGGGTGCCAGCGACATGCCTTCGAAGTACGGCGGATTCTTGACGTAGGTCGACTTCTCGTCCCAGGTATAGATTTCGCCTTGTGGTGAATCGATGCCTTTCCAGTTGGCGTCGCCCTCGAAGACACTGCTGTAGCTCTTCGCGAACATCGTCGAATCGATATTCGCCGTGACGGCATCCTGGATGTCTTTCTGGCTCGGCCAGATGTCTTTCAGGAATACGGGGTTGCCATCCTTGTCCTCGCCGAGCGAGTCCTTCATGACATTGACGTCGAGGTTGCCGGCGAGCGCGTAAGCAACGACGAGCGGCGGCGACGCGAGGAAGTTCATGCGCACCAGCGGGTGGATACGGCCTTCGAAGTTGCGGTTGCCCGACAGGACGCTGGTACCCACGATGTCGCCTTTTTCGACGGCCTCGGCAATCTCGGGCATCAAAGGCCCGGAGTTACCGATACAGGTCGTGCAGCCATAGCCAACCGTGTAGAAACCGACGGCGTCGAGGTCATCGAGCAGGCCGGATTTTTCCAGGTAATCGGTAACAACCCGCGAGCCGGGCGCGAGGCTTGTCTTGACCCACGGCTTCGCCTTCAGGCCTCTCTCGCGCGCATTCTTTGCCAGCAGGCCGGCAGCGATCATGACCATCGGGTTCGACGTGTTCGTGCAGCTCGTAATCGCGGCAATCAGCACCGCACCGTCGCGGATTTCGACGTCCTCGCCGTTGATTTTCGCGACCGCGCTGCCGCCGCCCTTGCGATTTTCGACGGCTTTCTTCAGGTGTTTTTCGTAAACGGTATCCGCTTCTTTCAACAGGATGCGGTCCTGGGGACGCTTCGGGCCGGCGATGCAGGGCTCGACGTCACCGAGATCGAGTTCGAGCGTGTCCGTGTACAGTGCATCTTGCTCGCCGTCCTCGCGCCACAGGCCCTGCTTCTTCGCGTAGGCCTCGACGATCGCGATGTGCTTCTCGTCGCGCCCGGACAGGCGCAGGTAACGGCTGGTTTCGCCGTCGATCGGGAAAATGGCGCAGGTCGAGCCGAACTCCGGCGACATGTTGCCCAGCGTCGCGCGGTCGGCCAGTGGCAGCTCCGCGAGGCCGTCGCCGAAGAATTCGACGAACTTGCCGACGACGCCCTTGTTGCGCAGCATCTCGGTGACCGTCAGTACGAGATCGGTCGCCGTGGCGCCTTCGGTCAGCTTGCCGGTGAGCTTGAACCCGATGACGTGCGGGATCAGCATCGTGATCGGCTGGCCGAGCA
>JBFIQH010000026.1:0-21512 GCA_041609735.1 Woeseiaceae bacterium | reverse complement strand
GGCATCGAATTCCGATAAATTGGCGCTGACAACGATCGTGCGGTTATCGACAAACGTCGCGACCGGATCGCCCACCTTGACGAAGTCGCCTTGTTCGACGAGCCGCGACTGCAAAGCGCCGTCGAAGGGTGCCCTGATCGTCATGTAGTCGCGATCGAGTCTTGCACGCATGACTTCGGTCTTCGCAGCCTCGAGCGCGGCAAGCGCCTCGGCAAGCTGCGCCTCGGAGACATAGCTCGACGACTTCAGCTTCTCGCGCGCTTCGAATTCGACTTCCCGCTGTTGCAGCGTCGCCTCGGCCTGTTTCAGGCGTGCGGCGCGATCCCGTTCGTCGAGGCGAACGATCAGGTCTCCGCGGCTCGCATTGCTGCCGCGTTCGACGCCGGTCGCGATGACGCGGCCGTCGGTTTCCGCGGCGAGTTCGACAATCCGCGCCGGCGCCGTTTTGCCGTTGACGACGATCGTGCGCTGCACTTCCTCGGCTGACTGCGTCCGAACCCGGACGCTGGACAGCGCGGGTTCCGCGGCACCTGCGCGTGTATCGGATTGCGGTGCGTCGCTGCCGCCGAACTGCCCGGACAGCAGCCACAGTCCGATTGCGGCGGCTATAGCGGCCGAGATCAGCCAGGATCGGTGTTTTTCAAGTCTGCCCAGGTCCATTTTCAAGGTCTCTTGTTTACGGTTCGCGACGACGGCACCCGGCAATCAGGACGCCGCCGCCTTGCGCGAGGGTGTGTCGGTAACCAGCAGATGCCGGTTTTGATCTACATACTCTTTCATCGCGTGCAGCATTGTCTTGCCGCAGCCGCAGACGAAGCGCATGCCGGGCGTCGCATCCTGCATGCAGGATGTTTCGTAATCGTGAATCAGCTTGAGTTTGCGCTCGACGTCGGCGACACGATTCGCGAGCACGATGTCGAGCTGTTCCTCAGACATCAGGTGCGCGAAACACATCATCGCGAGAAACTCCGAACGCACCTTGTGCGTCGGATCGGGCTTCTTCAGCGCTTCCTGCATGTGTTCCCGGCCGGCGTCGGTAATGCGGTAGACCTTGCGGTCCGGCTTGCCGTCCTGCGGGATTTCCCGGCATTCGACGAGTCCGTCGCGGGCCAGGGCGGACAACGCCGGGTAGATCGAGCCGTAGCCCGCGGCAAAAAAATGCGCGAACGAGGATTCGAACTGCTTTTTCAGGTCATAGCCGGTTGCCTCACCGTCAGTGAGCATCCCCAGGCAAACAGTTTTTACGTCCATATCCGGTGTCCCGCGGCCGAGCCGCATATATCGGGGTGATGCATACTATCACTTCGATATATAAAGTCCACCTGCGTTCTGTAAGTAAATGTTTCGGCGCCGAAAATTTATAAAAAACAATGCTTTGGGGAGCCCGCTGTGATCGGATGGCGGCCGCTGACGCGCTGCAATCCTGCTGTTGCGCGTCCCACGGTGATGAAGTCGCCCGCGGCAGGGCCTGGGATCTCCCCGCATTTCGGGGCAGGCCCGATATCCGGGGCTGCGGCGCCGGGCCGCTCGCGGCTGAAGCCGCTCCTACACGAAGTATTGCGCCATGAATGGCGACAACAGGCGGTCTTCTGGATCCAACTGGCGGCGAATCTTGCGGAAGTATTCGAGCCGCTCCGCATAGACCTGTTTGCCGTAGTCGGCGCGCAGCGAACGCGTCTGGCTGAAGATCGGTATGCCGGCCCAGTGCTCGGCGAAGTCGGCCAGGTCGATGACGAAGTCTTCCCAGCCCTTCGACTGCGTCGACGCCGTCTGCAGCGCGATCAACGGCTCATCGTAAGAAGGCGACAGCGCGGCAGACGGGTCCGCGACCACGCGGTAGCCGACAGCGGGAATGTCGGCACGGTAGCGCGTACGTTCGTAGTTCTCGCGGCAGAAATCCTGGTAGGCGCGAAGCACCAGCGAGAAGTCCGTCGCCGGAAAACACCAGGTCGAGTAGTGGACACGTCGCGCGCTGCTCGCCGTGCGCACCTGCGAGTTGACGTTGTTGCCGGAACGCACGAAGCGGCTCGGCACGATGCCCTGGGTCGCTTCGGTTACGCGGTCAATCAGCCGGTAGCGCACGGACTGTATCGGCAGCAGCTTGTTGAGCGACTTGCAGACGTGCGGCAGGACCGTGCTCTCGCCCCAGTCGCGGATCTTCCACGGCGCGTTGTAGGTGTTGCCGGGATCGCTGGCGTAACGTCGCAGATCGAGATAGACGCGGTCGCGATGCGGCATGACGCAAAAACGGAAACCGACATCGTTCGACGTCAGGCGATCGACAATCGAACAGAACTCGCGCGTCGACAGGCGCCGGTGGGTCGCGGCAAACGTCGATAGCGGCTGCACTTTCAGCGTTGCCTCGACGATGACGCCGAGCACGCCGTAGCTGGAGCGAACGGCGGACAGCAGGTTGGTCTGCTTTGCACTGACCGTCAGCGGTTTGCCCGAACCGGTGACCATCTTCAGGCTGATGACCGACGCAGCCAGCGCACAGGATTCCGCCCCGATGCCCGGGCCGAGGCACGGTGCAGCGATCGCTCCGCCCAGCGTGCGGCCGGTCATCTCGTGATTGCCGACGAGTTCCAGGCCCTGTTCGGCGAGTGCTTCGGACAATGCGTAAAGACGCACGCCGGCCTGCGCGGTCACCGTGTGATGGTAAGCATCGATGTTGACGATACGGTCCAGTGCGGTCAGTCGCACCGTCGTGCCGGAAGGGGCCGCGTTGCAGTCGGTCGACGCGGTACCGGCGCCACGAGGACGAATTGGCAGAGCGACGTTCGCGTCGCGATCCATCACTCGCAGCAGGTGTTTGAGATCCCTGATTTCGAGGTCGGCGGGTTCGGCAAGACGCCGGGCGCCGAAGCGGCCGGTGTTTCTTAAACGGGCTGCGGTCATACTCGTCTCCGGTAGCCCCGCTGCCATAGGCGACTTCATGACGAAATCAAAACCCACAGGCCGGTGGCTTTGCGGCCCTGCCTTTCAGCAGGTGTGCCTTTATCGAACGAGGCGGCATCGTTGCACGCACCCTGCAAATAATCAACAGACTGAGTTCAGGAACCGAAACAATCCTGTTTATTGTCAAATTTTCGTGACTGGTGTGAGATCCTGAGCCCATGGGTATGCTCAGTTCACTGGTCGGCAGTCGGCTGCCAACGCGTTATCACAAGTTTTTCGGCCTTCCAAAACGCATCCCGTCGAGTGCGATCGTCGATACGTCGGGGACGACCCTCGGCAGACTCGCTGCACAATGGCTTGGCGAAAACGAGGCAAGCAACGGCGTCGGTCGGCTCGACGTCGGCGCGACGGCACTCAACATACGATTGCGGCTGATCGAGCTCGCCGAATCGTCAGTCGACATACAAAGCTACCTCGTCCGCGACGATCTCAGCGGCAACCTGATCGTCATGGCGCTGATCGACGCCGCCAATCGCGGCGTGCGAGTGCGGCTGCTAATGGACGACGCGCTGACAAAACCGGTCGACCCGGGGCTGCTGGCGCTTGGTCGCCATGAGAACATCGAAGTCCGCGTTTTCAACCCGTTCCCGCGAAAGCGCTCGCGTTTCGTCAGCTTTATCGCCAATTTCAACTTGCTGAATCGCCGCATGCACAACAAGTCGTTCACCGTCGATAGCCAGGTGACGATCGTCGGCGGTCGCAACCTTGCGGACGAGTACTTTCAGAGCAGCCAGTTCAACGAGTTTCTCGACGAGGACCTGCTGGCGATCGGCAACGTCGTCAGCGACGTATCGAGCGGTTTCGACGAGTATTGGAATACCCGCGAGTCGATACCGATCGAGTTCCTGAACCAGAAGGTGCCGGGCGTCTCGATCGAGGACATGGTTCGCGAGGGTGCCCGGTATATCGAGCATCAAACGGCCGCACGCGACATGCAGCAAGAGCAGGACAAACGGTCGCTGGTGCTCGGTAACGGCGGCCTCGAACTGGTGCCGGCGGACGCGCAACTGATACTCGACCATCCCGACAAGGTCCGCGGTCTCGTGCGGGACAGGCTCGGCGAAACGACCGAGCACCTGCGCAACATGGCGGTCGAGGCGAAGAGCGAACTCATCGTCGTCTCGCCGTACTTCGTGCCGCTGCGCGCCGGCGTACGCCTGTTCGGATCGCTCGTACGGCGCGGAGTCCGCGTCATCATCGTCACGAACTCGCTGGCATCGACGAACCACTCGAGCGTGCATGCGGTCTATGCCCGCTATCGCAAACCCCTGCTGCGCGCCGGCGTCGAACTGTACGAGCTGCGGCGCCGGGCCGACGCCGGTGAACAAGACGGACCGCAGCCGGTCAAAATCACCCTGCACTCGAAGGTAGGTATCGTAGACTCCCGTGAGCTGTTTGTCGGATCATTCAACCTCGACCCCCGCTCGCTGTACATCAATACCGAAATGGGTATGGCCGTCACGTCGGAACGGCTCGCGTCCGAGGCGGCAAAGTCGATCATGCAGCTGCTGCCGCGCCTGACGTACCGGCTGACGTTGAACGACAAAGGCAAGCTGACGTGGTCGGCGATTCGCGACGGCGTCGAAGAGACACTTTACAAGGAACCACACACAACGGTCTGGAGACGGCTGGCTACCTGGCTGATGAGCCTGCTGCCGATCGAAAGCCAGATGTAGAACCATGGCCCGATTTATTACATTGCTGCTGCTGTTCGCCGCGGCGACGGCCCATGCCGAACTCGAGTTCGTCATCAAGGGCGTCGACGATCCGCTGCGTGCCAACGTGCGTGCCTACATCGATTTCCTGCAGGTTGGCCGGCGCGCGCGCGTGTCGAATCGCGACCTCGACAAGATTCTCGAAAATGCGATCAAGGATGCGCGTGCGGCGCTGAGGCCCTATGGCTATTACCAACCGGAGATAACCGGTCGCTACATCCGTCAGCGTACCGGCGACGCGGTGCTGGAGCTGACGATCAACCGCGGGCCCCCGGTGCGCATCCGGGAGCTCGAGTTGCGTGTCGAGGGTCCGGGCAGCACCGAGCGGGTCTTGCGCGAATGGCAAAACGACTGGCCCCTGACCCGCGGCAAACGCCTGGACCAGACCGTCTGGAAGCAGCAGAAGCAGGCCGGCATCGATTTCGCAGAGGGGCTCGGCTACCTCGAGGCGAACTACCAGGCCCAGCTGCTCGAGTTGAATCTCGAGGAGAATACAGCGCTTGCGCGCCTCGTCATGCAGACGGGCCCGCGTTACGTTGTCGGCAGCATCGACTTCGGCGATCACATACTCCGGCAGCAGGTCGTCGAGAACATTCCTCGTTTCAGGAGCGGTGACCCGTTCACGGCCCGGCTCGTAGATGGCTTTCGGGCTGACCTCTGGAAAACGGGCTACTTCACCGACGTCAGCGTGACCGAAACCCGGAAGACGGACAGTGACCCGCCGACCGTGGACCTGACCGCGAAGCTCGAGACCGCGACGAAAAACCAATACCTCGGCGCTCTCGGCTTCGGCACCGACACCGGAATCCGCCTGCAGGGAAGCTGGACACGCCGGCCGATGTCGAGCCGTGGCGACCGGCTGGACATTGGCGTCGGCTGGCAGGAGACCAACGAAGAGTTTGCCGTGCGCGGCAACTACCGGGTGCCGCGGCTGACCGAGGCGCGCCAGTACTGGATGGCAGACCTGACGATCAAGTTCGAAAACCAGGACCTGGAGTTCAAGCGCAGCGACGAGGACGAGGGTTTCATCAAGATTGCCAATGGCAATCTCGGCGAGCGGCAGTTCCGGTTCGGACACTTGCGGGAGTTCGATGCGCGTGCCGGGGACCGGCAATTGTCGATTACGCCGTTCGTGCAGTTCCTCAACAGCGACCGCAAGTTCGATCCGCTGGAGCCACGGCCGGTGGTGCTCGGCGGTGGTGATAGTGGCGCGTTCGATCGCTTGCTCGTCGGTATCGACAACGCCGTGTCGCTCGGCATTGACGTCGACCTGATCTCGCTGCGTGGCAAGGGTTTCGATGCCCGCGGACATCGCGAGCGTTTCTGGGCATTCACATCAAGCCGGGCGTTTGGCTCCGAGATCGACTTTACGCAGGTTTACCTGTCCAGCCGTCGCAGCTACGTCATTGGCGACAACTGGAAGGTCCTTATGCGTGGCGAACTCGGCTATACCGAGGCGACGGTCGACAAGATCGTTGTTGACGCCAACGGTACGACGCTCGACCTGTCCGTGACGCGATTGCCGAACTTCTACCGGTTTCGCGCCGGCGGCGGCGCCAGCGTTCGTGGCTATGCGTTCGAACAACTGAGTAACAACAACGTCGGTTCGAACCACATCGCGACCGGCAGCCTCGAGATCGAATATCGCTATCGACGCAACTGGTCCGCAGCCGTATTCGCGGACATCGGCAACGCGTTCAACGACTGGAACGAGCCGAACCTGAAGCTTGGCGTCGGCCTGGGCATTCGGTGGTATTCCGTCGCCGGACCGATACGGGTCGACGTCGCACAGGCGCGCGACTTCACCGGTAAGCCGTGGCGGCTGCACTTTACGATCGGGACGCCGCTGCTGTGAGACTGCTCCGCTACCTCGCGCTGGCGGTCGTCCTGCTGGCCGCGTGCTCGCTGCTGTCCTGGTGGTGGCTGCTGCATACCGATGCCGGCGCGCGGTTCGCGTGGCGACAGGCGGAGGCCGCGCTGGGCGGCATGATCACCGCAGCAGGCATAGAGGGAGATCTCGGCTCCGGCGTGCGATTCCGCGACGTGCGGCTGAAGGCCGGCGATGTGGACGCGACGGCGGGATCGGTGCGCTTGGCGCTGGACGTCGACGTGCTGCCGTTCTCGCTGCGCATTTCGGGCGCGCATGTCGAACCGCTGAGCGTCATGGTTGCGGCGGGGGACGACGTCGACACCGGACCGCTTGATGTCGGCAGCATACTCGATAGCCTGCGCTTGCCCTTCTGGCTACTGGTCGATGACCTCGAGGTACGCGATGCAACGGTAGGCGGCGGCGCCATATCACAAGAAATCGACATACGGCGCCTCGAGTTCAGCGGGCAATGGTTCGACCGCATCTACGTCGATAGCGTGCAGATTGACACCGGCATGCATTCGCTGGCGGCCGACGGCAATCTGCAGCTGGCATCGCCGCATCGATTGCGCCTCGACGTTACCGCCGCAAGCCGACAGGCATTCGTCGGCGAGGGCGACCGTATCGACCTGGTGTTGTCGGCGAATGGGCCTGTCGACGCGCTCGGCTTCGAATCCTCCGGCAAGGTTCTATTGAGCGGCTACAGTCCGCTGGACGTCGAATTGCAGGGTATCTTTGAAATACGCCGGCTGCAGCTCGATCAGTTCCGCATATCCGGCGATGACCTGGGTGCGTCCGGCAGCGCGGCGCTCGCGTGGCAAGATCGCTTCGCTGCGGCGGCCGATATCGTGCTCGAGCACGCAAACGTGCATGCGGTAGCCAGTCGCTGGCCCGCCCAGCATCCGGTGACCGGCAGGCTCTCGGTTGTGATGGAACCGGGCATCGTGCGAATCGATGACTCAGCGCTGTCCGTCGTCGGCGCGGGAGCCGCCGTCAACGGCAGCGTGAGCATTGATACGTCGACCGGGGTCGTTGCAGGCGCGGTGAGCTGGGATGCACTACAGTGGCCGATCGCGTCGGCAACTCCCGACGTCTCGAGCAGCGCCGGAAGCGTCAACCTCAGCGGCACGCTCGACGCCTGGCGCGTCGACGGTCGGGTCAATGTCGAGGCCGCGGGCGTCGAGGAGGGCTTCTTCGTCATCGACGGCAATGGCGACCGCGACAAGGCCAGCGTCAGTATCAGCGAAGCCCGTGTGCTCGGCGGTCGACTGAGCGGCAACGCATCGTACAACTGGACGGGCCGTCGGCCGTGGACTGCGTTGCTCGACCTGTCGGGTATCAACACCGCAACGCTCGCACGGGACTGGCCTGGCGTCATCAGCGGTAATGTCAGCGCCAGTGGCCGCGCCAGGGACAACTTCGTACAGGCCGAATTGCGCGGCGTCAGCGGCCGTGTGCGGGATCGCGAGTTTGTCGCCAACGGCGGGCTGACCGTCGACGGCAAGGACATCATTGCGCGGGACCTGACGTTACGGCACGGCCGCAGCGAGTTCGTTCTCGACGGCAACCTGTACGCGTCAAAGGGCCTGTCGTTCAAAGCGGCAGTCGGCAATCTCGGTGAGCTGTTGCCTGACGCATCGGGTGCGTTCACCGCATCGGGCCGGGTGTCGCTGAACGACGCCGACCCGTACCTGCGTATCGATGGCGAATCACCGGTGATGACCTACGGTGAGCTGCATGTCACGAATCTGCGAATCACCGACGACGGGACCGGAATATTCGGCGTGCGTGCCACCGCCGACGATATTTCACTCGGTGGCGAGCTGATCGACGCGCCGCGGCTGTCGATCGAGGTTGCGGAGAACCGGCAAGCAATAAGCGTCAACGGCGGCTACCAGGATTTTTCGCTGGCCCTGTCGCTCGCGGGCCGGGCCGACCGGTGGCAGTCGCCGTCGCGCTGGGATGGCGAGCTGCAGGAATTCGCGATAACGGGAGCCGGCGAGAACGCGGCAACGCTGGACGAGTCCGCACGAATCGTCATCTCGTCGGATCGCGTGCTGATGGAACGCGCCTGCGTGACCGATGCGGGTGGCGCCGGCGCATGCCTGCGGCTCGACTGGCTGTTCGCCGAGCGCATCGAACTCGGCGCCAGCGTCACCCGGGTACCGCTGAACACCGTCAACAGTCTGCGTGATGTGGGATTCGACTTCGATCAGCTGGTCAACGGCACCGTGCAGTGGCGACAGGTATTCGGCGAGCGTGCGACGGGTTCCGGGAATATCTCGATCTCGAAAGGCGCGGTCGTCAGGCGCGACCGGCCCAATTTCGTTGTGCAGACCGATACCAGCACGATCGCATTCAATATTCTCGAAGGGCAGCTGTTTGCGGCGACCATCGACCTTCCGATGCCGGGCACCGGATCGGTCAGCGGGCAGTTCCGGGTGCTCGACGTCACGAATACGGCCGATAGCGGCGTCGACGGCGAGCTGCAGTTCGAACTTTCGGATATCGCGATACTGTCGGTGCTCTCACCACTGGTCGATACCGCGACAGGGAGGCTTCGCGGAAACATGACGATCGCGGGGAGCGTCCAGGCGCCGCTGGTATCGGGGTCGCTGGTTCTCGATGGCGGCAGCGTCAGTTACCTGCCGATCGGTCTGCACCTCGAGGACATCACCCTCGAAAGCACGCTGGTCGAAAGCCGCAGGCTCGATGCCAGCGGAAGTTTTCGCGCCGGTCAGGGCCGCGGCGAGATCGTCTCCAGCGCCGAATACGGCGGGGCGGCTACCGGGCTCGAGATCGCGTTCCGCGGCAAGAACCTGACCGTTATCGATGTGCCTGACGTTCAGGCACAGGCCGATGTCGACCTGCGCGTCGGCGTGGCTGATGAAGCCCTGACGCTCGGCGGGCGCATTTTGATCCCGCGCGCGCGCGTCAAACCGGAAAACCTGCCGTCGTCGCGGGCATCGGTCAGCGACGACGTCGTCATCGTCGCCGGCAAACTTCCGGACGAGGAACAAGCTCAACCGGCGTCCAACAGGAAGATAACGGGCTCCGTCGAGGTCGCGCTCGGCAATGACGTGGTCCTTGACCTCGACGTCGCGCGCGCTTCGCTGACCGGCACGGCGACATTCGACTGGAACGGGCCGGCAATTCCGGTGGCAAACGGACGTTACGGGTTGGCGGGCGAAATCGAGGCATTCGGCCAGGTACTCGAGATCGTCGAAGGCGGCGTTCGCTTTCCCAACGTCCCGGCCAATAACCCCTATCTCAGGATCCGCGCCGAGCGCGAAATTTACGGAAATTCGCAGGTGAAAACGGCGGGCGTACTCGTCGATGGCACGCTCGCAAGGCCGACGATAAATGCCTATACCTATCCGCAAACGACCGAGCAACGTGCGCTGACGCTGCTCGTCACCGGCAGCGACTTCAATTACGAGCAGGGCGTCGGTGCCGTCGACTTTGGCACCTACGTCGCGCCGCGCCTGTTCGTCAGCTACGGTGTCGGTCTGTTCGGCCGCGACAACGTCATCAGCGCGCGCTACGATCTCGCACGCGGATTCGGCATCAAGGCGACGTCGGGACAGACCGAGTCGGGTATCGACATCATCTATCGCTTCGAGCGCTGATCAGGTTGCGCCAATTTGTCAAAGCGGCCGGCATCGCCGAGAATGGCGGGCCGGCAACAGGAGTTCAACGATGCGCTGGCGAGGCGGCAGACGCAGCAGCAACATCGAGGATAGACGCGGCCAGCGCAGCACCGGCGGCAAATTGCTCGGCGGCGGTATCGGCACGATCGTGCTCGTGCTCGTCGCGATGTATTTCGGCGTCGATCCGACGTTCCTGATACAGGGCATGCAGTCGACCGGCGGCGCCAGCACCCGTGGATCGCAGCCGACTGCGGAAGATCTGAAAAATGATCCGATGGCCGACATGATCGCCGTCGTCATGGGAGACACCGAGGACGTCTGGAATTCGATCTTTGCCGCACAGGGTCAGCGTTATCGTGAACCGACGCTGGTGCTGTTCAGTGGCGCGACCCGTTCGGCCTGCGGACTCGGTCAGGCGGCGATGGGACCCTTCTATTGCCCGGCGGACGAGAAGGCCTACATTGACCTGAGTTTCTTCAATGACATGCGCACGCGCTTCAAAGCGCCCGGCGATTTCGCGCAGGCCTACGTCATCGCGCACGAGGTCGGACATCACGTGCAAAACCTGCTGGGGATTTCGAGCAAGGTGCGTCAGATGCAACAGGGCCGGAGCAAGGGCGACGCGAACCAGCTGTCGGTCCGCCTCGAGCTGCAGGCCGATTGCCTGGCCGGCGTCTGGGCAAATCGTGCCGACAGGGCGCGTAACATTCTCGAATCGGGAGACGTCGAGGAAGCGCTGAACGCGGCCAGCGCCATCGGGGACGACAGGCTGCAACGCCAGTCGCAGGGGCGCGTCGTTCCCGAGTCCTTCACTCACGGCACGTCGGCGCAGCGGCAACGCTGGTTCCGGACGGGGCTCGCCAGCGGTGACCCGGACAGCTGCGACACATTCAGCGTCGATCGCGTATAGATCAGGAGCGCGTGTTCTTGCCCGATGCTGCCGCCATAAGACTCGCCGACGCGGCAGCGACAGCGGCTGCCCGCATCGAGTCGATCGTCCGCAGGACGCCGCTCAGGGCATCAGCCAGGCTCAGCGCGGTGACGGGCTGCGACGTGCGGCTCAAACTCGAGCATCACCAGCATACGGGTTCCTTCAAGCTGCGTGGTGCGACCAACCGCCTGATGACGCTCGACGACGCTACCCGGGCCGCGGGCTGCGTCACCGCGTCGAGTGGCAACCATGGCGCGGCCGTCGCTTTCGCGATGCAGAAACTGGGTGTCGCCGGTGTCATTTTCGTGCCCGAGAAAACTTCGACGGCGAAGGTCGATGCAATTCGCAGCTACGGTGGCGACGTGCGTTTTTTCGGCACCGACGGACTCGACACCGAACTGCATGCCCGGAAATATGCCGACGAGCACGGCATGTTTTACCTGTCGCCGTACAACGATTTCGACGTCGTAGCCGGGCAGGGGACCTGCGGCATCGAAATCGTCGAGCAGATGTCCGAGGTCGATACGGTCTACGTAGCGGTTGGCGGTGGCGGCCTGATCAGCGGCGTTGCGAGTGTCGTCAAGCATCACAATCCGGATGCACGCATCATCGGCTGCCAGCCATCGAATTCGCCAGTCATGGCGCGCTCGGTCGAGGCCGGCCGGATCGTCGAACTCGAATCCAGGCCGACGCTGTCCGACGGCACCGCGGGCGGTATCGAAAACGGGTCGATCACGTTCGACTGGTGCCGGACGCTCGTCGACGAATTCGTGCTCGTCGACGAAGAGGCGATCGCGACGGCGATGCGCCGCTTTATCGCTGACGAAGGCGAGGTCATCGAGGGTGCGGCAGGCGTTGCGCTTGCGGCGCTGGACCATAAAAGCGACGCACCGGGCGGAGCGCACGTCACTGTGATCATTTGCGGCGGAAATATCAGCCGCGACAGGCTCGCGACCGTTACCGGTGACGGGTAGTCCGATGCACCTGACTCGATTTATTCCGTTGTTGCTGGCGTGTCTGCCGGCCGCATCGCTGTCCGCGGACTCGACGGCAATTGTCAACGTCAACGTCATTCCGATGACCGCGGATATCGTGCTGCCGCAACAGACGGTCGTCATCAGTGGAGACCGGATTGCCGCCGTTGGCGACGTGGGGGACGTCGCCGTGCCGGCCGGCGCGCGAGTCATTGACGGCACCGACCGGTACCTGCTGCCGGGGCTGACCGAGATGCACGCGCACGTGACGGGAACCGCCGATCGTGATGTCGAACGGCTGTTCGGTCTTTTCCTTGCGAACGGTGTTACAACGATACGCGGCATGCTCGGCAGGCCATCGCACCTGGCGCTGCGCGAGGACATTCGCGAGGGTCGCGTCATCGGTCCGCGCCTGATTACGTCCGGGCCCTCGCTGAACGGCAACTCGGTGGACGGCCCGGCCGACGGGGCGCGGAGGGTGCGCCAACAACATGCGGCGGGCTACGATTTCCTGAAGATTCATCCCGGGCTCAGCGCGCCGGAATTCAACGCGATTGCCGATGAGGCAAATCGGCTGGGAATGCCGTTTGCGGGCCATGTGCCGGTCTCGGTCGGCGTGACCGGCGCACTGGCGAAGGGCATGGCGACGATCGACCATCTCGACGGCTACATGGCCGCATTACTGCCTGCCAATGTCGATCCGTCCGGCGGCTACGGCGGTTTCTTCGACGTCATGCTCGCCGATGACATCGACCGCGAGGGTATCGGAGCGCTCGTTGATGCGACCGTCGCCGCCGGCGTCGCCAACGTGCCGACAGAAACGCTGTTCGAATTCCGGGTCTCGGCCGAGTCTGCGACCGATATCGCGAACCGTCCGGAGATGCAGTACGTCAAAGCATCGACGATCAATCAGTGGATCAGAGTCAAACAGGACCTGTACCGCGAGCGCGGCTTCAGCGCCGACATCGCTCGAACGGCGATTGCCGTTCGCCGCGAACTGATTCGCAGACTGCACGAAGCCGGCGGGCTGATCCTGCTCGGTTCCGACGCGCCGCAGGTCTTCAACGTGCCCGGGTTCTCGCTGCACCGGGAGCTCGAACTGATGGTGGCGTCCGGCCTGTCGTCGTACGAGGCGCTGCAGGCAGGCACGACGGCGCCCGCTGAATTCTTCGGACTCGACGCCGGCACCGTGGAGCCGGGACAGCTGGCGGATTTAATGTTGCTGGATGCAAATCCTCTCACCGATATCGCGAACAGTCGCCGCGTGCATGGCGTGCTGGTACGTGGACGCTGGCTGCGCGCCAGCGATTTGCTGGCCGCTGCGCGACCGCGCTAGCGGGCTGCCGGCCGCGTTTGTCAGAACGCGGAGCGGCACCTCGCTAAGCAGTTGATTTCGTGCTGTGGCCGGCCCGACATGGCCGGCGGCAGACGCGTGGGCTAGAATAGGCGCAAACAGATACCGCGCGTGTGTTCCTGCGATACCGAACCTCGTGACACGATGCGGATGCCAAAAAAAGGGGATTACGCATGAAACTCGTCAAGCACCTGCTCGATGCCAAGGGAAGGCACGTCATCTCTATCGCACCGGACGCGTCAGTGCGCGATGCCATCAAGCGCATGGCGGAGAAAGGCATCGGAGCACTGGTCGTGCTCGACGGGGACACCCTCCGCGGGATCGTTTCCGAGCGGGACTATGCGCGCAAAGTCGTCCTGAAAGGCCGCAAGTCAGATTCGACGTCCGTCGCGGACATCATGACGGCCGATGTCGTCACGACGTCGCCCGATGCGACCGTCGATTCGTGCATGCAGACGATGACCGACGTCAAGTGTCGCCACCTCCCGGTCGTCGAGAACGACAAGGTCGTTGCGATGATATCGATCGGTGACCTCGTGCAGGCAATCATTGCGGACCAGAAAGAAGAGATCCAGCAGCTCGAACAGTACATCGCCGGCTAGCGGCGAGGTCCGGCAACGGGAGCGATCGGCAACGATGAGCAAGGCATCCGATTTCGATCCGCGCGTGCTGGAGCTGTTCGACGGCTACGTACACGGCACGCTGACCCGGCGCGAATTTCTCGATCGCGCGGCGCGTTTCACAGCGAGCGGCGTCACGGCAGCCGGCCTGCTTGCGAGCCTGAGTCCGAACTACGCCTTGGCGGTACAGGTCGACCCCGACGACGCGTCGCTATCGACCAGCTACAAGAAGTACGCGTCGCCGGCCGGCGCC
Source organism: Woeseiaceae bacterium (assembly GCA_041609735.1). Taxonomy (GTDB): domain Bacteria; phylum Pseudomonadota; class Gammaproteobacteria; order Steroidobacterales; family Woeseiaceae; genus UBA1847. Next base: position 7,187 of record JBFIQH010000026.1, on the reverse strand, counting down.
GGCGTCATGCGAGGCTACTACGCACGGCCCGCCGTCATCGATCACAAGCGGCCCGCCGTTGTCGTCATACACGAGAATCGAGGCTTGAATCCGTACATCGAGGACGTCGCGCGACGTTTGGCGATCGCCGGCTTCATCGCATTTGCGCCGGATGCGCTGACGCCGCTTGGCGGCTATCCCGGCAACGACGACGAAGGTCGGGAATTGCAGCGACAGCGGGACGGCGCGGAAATGGTCGAGGACTTCGTCGCCGCGGTCGATTTCATCAAGAATCACCCGGACAGCAACGGCAGCGTCGGCGTCGTGGGCTTCTGTTTCGGCGGTGGCATGTCGCTGACGCTGGCCGTGCGCCGGCCCGACCTGAAAGCGGCCGTCGCCTTTTATGGCCGTCATCCGTCCGGTGATGACGTCGCCGCGATCCGGGCGCCGCTGCAGCTGCACCATGCCGGTCTGGACGAACGCGTCAATGCGGGCTGGCCGGATTTCGAGCGGGCCCTGAAAGCGGCGGGCGTCGTTTATGAAGACTACACGTACGCCGGCGCAAACCATGGCTTCCATAACGACACGACACCGAGATTCGATGCAGATTCAGCGAAACTCGCGTGGCAGCGGACGGTCCAATTCTTTGAGCGTCACCTGAACTGACCGACCGCAACCGGAGGACGCCAGGGCCGAAAGCCATGAATGCTGTCCACTATTACAGTCTGATCGTACTCGCGAGCGCAGCGCTGCTGGCCGAGCCGGCGCTGACCCAGAACGCTGACGACAACCAGGTCAAGACGGTGCTGGGTCCTCGCAATCCCAGCCTCGTGGATGGCGCGAACGCGCTGCTGGCTGGCGACGCGGAAGAAGGCATACGGCTGACTCGTCTCGGGCTCGACGTCGCTGTCGGGCAGCGCGAGCGGCAGGCCGGTCTCGGCAATATCTGCGCGGGTTACGTGTTGCTCGACCGTTACGACGAGGCGCTCGAATACTGCAACCAGGCGCTGGCCGAGTATGACCGCAACTGGCGTGCGCTCTGCAATCGGGCGCTGATTTACATCAAGAAAGGCCGCTTTGAAGAGGCGGCGCGAGACCTCGAGCGTGGCGAAGAAATCGCGCCGAATGCGCGGGCACTGAAAGAGGTGCGCGGCATGTATCTGGACGCAACGGATCCGGTCAATGCGAACATCACTATCGACGACCGGCGCAAGACGGAGAATGATGATGAAACCTGAGCGGCTTGCCGGACTGGTGCTGTTGTTGTTGTGCAGCAGCCTGCAGGCGGAGACGACCGTATTAACCCGGTTCATAGATCATGGCTCGGACCGGGTTCCCAAGCACACCGTAGTACCCAATTATCCGCACACAGCGCGCCGTGACCGGGTCGAGGGGCAAGTCCAGGTCTGTTACAACATCGACCGCAAGGGCCGGCCTTATCGAATCGCGGTTCGCAGCAGCACGCACCGAATCTTCGAAAAGCCGGCGCGACGTGCGGTCAAGGCATCGACGTATCTGCCGCTGAAGGAAGGCGAAACTCGAACCGGTATCAAGACCTGCCGCACGTTTCGCTTCGAGCTCGAGCCGGTGGTCGCCGACAATAGCGATCCTGCGTCCTAGGCGGTCGGATCCTGCTGCCTGCGGGTCGTCGGTGCCAGCGCCAGCATCCGCGTGGCCGCCTCCTCCAGCGTGTGGCCGATACTGACGAGGCCCTCTTCGTGGCCCGCCATGACGGCGATGCCGCTTTCGCGAAACGCCGTGGAACGCCAGAGAGATTCGAAGGCGCGTGCCATGGCCGGGGTGCCGTACGGGATCGACGCGTCCGTCGTCGGCAGGCTGCCCGCGTGTTCGTTCCACAGCGCCCGGTCGTGCACGTGCACGACTGCGCCGATGGTTGGTGACAGCGCGTACAGGGCCGCATGCGTCAGCGCCTCGGACGAGGCCTGCACCGGGCCCACGCAACGCACCGTGTTTGCATCGATGTCGACCGACGTAACGAGCGAATAATGTTGCGGACCGGTGTTTCGGATGTGGCCGGTCTGGGTGCCGGTAATGACGAAGCCGCCGGCAGTCGCGCTGCGCACGCTGATATTGCCATAACCGACGTTCAGGTCCTCGTAATGGCCGATCAGGCCGGCGTCATAAAGCGGTTCGCGCCAGCGGTTGAGTTCGGCGACGGCGTCGGCACCGGGCGGCGGGCCTTCGCTCCAGTGGCTCACGTATTTTACGTAGCCCTCGTCAATGCCCTGAGTGTCGTCAGTCATTAGCTTTCAAGATCCGGAAACAGCCCGGTGAGGCCCTCTTCGCTGGCTGCGCAGATGCCGCGCTCGGTAATGAGCCCGGACACCAGTCTCGCCGGCGTCACGTCGAAGGCATAATTGCTGACGGGGGTTCCGTCGGCGACGGTGTTGACGATCGTCGTGCGGCCGTCGGCTTCGCCGTAGACGTGCGATACCTCGCGAGGGTCCCGCTCTTCGATCGGGATCTCGCGGATGCCGTCGCGGATCGTCCAGTCGATCGTCGTCGACGGCAGAGCGACGTAGAACGGCACACCGTTGTCGTGCGCGGCGAGCGCCTTCAGGTAGGTACCGATCTTGTTGGCGACGTCGCCGCTGCGTGTCGTGCGATCGGTACCGGTGATGACGATATCGACCATGCCGTGCTGCATCAGGTGCCCGCCGGCGTTGTCGACGACGAGCGTGTGCGGTACGCCGTTGCGCCTGAGCTCCCACGCCGTCAGCTGCGAGCCCTGGTTGCGCGGGCGTGTCTCGTCGACCCATACGTGCACGTCGATGCCTTCGTCGCGCGCGAGGTAAACCGGTGCCGTCGCCGTGCCCCAGTTGATGGTCGCCAGGGCACCGGCGTTGCAGTGGGTCAGCACGTTGACCGGGCCGCGCTTCGACGCGGCGATGTCGCGCAGCAGCGGCAGGCCGGCGCGCCCGATGCCGAGGCTGATCTCGACGTCCTCGTCACAGATCGCCGTCGCCTCGCGCCGCAGCGCATCGGCGAGCGCGTCATCCTGCGCCTCGCCGGCCGCGCGCAGCACGCGTTCGACGGCCCAGCGCAGGTTGACCGCGGTCGGCCGCGACGCCAGCAGCTTGGCCGATGCCGCCCGGACCTCGTCGACGCCGCCGGCGCGTGCCGCCAGGTACAGGCTCCATGCCGCGGTCGCGCCGATCAGCGGTGCGCCGCGCACGGCCATGTCGACGATCGCAACCACGCCGTCGCGCCAGTCCTCGAGTTCGACGACCTGCAGTTTGTGCGGCAGCACGCGCTGGTCGATGATTTGCACGATGCCGTCATCGTCGGGCGACAGCCAGATCGTCCGGAATGCCTCGGCCGAGGCGGGCAGTTCAACGTCGGCGCGCGTCTTCAATCGATTCCGGCGCTCAGGCGTGCCGCACGCAAGGTGTTGGACATCAGCATGACGATCGTCATCGGGCCGACGCCGCCGGGCACCGGCGTGACCGCTGCAGCAACGCGTGAAACAGCGTCAAAGTCGACGTCGCCGGTCAGTCGCGATTTTGTCTCGCCCTCGACGTCGATGCGGTTGATGCCGACGTCAATGACGACGGCGCCCGGCTTGATCCAGTTCTCACGCACCATGTTGGCGCGGCCCACGGCGGCGACGACGATGTCGGCGTTGCGGCATACGGCCGGCAAGTCGGATGTGCGGCTGTGCGTTACCGTGACGGTCGCATTGGCGGCAAGCAGCAGGCTCGCCATCGGTTTGCCGACGATATTGGAGCGGCCGATGACAACGGCGTTCTTGCCGGACAGGTCGTCTCCGGCATGATCGCGAATCATCAGCATGCAGCCTGCAGGCGTGCAGGGCACGAATCCGTCGTCGCTGTCGCCGGCCGTCAGCTTGCCGATATTGACGTAATGAAAGCCGTCGACATCCTTGGCAGGCGATACCGATTGCGTGATCCGCTGTTCGTCGAGGTGACCGGGCAACGGCAGCTGCACGAGGATGCCGTGAATGGCGTCGTCGTTGTTCAGGTCGTCGATCAGGCCGAGGACCTGGTCTTCGGTGCTGTCGGCCGGCAGCGTGTGCTGCACAGAATGGAAGCCGCAGGCCTCAGCGGTGCGTTTCTTGTTGCGAACGTAGACCTGGCTGGCCGGATCCTCGCCGACGATGACCACGGCCAGTCCCGGCACCAGTCCGTGTTGCTCCAAGAGCGCCCGTGTCTCGGCGGTAATCGCCGCCGAAAGCTCGGCCGCCTTCGCTTTGCCGTCGATCCGCAGTGCAGTGCTCATCAGGTTCTTTGTCCGTCGTGGGTTCGCAATTGAGCGACGCATGGTACCGCCGGCGCTGAATTGCGTAAACTGCACGGCCGCACAACGGTTAGCGGACGAGGATGCGGCACGGAGCGATCGACGATGAACGAAACCTGGCTCGAACGCTGGCAGCAAGGACGAATTGGCTGGCATGAAGCAGACGGCAATCGCAGCCTGAAACGCCACTGGCGAGGCACCGGTTTTCGAGTGCTGGTGCCGCTCTGCGGCAAGAGCATCGATATGCTGTGGCTTGCGGAACAAGGGAACGAGGTGACGGGCATCGAGGTATCGAAAATCGCTGCTCGTGAATTTTTTACCGACAACGATCTGAGCTATGAGCGTTCCGCCGATGGCACACATTACCGCGCGACCGAGCTGCCGATTACGATCGTCTGCGGTGATTATTTCGCGTTTGACGGCGACGGATTCGATGCGCATTACGACCGTGGAGCACTAATAGCACTGCCAGCAGTCCTGCGCCCGCGCTATGCCGCGCATACGACGGCGCGGCTGTCGGCCGACCCCGCACAGCTCGTCATCACACTCGAGTATGCGCAGGCCTCAGTCGATGGTCCGCCGTACTCGGTATTGCCGCAGGAATTGCTGTCGTACTGGCCCCGGCTTGCGCGCATCGACGCTTACGACGATATTGCCAACGCGCCGCCAAAATTTCGCGACGCCGGCCTCAGCAAAATGACCGAGGTCGTCTGGCGGAGTAACTGATTACTGCTACGGCACCGCGCTTACCGGGGTCCAGCGCTCCTCGCGCCGGGCGATGCGGCCGGACGAATCTTCCTTATCGTAGCTGATGGGCTGCACGTCGGCGATGTCCTGCGGGACCGGATCGAGCGCGTGCGTATTGATGATGCCAAAGCGCCCGGCCTGCGTGCTTATGACGGCGCCGATGTAGACGCCGCAATTGCGGCACAGCAGGAAGTCGGCCGTCTTCATCGCAAAACGGTAGCGCTGCAGGTGGCGCGGTTCCGCCGCTACGAATACCAGCCTGCCGCCGGTGTCGGACGTACTGAGCGCATCGTGCGCGCGGCAAAAACGGCACTGGCAGGCCCGTATCGACCACTGCGGTGGCGGCGTGCCGGTCGAGTACGTGAATCCGATCGCACCGCAAAAACACTGTCCCTGGTAATCTTTCATACGCTTCTTTTCGATCATGGTCTGCCTCTCCTATCGTGCCACAGGTTGCCGGCATTCTCGTCGAACGCGGTGATGCGGGGCGGCAACGCGACCGGCGCGCCTGTCGCGGCCCGGACTTCATCGTAGCGCTGGGCTAGAATGCGCTCTTTCCGACGGAACCGGGGGCCGGTTTGGCGGCATTCCTTCGCAATCTTCGCGGCGTTATCGTGTTCGGCGGATTGACGCTCAATACGCTGTTCTGGTTCGTGCCAATCTTTCTCCTTGCGATTGTAAAACTGCTGCTGCCAATTGCGCCCGTGCGCCGCGGGCTCACGCGCATCCTGATGAAGCTGGGTGAGAACTGGATCAGCGTAAACCGCCTCGTGCTTGCGGGCATTGGAGCGACGCGGTGGGTCGCGCGGGGCATCGACGGGCTGCGCCGCGAAGGCTGGTACCTCGTGCTGTCCAATCACCAGACCTGGGTCGATATTCTCGTATTGCAGGTCGCATTGAATCGCCGCATCCCGTTCCTGAAGTTCTTCATAAAGCAGGAGCTGATCTGGTTTCCGATTCTGGGCGTGGCCTGGTGGGCGCTCGATATGCCGTTCATGAAGCGCTACAAGCCGTCCTACCTGGCGAAGCACCCGGAGAAAAAAGGCAGCGACCTCGAGGCGACACGGCGGGCCTGCCGCAAGTTTCGCCACACGCCGACATCGGTCATCAATTTTATCGAGGGGACGCGTTTCAGCGAGGCAAAACGGGTCAAACGCAAGTCACCGTACGTGCACCTGCTGCCGCCGCGCGCGGGCGGCATCGCCGTTGCGCTGGCGTCGATGGGCGAGCTGTTCGATGCCATACTTGACGTAACGATTGTGTATCCGCAAGGCGCGCCGCGTTTCTGGAGCATGTGCTGTGGCGAGCACGTCGACGTTATCGTCGACGTGCAGAAGCGCCCGATTGACCCGTCGCTGATCGAGGGTGATTACGAGAACGATCGCGAATTTCGCCGTTACGTCCACCAGTGGCTGGGTTCGCTCTGGGCCGACAAGGACCGGTATATCGATACCCTGACAGCGAATTCGCAATCGGTCGCCCGAGTATCGTAGACTGGAGTCCGATTTCCGTCGTTCAGGGCCAGCCGATGTCACACAGCCGGTTTTACGATACCGTTGCATTCGATGTTCGCGAGAACGCGACAATGCTGTTCTTTGCGAGCACCTCGGAGGCGGGCGACATCAAGGACTACCTGCTTTTGATGCGCGCGATCGAAGACGACTTTGACGAATCCCTGTATATCGAGATCAATGAAAACCAGTTTGGCGGCCACAACCTGCTCAAAGAGGCCCGGTTGCTCGGCAATACGCTGACGCTGTCGCTGCACGAGCCAGCGAAAGAGCTCGGCAATGCCGCCGAGATCGTGCTGACCTTCGAGGAAACCGAGAACAACCTCAGCAGCATCGAAAAGGGCGCGTTTCGCGTGCTCGGGGACGCACTCGTTGGCGGCAGCGCCTGATACCCCCGGCAATCCGGACACGGCGAACCCGGACGGCGATTATCACCTTTATATTCTGCGCTGTGCTGACGGCAGCCTGTACACCGGCATAGCGCTCGACGTCGAGGCGCGACTTCGTGACCATGAGGGTAACCGGGCCGGTGCCAAGTACCTGCGCGGCCGCCAACCGTTCGAGAAGGTGTTCGAGTGCCCGGCGGGTGATCGTTCGCGCGCGCAGCATCTGGAGCACCGGATCAAGCGCCTGCCGCGCAGAGAAAAACTCCGCTTGATCGACGGCAAACTC
>JBFIQH010000025.1:0-22100 GCA_041609735.1 Woeseiaceae bacterium | reverse complement strand
GGGCGTCGCGCACTGCTCGCCCTCATGGCTCACGCCGCGCGCTTTGCGCGCGGCGCTCCGCTTTACTTCGGTTGAACAGCACGCGACGCCCCGGCCGTTGGAGCCCCCGGCGCGGGACGGGCGCGTGCCGGCCTCCCCATCGCCCAAACGTTCGTGCAAAGGTCCGTCGTATGCACTATGATGGTGCGGGACTTGTGCCCCTTGCACGATTGTGGCGCGTAACAGGTTTTGTGGATAACTTTTATTGGTGTCAAAACAATAAGTTGCGTGAAGCACCATTTTGGCACAATAACTGCAACAAGCCCTAGACCTGGCCGGTGTATGACTGGCCCCGATTCATATATCACGCTGGAGGAACTCCCATGAAGCCCGCAGAGGTCTTAAGCCTCATCAAGGAAAATGAGGTCAAATTCGTCGATTTCCGGTTTACGGACACGAAAGGCAAGGAACAACATGTAACGGTGCCCGCACACACGGTCGACGAGGACCTGTTCGAGGACGGGAAAATGTTTGACGGTTCGTCGATCTCCGGCTGGAAGGGGATCAACGAGTCCGACATGATCCTGATGCCGGACCCGGCCAGCGGTGTCGTCGACATCTTCACCGACGAGCCGACGCTGAACCTGCGCTGCAATGTCGTCGAGCCGTCGACACTGCAGGGCTACGATCGTTGCCCGCGCTCGCTCGCCGAGCGCGCCGAGGCCTACCTGAACTCGACCGGCATTGCCGATACGGCATATTTTGGCCCGGAGAACGAGTTTTTCGTCTTCGACAGCGTTTCCTGGGAAGACAACATGCAGGGCGCGTCCTACAAGATCGATTCGGACGAAGGCGCATGGAACACGAACCGCGCTCATGAACACGGCAACATCGGCCACCGTCCGACCGTCAAGGGCGGTTATTTCCCGGTACCGCCAGTCGACTCGCTGCACGACATTCGTTCGGCGATGTGTCTTGCGCTCGAGGACATGGGCGTATCGACCGAAGTCCATCACCACGAAGTCGCTACGGCCGGACAGTGCGAGATCGGCGCCAGGTTCAACACACTGGTCAGGAAAGCCGACGAAGTGCAGGTGCTGAAGTATGTCGTTCACAACGTCGCACATGCTTATGGCAAGACGGCAACGTTCATGCCGAAGCCGCTGGTCAACGACAATGGCAACGGCATGCACGTGCACCAGTCGCTGTCGAAGGATGGCAAGAACCTGTTTTCGGGCGACGGTTACGGCGGCCTGTCCGACACCGCGCTGTATTACATCGGTGGCATCATCAAGCACGCGAAAGCGATCAACGCGTTCACGAACCCGGCAACGAACAGCTACAAACGTCTCGTACCCGGATTCGAGGCGCCGACGATTCTCGCCTACTCCGCGCGCAACCGCTCGGCATCGATCCGCATTCCTTATGTATCGAACCCGAAAGGGCGCAGAATCGAAGTGCGCTTCCCCGATTCGATGGCGAACCCGTACCTCGCGTTCGCGGCCATGATGATGGCCGGCCTCGACGGCATCCAGAACAAGATCCACCCGGGCGACGCCATGGACAAGGACCTGTATGACCTGCCGCCGGAGGAAGAAAAGGAACTGCAGCTCGTCGCGTTTTCGCTTGAAGAGGCGCTGAAGGCGCTGGACGCGGACCGCACATTCCTGAAGGCTGGCGACGTGTTCTCGGATGACCTGATCGACGCTTACATCGACCTGAAGATGGAAAACGTCACTCGCCTGCGGATGACGACGCATCCGGTCGAGTTCGACATGTACTACAGCCTGTAAAAACAACGGGTGTAAGTGTGCCGGGCGACACGTTATGTCGCCCGGCCACTGGCCCCGACCCGGTCAGCGTTGCTATGCTCATCGTATGGACAGTCGCCCGATTCTGCTGCTTGCGAGCCTGCTCGCAACAAGCGCCGTATTTGCTGAGGCCTATCGCTGGGTCGATGAGGACGGCGTCGTTCATTACTCTGACCGGCCGACGGAGGGTGCCGAGGAAATCGTTTTGCCCAAGGCCAACACCACGGCCGTTCGCAGATACGGGCGCGACAAATCCGAAGAGCCACCGCCACCGCCACCGAATCAGCCCGTGCGTTACCAGGGCCTCTCGATCACCTATCCGGCTTCGGAAGAAACACTATGGAATATCGAAGGCCAGCTGACGGTACAGATCCAGGTGACGCCGGCGTTGCAGCAGGGGCACCGGATGCGTCTGTATTTCGACGGCGAAGGCCGGGACATATCGAGCACGTCGGTGCAGCTCCAGGAAGTCTGGCGTGGCGAACACAACCTGCAGGTAGAGATCCTGAACGAAACGGGGACGCCCCTGATTCGCAGCAACCCGCTTCGATTCTACGTGCAGCAGAGCACGGTCAATTTCTAGGCGGCAAAACGCCCTCGAGACGCTACGACAATCACGGCGGCGGCGGTATCGGTACCGGCGACGCGCATGCCATTGTCGACGGGCTGAGTACGGCGATCGTGCTGCTCGACAGCGCGTTGCTGATAACGGCCTTCAATCCGTCGGCTGAAAACATTCTCGGTATCAGCTCGAGCCGCGCACACGGCGAGCCACTGCTGCGGCTCATTGGTGACGACCCGGAATTTGCGGACGTGCTGAATCGAGTGCTGGCAACGGGCGATCACTACGCGATCGAGCTGCGACTACCGACGACCGAGGCGCATGCCGATGAACGCTTGATCGACTGCCGGGTATCGCCGCTGGCGATAGGAAACGCGGTGATCCTCGTCGAAATGACCGACGTTACGCGGCGCGCAAAGATCAGCCGCGAGAATGCGCTGCTGATTCAGCACGGCGCCGGTCGGCAAATGATTCGGCAATTGGCGCACGAAATCAAAAACCCGCTCGGCGGCATTCGTGGCGCGGCGCAGCTGTTGGCGCGCCAGCTCAGCGACAACGAGTTGACGGAATACACCGACGTCGTCATCAGCGAGACCGACCGCCTCGCGGCGCTGGTCGATACGCTGCTCGGGCCCGGCGGGCCTCCGAAAAAGAAACCGGTGAACGTGCACGAACTGCTCGAGTACGTCGTCCGCATCGTCGACGCCGAAGACCAGAAGTCGCTGCAGATTCGCCGCGATTACGACCCCGGGCTGCCGGATATCGATCTCGACCGTGACCAGATGGTGCAGGCGTTTTTGAATCTCGTTCGCAATGCCAGCACCGCACTCGACGGACAGGGCACGATAACGCTGAGGACCCGCGCCGTATCCAATTTTACGATCGGCGACAGGCGCCATCGCGTTGTTGCCAGCGTCGAAATCGAGGACGACGGGCCGGGCATACCGCGCGATCTGCAGGATTCGGTTTTTTACCCACTCGTTACCAGCCGTCCCGAAGGCACCGGCCTCGGGCTGCCGGCGGCACAGGAACTGATCAGCCGCCACGGCGGCCTGATCGAGTTCGACAGTCGGCCGGGCCGAACGGTATTTTTCGTGCGGTTGCCGCTGTCGACGGGCAAGGTGCCGCCGTCATGAGTGCCGCAGCGGTGCAGGACGCCCTGAACGTCTGGGTCGTCGATGACGACCAGTCGGTGCGCTGGGTGCTGGAAAAAGCGCTGCGGCAGGCCGGCATGGCGCCGACGAGCTTCGAGCGCGCCGAGCACGTGCTCGAAGCCATTCGACACGACACGCCGGACGTAATGATCACCGACGTGCGCATGCCCGGCATGAGCGGGATTGCGTTGCTCGAACGACTGAACGACGCACAGCCGGACCTGCCGATCATCGTCGTCACCGCGCACTCCGATCTCGAGAATGCCGTAGCCGCGTACAAAGGTGGCGCGTTCGAATACTTGCCGAAGCCCTTCGACATCGACGAGGCCGTCGAGCTCGTGCAGAAAGCGGCGCGCCGTAACGGACGTGATGCCGGCCTGGAACACGCGGGCGACAGCGGCGTCATACCGTCGCTGATCGGGCAGGCGCCCGCGATGCAGGAAGTGTTCCGATCGATCGGCCGGCTGGCCGGCTCCAGCATGACGGTGCTGATTACCGGCGAATCGGGCACCGGCAAGGAGCTCGTCGCCCGTGCGCTGCACGAACACAGCCCGCGTGCCGACAAGCCGTTCGTCGCACTCAACACCTCGGCGATCGCGGCAGAGCTGCTCGAGTCCGAGCTGTTCGGCCACGAGAAAGGCGCATTCACCGGCGCCGATTCACGGCGTGTCGGGCGCTTCGAACAGGCAAACGGGGGCACGCTGTTTCTCGACGAGATCGGCGACATGTCGCCGGCACTGCAGACGCGTCTGCTGCGAGTGCTGGCCGAAAGCGAGTTCTATCGTGTCGGCGGACAAACGTCGATCAAGGTTGACGTGCGCGTCATTGCGGCAACGAACCAGGACCTGGCGCGCGCCGTCAAGGAGGCGCGTTTTCGCGAGGACCTCTATCATCGTCTCAATGTCATCCGCATCAACACGCCGCCGCTCAGGCACCGTCGCGAAGACATCCCGCTGCTCTTGAATCACTATTTCGCCGAAGCCGCGAAGGAACTGAACGCAGCGCCGAAAGCGATCGACAGCGACGCGATGGACCTGCTGCAGAGCTACGACTGGCCCGGCAACGTTCGCCAGGTCGTCAATGCCGCCCGCCGCCTGACGGTAACCGCGCCCGGCAACGTCATCACGGCGGAAGACATCCCGTCCGAATTCGGCGGCCAGGGCAGCACCGCGTCGGCAACGACCGACTGGACCCGCAGCCTCGCAGCTTGGGCCGAAAGCCAGCTCGGCACCGGCAAGACGGCGCTCCTCGATACCGCGATGCCGGAGTTCGAGAAGACGCTCATCCGTACCGCGATGGCGCGCACCAACGGGCATCGCCAGGAGGCGGCGCGTTTGCTTGGCTGGGGCCGCAACACGTTGGCGCGCAAGATGAAAGCTTTGCACCTCGACTGACGAGGTCATCGCTGTCGACTCGGGGCAGCTGCTAACATGGCACGACCAATGAGAGCAGCAACCTATCATGCGTTCGGCGAACCACTAACGATCGAGGAGGTGGCGGATCCGGTGCCCCCGTCCGCCGGCGTCGTCATCGCCGTCAAGGCAACCGGGCTGTGCCGCAGCGACTGGCACGGCTGGATGGGGCACGACCCGAACATCCGGCTGCCGCACGTGCCCGGCCACGAGCTTGCCGGCATCGTCGAAGCCGTCGGTCCGGACGTAAGAAATTGGCAGCCTGGCGATCGCGTCACGCTGCCGTTTTGTTGCGGTTGTGGTGCTTGCCCGCAGTGCGAGTCGGGCAATCACCAGGTTTGCGACAAACAGTTTCAGCCCGGCTTTTCGCACTGGGGATCGTTTGCCGAATACGTCGCGATCGACTACGCGGACGTCAACCTGGTACGGCTGCCGGACGAACTCGACTTCGTCACGGCGGCAAGTCTCGGCTGCCGTTTCGTTACGTCGTTTCGCGCGGTCGTCGACCAGGGGCGGGTATCCGCCGGGCAGTGGGTCGCGGTGCACGGCTGTGGTGGAGTCGGGCTGTCGGCAATCATGATCGCCAAGGCGCTGGATGCGCTCGTTGTCGCCATCGATATCGACGACGAGAAACTGAAGTTTGCAAAAAGCATCGGTGCGGACGCAGTTATCAACGCGAGTACCGACGACGCCGTGCCGAAAAGCATCAAGCGCACGACCAACGGTGGCGCGCATGTGTCAATCGATGCGCTCGGCAGCCTCGAGACCTGTGCTAACTCGATCAAGTGTTTGCGAAAACGGGGCAAGCACATTCAGGTCGGCCTGATGTTGGGCGACGACCGCAGCCCGGTCGTGCCGATGGCGCGCGTCATTGCGTTCGAGCTGGAGATTCTCGGTTCTCATGGCATACAGGCGCATCGCTACGCCGAGTTGCTCGACATGATCCGGGCCGGCGCGCTCAAACCGGACCTGCTGGTCGGCAGGACCATCAGGTTGGATGACGCTTTGATCGGCCTCACCGAAATGAACAGCTTCAAAGAGACAGGGGTGACGGTCATTGATCGGTTCTGACTGACCGCGAGCAATACACGCCGCCTGCCCGCCCGCGACCTGTACAGTTCGACAACTGCGACGAAACGACGCAAAACCGCGCCGGAGCGGGCGTATCGCGGGCCAAGCCAGTCTGTCGCACCGGGTAGACTAGGGAGCCGGCCGGGGATCGAGCTCATACGCATCGCCGCATGGACATCGACGAAAACACTTGAGGAGCATGACTTGAAACGAATTACCGCACTGATCTTACTCACTACCGCGCCGGCCATAGCGGCGGCTGAGCTGCCGTTCGAAGTCACGCCAATCGCGACGTTCAACGAGCCGTGGGCCATGACGTTTCTACCGGACGGCCGGCTGCTGGTCACCGAGAAGCGCGGCAGGCTGCACGTCGTTAGTGAGGACGGCGAAGTCGCTGCAAGGCGAGGCGTCGAGAATGTGCCCGACGTGGATTATCGCGGCCAGGGTGGGCTGGGTGACGTGATTCTGCATCCGGACTACGTGGACAACGGGCTCGTCTACCTGAGCTACGCCGAGGCCGGCGTCGGCGACACGCGCGGCGCCGCCGTTGCGCGCGGCCGGCTGGAGTTCGATGAGCGCGGGCAAGGCGTATTGCGGGATGTCGAAGTGATCTGGCGCCAGAACCCGAAGGTAACGGACGATGGCCACTACGGGCACCGCATGGTATTTGACGATGATGGTTACCTGTTCATTTCCTCGGGCGATCGGCAGAAATTCGAACCCGCGCAGCACATGACCGGCAACCTCGGCAAGATCGTGCGCCTACACGATGACGGCCGCGTGCCCGACGATAATCCGTTTGCCGACCGTGGCGACGTCACGGCAGAAATCTGGTCTCTCGGGCACCGCAATCCGCTTGGCATTGCGTTCGACCGTCAGGGCCGGCTATGGAATACCGAAATGGGGCCGCTGCACGGCGATGAGTTCAACCTCGTCATACCCGGCGCGAACTACGGCTACCCAATCGTCTCGAACGGCGACCACTACAACGGCGACCCGATCCCGGACCACGACACGCGGCCGGAATTCGAAGCGCCGAAGGTGTACTGGGTGCCGACGATCGCACCAGCCAACGTGATTTTCTATGACGGTGACCTGTTTCCGGAGCTCCGCGGTTCGGCCTTGATCGCGGGGCTCGCTTCGCGCGCGATCATCCGCGTCGTTATCGACGGTGACGAGGCGCACGAGGCTGAACGCTACGACATGGGCAATCGCATTCGCGAGGTGGAGCAAGGTCCGAACGGTGAACTATTCGTGCTCGAGGACCGGGACGGAGGCCGCCTGCTGAAGCTTACGCCGCGATAAGGCCTTGTTACCGGCGGCGCCACACGGCTCGCGAACCGGGAACGAACCGGGGGTCAGTGGCTAAGACTGTGCGGAGGAGTTGGCCGGAAAAGTTTGTTGTTCCGGCAGCCCATCCCAGTCGCGACAAATTTTCTCGAACTGGGACGAAGGCACAGGTTTGCAGATGTAGTAGCCCTGTGCGTAGTCGCAGCCGAGCTGCTTGAGAGCATCGAGCTCCTGTTTGTTTTCGATGCCTTCGGCAACCACGTCGAGTCCGAAGCTCGACGCTATCGCAATTGAGTGTTCGACGATCTTGTAGTCGCCGTCATCCGAAAGCATGCCCATGACGAATGATCGGTCGATCTTCAGCTCGTCTGCCGGAATTCGCTTCAGGTAGGCAAGAGACGAGTAGCCGGTTCCGAAATCGTCGATAGACACCTTGGCGCCGATGTCCCGGATGCTGGTCAGGATGTCGTGTGACGCTTCGGGGTTAACCATCAGCGCGTTCTCGGTTACCTCGATCGTCAGTGCCGCCGGGCTTGTGCCCCAGATCCCGGTTGCATTCTCGATGACGTCGACAATGCTGCTGTCCTGGACCAGCGTCGGACTGACGTTGACCGCGATATTGAGCTCCGGTATCGACGTTTCCCATTCGCTGAGCTGCCGGCAGGCGCGCTGGATCGCGAATTCCGTCAACGCATTGATCTGGCCCGTCGACTCGGCGAGGTCAATGAAAACCTGTGGCGAGATGAAGCCGATCTCCGGTTCGTTCCAGCGCATCAGGGCCTCGGCCCCGACGATCGCCGAATTCGCCAGAGAAAGTTTTGGCTGATAATGCAGCTCCAGGTCGCCGGCATCTATTGCGCTGGCGAGACGACCCTCGAGGCCCCAGTCGGAAAACAGCTGTCGCGCAGTCTGTTGCTCGAAAAAGCAGATGCTTTCGCCTCTGCGACGACCATCGAGGTTCGCAATTTCGGCGTACCGAAGCAGATCGTGAGGATTGTCGCCTTGCTCCGGGCACAGCACGATGCCTATCGACGTTTGCAGCGCAGAGGGATCGAGTTTTAGACTCGCCTGCGTTTCCGATGCGACGCGCTGGATCTTCTTCGCCGCCAACACTGCATGGCCACGATTCTTCAGGCCACTGACCATCATCGCGAACTTGTAATCCGCAATCTGCTCGATTGCATCGTCATCACGCTTGACATCGCGGAGACGGCTGAAGAAGTCTTCCAGTATCTCCCCCGCTCGTACGTGACCGACGGACGCAGTCAGGCGCTCAAAGTTCTGAACGCTGATCAGCAGCAGAACCACAGACTGCGATTTCCGCATGGCGCGCGCGAGATGACGGCTCGTGCGCGTAAGGCCGTCGCTTTGCAGGAAAGGTAACCGAACTGAGGTAGTGCTCACGTGAAAACTCAGCTGAGGTAAAATTCGGTCGGATCGATGCCGTAGGTACCGGGCGCGAGACCGGTTTCGATCCACAGCGAGTGTCGTTCGGACAACGAGACCTTTTCCTTGTCGAGGTCGACCACGCGAAAATCGTCGAGAAACTCCTTGTTCACGTCCATGATCAGCATGACTTCGGGCCGCAATCGACGAATGGTATTTTGCTTGATCACGACGGCCACCTCGCCGGTGTTGAGCTCGACCAGCGTGCCGGTTGGGAACACGCCGACAGCTCGCGTGAACTGTTCAACCAACTCTGCCTGGAACTCGACGTCCGCGAGCACCCGCAACTGGCGAAGCGCGTCATAGTTGGACATCTGGCTGGCATAAGGGCGCTTGGTGATCATCGCATCGTAAGTGTCGACGATGCCGGCGATTCGTCCGAACACGGGGATTTCACTTCCACTGAGGCCCGCCGGGTATCCGGTGCCGTTGTACCGCTCGTGATGGTGGGCCACCATCTCGAGAACGGCGGGATCGACATCGCCGGCTCGGTCGAGGATATCGATCCCGAATTGAATGTGGCGCTGCATGAGTTTGCGCTCGCTTTCGGTGAGTTCAGTCGGTTTCGTCAGGACTTCCTTTGGTACCTGTGTCTTGCCGACATCGAGCACCATTGCGCCGAGCGCGATGACGTCGAGATCCTTCCGATCCAGTCCCAGCTGGCGTCCGAGAATCGTCGCCCAGACAGAAGAGGCGATCGAGTGCTGGTAAAGATAATTGTCGGCTTTCTGCAAGCGCATCAGGCACGCGAGTGCCGCCGGATTGCGCAGTACGCTGTCGACCATCGGGGTCACCGCTGCTTGCAGATGCTCTATCTCGAGGTTGCCGGATTCACGCACCTTCTCCATCACGCCCTTGAGGAGCACGGAAGCACGCTCGTGGGCGCCAGCGGCAGCCGGCATCTCGTCTTTCAGGCTCGAAGACGATCGGTAGACGACCGTGCTGCTGCCATGGTGATCCTCGGTGTGCGAGCGTTTGAACAGGTTGAACAGTCCCCGCAGTCCGAACATCCGGCCTTTCGGGGCGGCATCATCAACCTGCGGTTGCCCGCTCTCATCAATGGTAATTACCCGCGTGTTCGGCCTCAGGGCGTCCGGCAGCGTTTCGTTGGTGACGTAGACGTGCTTGCAGTGCGCTTTCAGCTCATTGATTTCGTCGTCGTCGCGGATATAAAAGCCCTGAAACAGGAACGGCGTCTCCAGCCACGGCCGATCGAGCTGTGCGACATACATGCCAACCGCCAGCTGGTCGACGGCAATCATCTGGGTTATATGCACGAGTGCTATCCGAGTCGATCTATTGACTCGGTTATCGGCAGCAGGGGCGGATTATTTAGTGGTGAGCTCGGTAATTATTTTTGTGTCGATGTGCCCTGAATCACAATCGCAATGCGCCAATCAGCGCGGAGGCCGACCCGAGGCGATGTCGTTCGAGGTAGTCGAGAATGCCCGCATTGATCTTCTTGCAGATCAGCGGATCGTAAAACAGCGCGGTGCCGACGCCGACAGCCGTGGAACCCGCCAGCATGAACTCGATCGCGTCGGTCGGTGTCGTGATGCCGCCCTGGCCGATGATAGGCACTCCGTGTTGCTTCGCGATTTCGTAGACCTGGTGTACTTTCAGCAAGGCAATCGGCTTGATCGCCGGTCCGGACAGGCCGCCCTGGATGTTGCCGATAATCGGGGCTCGTTTCTCCGCGTCGATGGCCATGCCCATCAGCGTGTTGATGACGGCGAAACCGTCGGTGCCGGCTTCGATACAGAGCCGCGCATTTTCACGAATGTCGGTCTGGTTCGGCGACAGCTTCGTGATGATCGGTTTTTTCGTCAGCGCGCGGCACGCGGCAACGACGCGGGCCGACATCTCAGGGTCATTGCCGAACTGCACGCCGCCTTCCTTGACGTTCGGGCAGGAGATGTTGATCTCGATCGCGTCGATCGGCGAGTCGTCGAAGCGTCGAGTCACGCGCTCATACTCCTCGATCGTCGAGCCGGAGACGTTCGCGAAAAAGCGGGTTTCAGTGAAGTCGAGGCCCGGCAGGATGCTGTCGACGACGAAGTCGACACCCGGGTTCTGCAGTCCGATCGCATTCAGCATGCCCATCGGCGTCTCGAACACGCGGTGCGGCCGGTTGCCGAGCCGCGCGTCGCCAGTCGTGCCTTTGAGCGCAACGGCGCCGACATCGGCATTCGAAAAGCCCTCGACGCGCGTGTATTCCTCGCCGAAGCCGACGCAGCCGGACAGCAGCACGATCGGCGACGACATCGGGACGCCGCAAAGGTCTGTGTGTAACGGATTGTCGGATTCGCGGGTCATCGGATGCGGCATTCTACATGGTTCAGTGCTATACAGGGCCGGCGCGAGGACCCCCATTTATGTTCGCAGTAATACTGTACGAACCCGAGATTCCGCCGAACACCGGCAACATCATTCGCCTGTGCGCGAATACCGGTGCAGGGCTGCACCTCGTGAAACCGCTGGGATTCGAGCTCGACGACGCGCGCATGAGGCGCGCCGGTCTCGACTACCGCGAGTTTGCCGATGTCTTCGTTCATGAATCGCTGGAGGACTGCCTTGAAACGCTCGACCGGCCGCGCATGTTCGCGATCAGCACGCGGGGCAGCACGCGCTACGATACGCCCGACTACAGGCCCGGCGATGCATTCCTGTTCGGACCGGAGACACGGGGACTGCCGCAGGCCGTCATCGACGCGCAGCCGCCGGCGCAGCGCATTCGCCTGCCGATGCGTGCGGGCAATCGCAGCCTGAACCTGTCGAACGCCGCGGCCGTCGTCGTCTATGAAGCCTGGCGGCAGGCCGGCTTTGCCGGCGGCAGCTAGATCACGCTACGCAGCGGGTTCGATATTGCTGTTCATGCGGAACAGGTTGCCCGGGTCGTACTTCGCCTTGATCCGCGACAGGCGCTCGTAGGCGGGCCCATAGTTGCCGGCCGCGCGCTCGCGCTCGTAATGGATATTGTCGTAGTACCCACCGGTATGCGGTTCGAGCGCGGCAAACCAATTGCGTGCCGCGGCGATAACCTCCTCGTCCTGCTCCGGGTCTTCCCAGAAGCCGAGCACCATGATCATCGTCTCCGCATTGCGGTGCGGGAACGCGGTCGCAGTCTCCTCGACCCGGTTGACGGCGCCGCCGGACGTATGCGTAAAGAACGCCAGCCGCGGGTCACGCTGGTAGGTTTCCAGCAAGGTATCCACCAGCTCGTGCGTAAACTCGCGCGCCATGCCGTTCTTCGCATAGGAACGAATTCCGTGCGCGAGCGTGGCATCCTCCTGCGTCTGCATGACCATGTAGTCCTGCACCTTGACGCCGTCGTCGATCGGTTTGCCAATTTTGCGCAGCGGCGCAAGTTCCTTCTCGCCGGCCGCAGGGTCGCCGGCATACAGCACCTCCATTGCGACGACGCCGGTGCCGTCGGGCATCGTCATCATCGCGGGTCCGGTGTAGAGGTCGTCGGACAGCCCCAGGTGCCAGTCGGCATAAAAATCGAGGACCTCGCGCGCCTGTTCAACGGGCCAGACGATCATACCGGAGAGCACATTGCGGTCGAACGGGTGCAGCTGGTAGTCGAAACGAGTGACGACACCGAAGTTGCCGCCGCCGCCGCGCACGGCCCAGTAAAGGTCCGGCTCGTTATCGATGCTGGCGCGGCGGGGTTCACCGTCCGCCGTGACGATGTGGACTCCCTTCAGGTTGTCGATCGTCAGGCCGTACTTACGATTCAGCCGGCCGAAGCCGCCGCCGAGCGTGTAGCCGCCGACGCCGGTGTGCGAGACGACACCTGCGGTCGTGACCAGGCCAAGCTCGAGCGACGCGGTGTCGAGATTGTTCAGCAGCGCGCCGCCACCGGTTTTCGCGATGCGGCGTTCGCTATCGACGTCGACATTATTCATCGTCGACAGGTCCAGCATCATGCCGTCCTCGCAGACGGATTTTCCCGGCCAGCTGTGGCCGCCGCCACGGACGGCCAGTAACAAATTGCGCTCATTTGCGAACGTGACGGCTTCACAGACGTCGTCGACGCCCGCTGCGCGCACGATCAGAGCGGGCCGCTTGTCGTGCATACCGTTCCATACCTGGCGCACGCTGTCGTAATTCGGATGATTAGACAGCAATACCGGCCCGTTTAACGCTTCGCCAAGCTCGCGAATGGCGGCGCGTTCTAATTCGAGCTCCTGCCCATCAAGTGACACGGCGCGGATACTGGTGTCCGCATCCGTTGCGACAGGCGCTTTTTCTCCACATCCGGAAATAAACGGAAAGCTCGCAGCAATGCCGGTGGCAAGCGACGAGCGACAGAATTCACGGCGATCCATGGTTGAACCCCTCGTGTAAGGACTGGTGTAGAGAAAGCATAGAAGATGCCGGCCGGATTTCCAGTTTGGAAAAAAGCCGAAAATCTGATGCTTACGCCGCCGGGAAACGGGCGACTTGCCTGTCCAGCGACACAGTAGTTACGTCAGGCGCTGTCCTGGCTGTCGGCGTCGGATTCGGACTTCAGCGAACGCCGCATCAATGTGCCGACCGCCTCGCGCGGTGAGGCGCCCTCGTAGAGGATCCGGTAAACCTGGTGACAGATCGGCATCTCGATACCGAGCTTTGTCGCCACCTCCATGACGGCCTCCGCCGCCATGACGCCTTCGACGACCTGCTGGATTTCCTTCTTCGCCTCGTCGACGCTCATGCCGCTGGCCAGGGCGAGGCCCATGCGGCGGTTGCGGGACAGGTTGTCGGTGCAGGTCAACACGAGGTCGCCCATGCCGGCGAGCCCCATGAAGGTTTCTTTTTTCGCGCCGAGCGCGACGCCGAGCCGCGTCATCTCGACGAGCCCGCGAGTAATCAGCGCGACGCGTGAATTGGCGCCGAAACCAAGACCGTCGGACATGCCGGCGCCGATCGCCAGCACGTTCTTGACGGCACCGCCGACCTCGACGCCGATCATGTCGTCGGAGGTATAGGCGCGGAAGTTCTCGCCCGACAGTGAGACGGCAAGCTCCTGGGCGAACTCCGGGTCGTTGGCGGCGATCGTCATCGCCGTCGGCAGGCCGTCGCCGACCTCCTTGGCAAACGTCGGCCCGGACAGCACCGCGACCGCACGTTCAGAGCCGAGCACCTCGGCAGCGACTTCATGCGGAAGTTTGCCGGTATGCAGTTCGAAGCCCTTCGTTGCCCAGCAGACGCGCGCGTCGTCGCGCAGGAACGGCTGGATGTTCGTCAGCGTTTCCCGAAGACCGTGGCTCGGCACCGAAACCAGTACGTCGCGAACGCCGGCGACGCAGTCCTCGAGCTTTATTACGGCTTCGAGGTTGTCGGGGAACGGCGCGTCCGGCAGGTAACGGGCATTGATTTTGTCTTTGGCGATCTTTTCGAGCTGCGCGCGGTCGCGGCCCCAGAGCCGCACGTTGCAGCCGCTGCGCGCGAACTGCAGAGCCAGCGCGGTGCCCCACGAGCCTGCGCCGACAACGGCAATGGTTGGCGTCGTTACACTGTTGGCTGCAGCAACTATCAGTGTTTCTCCGCCGGCGCGGCTTCCGCCGCTGCCTGCTGCTGCTGTTTTTGCTGCAGAGACTGCATATACAGCGCGTCAAAATTGAGCGGCTGCAGCACAAACTCCGGAAAGCCGCCCTTCTGTATCATCGAAGCCAGCGTCTCGCGCGCATACGGGAACAGGATATTCGGGCAAAAGCTGCCAACCAGTGCGCCGAATTCCTGCTCGTCGTAACCCGAGATATCGAACAGGCCCGCCTGCTGCAGCTCGACGAGAAACAGCGTCTTTTCTTCGCCCTTGGCCTTCGCTTCGATCGTGATCGTCAGCACGACCTCATGAAACTGCTCATCGACCGGCGTGTGGGCGCTGCGCAGGTTCAGGTTCGTTTGCGGCGACCACTCTTCAGTACGAAATACGCCGGGTGTCTGCGGCGATTCGAACGAAAAATCCTTGACGTAAATCTTGATGATCGAGAGCCGCTTCTCAGCCGCTGCCTTTTCTTCGTCTGCCATACCTTGTTGCCTCTTCGAGTCCGTTAAAGTTTTGCGAGCAGCTGATCCAGTTCACCGCTCTTGTCCAGCTCGCACAGTTCGTCAAAACCGCCGACGTGTTTGTCGCCGACAAAAATCTGCGGTACCGACCGCCGGCCACTCAGCTGCTCCATTTCACTGCGCTTGTCGGGGTCGGTAGCGACATTGATGTCGTCGAACGTCACCCCCTTTCCTGCAAGTAACATGCGTGCTGCACCGCAATAGGCGCACGTCGAATTGCCGTAGATGCGAACAGCGCTCATCCGGCCATGTTTACTTGCGGCTTTTCGTCTTCTTGCCAGTAACGACAGGCAGCCCCGCCTGCGTCCAGCCGTTCATGCCGCCCTTGAGGCCATAAGCACTGTCAAAGCCGGCCTTCCTCAGTTTGTCGGCCGTTTTCGATGACGTCAGGCCCGCTTCGCAAACGACGACGACCGGCTTCGATTTGTTGGCGCCGAGCTTGTCGATGCGGGCGTCGATTTCGTCCGCCGGGATGTTGCGCGCATTGACGATGTGGCCGCGTCCGAAGGCCTCGGCACTTCTGAGATCGACCACGAGTGCGTCGGCGTTGATCAGCCGTACCGCTTCCGGCGCCTCGATCGATAATACGCCGCTTGCCTTGCGCCTGAGTTCAGAGAAAATGACGAGCAGGAAGCTCGTCACCAGGGCAAAGGCCAGCAACGTGTGATTGCCGGCGAATTCGAGAATTCTGTCCATTGTTCAGGGAGCCATCGACTTCGGCTTGTTTGCCTTTATTGTTGGCGCCGTGCGCGGCGTCTGTGGCAAAAGCGGCATTATAGCAATACTCTGCGCCCATGAAGTTCCAGACTCTGTCCCTCTGTTGCCTGCTGCTGTTCCCAACCATCGTGGCGGCCGAGGAAGATCTTGCCCGCGTCAAGGAGATCGAGCTCGAGGAGGTGCGCGAGCGCATCAGCGACCTCAAAGAAAGCATGGACCGCGCGGCGCTGGACCGGGATCGCCTGACCGGCGAGCTGCAGGCAGCCGAAGTCGCGATCGCCGAAAAGCGCATGCGGCTCGACGCGCTGGAGCGTGAGCGCGCGCTGGCCGAGAAACGTCGCGCCGGGCTCGACGCGGCGATCGCCGACAACCAGGCGAAATTGGCGGCCGAAGCGGGAACGCTGGCGGACCAGCTGCGCGCTGCCTACATGAGCGGCAACCAGGAGCGCCTGCGCCTGCTGCTGAACCAGCAGGATCCGGCAACGCTGGGCCGCCTGATGGCCTATTACCGCTACCTGAATGACTATCGGTCCGGCAACATCAACGAGATGCGCGATCGGCTGCGAGTGCTTGCCGCGCTGCACAGCGAAGTTGCGGCCGAGGAAGCGCGGCTCGCGACGATCGCAAGAGAGCGCGAGTCGGAACTCGACAAGCTCGCCGCGGCGCAGCAGGAGCGCCGCACGCTGCTGGCCTCGCTGCAAAAGCGCATGGACAACGAAGGCCGCGAGATCGACCGGCTGGCGGCACAGGAAAAGGACCTGGCGCGACTGATTGCCGAGCTGACGAGCATCCTGTCCGACTATCCAATCAGCTCCGAGGATCCGTTCTCCGAATACAAGGGGCGGCTGACCTGGCCCGTGGCCGGCACGTTACTGCACGATTTTGGCCAGCCCCGAGCGGGCGGCCAGCTGAAGTGGAATGGTGTCGTATTGTCGGCGCCGCGCGGGCGCGAGGTTCGCGCCGTGTATCACGGCAGGGTCGTGTTCGCGGACTGGCTGGCCGGCATGGGCCTGCTGGTCATCGTCGACCACGGCGAGGGCTACATGACGTTGTATGGCTACAACGAAACGATCCTGAAAAACACCGGTGACTGGGTCGCGCCCGGCGACGCGATCGCGACCGTCGGCGACAGCGGTGGCCAGCCGCAGGCAGCGCTGTACTTCGAAGTCCGGCGCAATACGCGCCCGGAAAACCCCCGCGCCTGGGTAACCCGCCAGCCCGGCTCCTGATAAAGGGGTCGAACCGATTTATTTTGTTAACCATGGCAACCGCTATTAGGGGTCGCGGTCAAAATAAATCGGTTCGACCCCTTTTCCGAAAAAGCAGAATGTCCCCATTTTCGTGAACGGGGCCTGTAGGCGCTAAATCGCGGCTGTGCTATCGTCGATGGTTCCGCAACCGGCGTGACGCCGGGCGCTGTCGGAGACCAGTATGTCCCTGAAAACCAGAGCGATTCTGGTTGTAATTATCGGCCTGATCATGGGTCTGTCGCTGTCGACCGGCGGCGGGCTGCTGAACCCGCCGCCGGCGCCGGAGCGCGAAGAGCTGGCCTGGGAGCAGGCGCGGCTGTTCGCCGAAGTCATGGAGCGGGTCAAGAGCGATTATGTCGAACCGCTCGACGATTCCGAGCTGCTCGAAAGCGCTATCCGCGGCATGGTTGCGGACCTCGATGCCCATTCGCAATACCTCGATGCCGACGAATATCGCGACATCCGCATCAGCACGACGGGCAGCTACACCGGCGTCGGTATCGAGGTCGGCGAGATCGATGGCGAGATTCGCGTCATTACACCGATCGTCGGTTCGCCGGCGGCGCGCTCCGGTATCCAAAGTGGCGACACGATCATTGCGATCGACGGTTACCCGGTCGAATCCGGCAAGCTGCATGAGAGTATCAAGCGCATGCGCGGCCGCCCCGGCTCACGCATCAGTATCACCGTCATGCGTGACGGCGATGCCTTTCTTCACGAAATGCGCCGAGAGATCGTGCGCGTCGCAAGCGTGCATTACGAGCTGCTCGGCCCGTCCTACGGTTACATCCGGCTGAGCCAGTTCAGCGAAACGACGGCAAGGGAAGTCAGCCGCGCTATCGACAATTTGCAAGACGCCAACCACGGTATGCTGGCCGGACTGATACTCGATCTGCGCAACAACCCGGGCGGCGTGCTGGACGCGGCCGTCGACGTCTCTGACCTGTTCCTGAATTCCGGCCTCATCGTTTCGGCGGACGGCCGCACGTCCGATGCGCGCTTCGTCCGCTCCGCGCATCGCGGCGACATTCTCGACGGCGCGGAAATGATCGTGCTCGTCAACAGCGGTTCCGCGTCCGCATCCGAAATTGTAGCCGGTGCCCTGCAGGACCACGGCCGCGCAGCTGTCGTCGGTACTGAAACCTTTGGCAAGGGTCTTGTGCAGACGGTGATGCCGCTGTCGAAAGGTCGTGCGATCAAGTTGACGACGTCGCGGTACTACACGCCATCCGGCGACTCCATCCACGAAACCGGCATCACGCCCGACATTTATGTGGCGGACACGCCGGGGTTTCCTGACCTGAGCCTGACCGGCCAGGTCGATCGCGAAGCAGACGCGCAGCTCGTCGAAGCGTTCGAGCGCCTGTCGCGTCGCGGGGTGATGCACAGCAACGCCCAGTGAAGCGGTTCCTGTTGCTCTTTGCCGCATTGTTTGCGGCGCCGGCAGGCGTATGCGGCACGGCCGACGCACCGCGCATCGCGATCATCATCGACGATCTCGGCTACCAACTCGCGGCTGGCCGCCGCGCAATCGCATTGCCGGGCCCGGTCAGCTTCGCGATTCTTCCGGATGCGCCGCGGGCTGCCGCTCTCGCCCACGCTGCCAACGCCGAGGGCAAGGAGGTCCTGGTGCACCTGCCGATGCAGGCTGCCGTCGATCGCCGCAATGAATCCGGCGGCGTGACGCTGGACATGAGCCGAGAGCAGTTCCGGGCTGCGATCGATGACGCGATAAAGGCCGTACCGTTCGCGGTCGGCTTCAATAACCACCGCGGCAGCCTGATCACGCGACACCCCGGCCACATGCGCTGGTTAATGGAGGAGCTCGGCTTGCGGAATCCCCTGTTTTTCGTCGACAGTTTTACGACCCACCACAGTGTCGCGATGCAGGTCGCGGCCGAGAGCGGTGTGCGCGCAATCCGGCGCGACGTTTTCCTGGATGACGACCCGCAGCCCGCGACGATTCGAGCCGAGTTCGAACGCCTGAAGTCTTTGGCGCGCGCGCGCGGCGCCGCGGTTGCTATCGGCCATCCCTACGAGGCAACGCTCGCGTTCCTGGAAACGGAACTGCCCAAGCTCGCGGCAGAAGGTTACGAGCTGGTGCCGATCAGCGCGCTGGTCGCGAACTAGTTGACGATCGGCCGCTCTAAGACCATTCGGATATAAGCCGGGAGCCCTGTGATCTGCAAACAAGCACATATTCTGTCAGGCATCGTTGCCGGCCTTCTGTCGCTGGCAGCCAACGCGTCGTCAGTCGACGTGTCGCGGCTGTTCACAAGCGCTGTTCTGCAGGACGCTACAGCCGGCGGTGGCAGTGCCGCCTGCACGTCGGAGTTCGCGCCGGTCTGCGGCGAAGACGGCCAGACCTACAGCAACGCCTGCGTGGCAGAGGACTCCGGTGTCGACATCGTACATGAAGGTATTTGCCCGGATACCGACGAGAATGGCTGCTCGTCCAACTTCGACCCGGTCTGCGGTGTCGACGGCAACACGTACATCAATGAATGTTTCGCACAGAAGTCCAACGTGCCCGTCGCGGGCCTCGGCGCCTGCACGCCTGCGGGGTGCCCGAACATCGAGGAGCCCGTCTGCGGCATGAACGGCCGGACGTTCATCAATCGCTGCGAGGCGAATGCCGCGCGAGTCCCGGTACAGCGTGCCAGCCGCTGCGACGCGGACAATTGCCCGAAAGTCTATGCGCCGGTCTGCGGGGAGGACGGCAAGACTTACGCCAATGCTTGTCTCGCTGGCAGCGCTGACATCCAAAGCTTCAAGCTCGGTACCTGCAACGCGCGTCCGTGCCCGGCGCTGTTCGTCCCCGTCTGCGGGCAGGATGGCATGACCTACGGCAATGCCTGCCACGCTGAGCGCAGGGGCGTGCGCATCGACTACGCCGGGGTCTGCGAGGACCAGGGCCGCAACTGCACGCGCGAGTATTCGCCCGTATGCGGCATGGACGGCATTACTTACGACAATGAATGCCAGCTCGAGAACTCGGGCGTCGTCAAAGCCTACGCTGGCGCCTGCCTCGGGTCCTGATCAAGGAGAAAGGGGCGTCCCAAAGCGCGCATCAGAGTTATTTTTCTTAGTATCGCAAAGAAAAATGAGTCTGACCTTTCCGGTAAGTGCTACCAGCCGGGCTTGAGTCGCCCTTTCTCGTCGGCGGTGTAGGGCATCCACAGCAGGCCGATCATCGGTACGTGGATGTCGGTGCTCTTCGCGCGCACGACCACCTCGTCGAGTTCCTCGGCCTGTGCGTCATAGGCCGTATCCAGCGCCTCGATCTCTTTCTCGAGCTCGGCGTTCAGCGCTTCGATTTCGGCCTGAGTTTTTGCCGCGATTTCTTCCGCACGCTCGACGTCGGCGGCTTCCTTGCGCGCACCGCCGGCGGTCTTGATCGCGGTGCCGATTTTCGACGCCGTGCCGCTGGTCAGTTTTTTGCGGCCGAGCACCGCGCCGAGTATTGCCGTACCGAACGATATCGCGGTATCGAGTTTCTTCTTCGTCGACTGCTCTTTTTCGCGCTCGATCGACTGGCGCGCGCGCATCAGCCGGTTCTCCAGCGTGTTGACCTTGCTGGCATATCGCTTGCGGATCTTCGCGATTTCTAGATCCCGTTTTTCGCTGGCTGCGTCTTGCAGCCGCACACGAAAGTCGCCCTCGGTCTCGCCGCCGGCCGACGTCATCCCGAATCGCTTGCTGCGGTAGACCGTCATCGTTTCGTTCTGGCGCAGCCAGCGTTTGAAGTCGCGGCCCCATTTCGTATAGGACTTCGGATCGGCGGCGGCGGCAACGACGTCTGCATACTCCGCGTCATCCCTGCCCCTTTCGTCCAGCGCGTCGATCGCAACGTCGAGCCGCTCACTCGCGTCCCAGTCGACGTCGACCGGGCCGTCCTCGAGTTCGACGGCGAACAGCGAGGTGCGTTCGTCCTCGACCTTGTAGCGTGCGTTGCTGAAGACCATGTCGCCGGCGGCGACGAGCCGCGGGTGGTAGACGATATTTTCGTCGTTCGTCGGCAGCCAGTATTGCGATACCGACGGCGGCAGCGCCGGCGCGACGGCCTGCGCCTTTTTCTTCGCCACGGTCTTCGTCGAGGTTGCTTTTGCGATGACGGCTTTCGCCTTGTGCATCAGCGTACGAATGTGATCGCGTGTCAGCGGGCCGGCCAGGTAGGACAGTACCCAGCGCGTGCCGAACACGACGGCTTCGTCCTCGTGCACGTTGTGCAGCAGGAAGCGACGCTTGCCGAGACCGGCGATCGTCCGCTCCATCGCCTGCTTGTTGAAGTTGCCGCCGCTGGCGCCTTCGAGGCCCTCCATGACGCGCGCCTTGTCGCGCTCGGTCTGCAGGCGACCGATAAACCATGTGCCGGTGTTCGACAGGCCCTTGTAGTCGAGGTCGACCGGGTTCTGCGTCGCCAGCACCAGGCCGAGCCCGTAGGCGCGTGCCTGCTTCAGGAGCGTCAGGAACAGCGTCTTCGACGGCGGGTTCGCAACCGGCGGCATGTAGCCGAAGATTTCGTCCATGTAAAGGATCGCGCGCAGGCTGGAGGTGCCCTGCTGCGCGCGCATCCACGAAATCAGTTCGTTCAGCAGCATCGACACGAAAAACATGCGCTGCGCATCGTCGAGGTGCGCGATCGACATGACCGAAATACGTGGTTTGCCTTCGCTCGTGTACAGCAGGTTTTTCGCGCGCAGCGGCTCTCCCTGCATCCACGCCTCGAAGCCGGGCGCCGCAAGCAGGTTGTTCAGGCGCATCGCGAGCTCGAAGCGCTCCTTTGCGGGGAAGAACGAATCGAGGTTCATGACGCCGACGCGCGTGATCGGCGGGTTCTGTATTTCGCCGATCAGTCCGGCGACATCGAGGCCCCGTCCCTCGCGCCATGCGTTGTCGAGAAGGCGAGAGATGAGGATATGCTCACGGCTTGCGACCGGATCCGCGTCGATGTCGAGCAGCGTCAGGATGCTCGTTGCGGTTGCCTGCACGCGCTCACGGTACAGGTCCGCGTCGTCCATTAGCTTTGCATCGGGCGCGGCAAACGTCTGCAGCACCGAGACCGGCAAGCCGGCATTGCTGCCCGGCGTGTAAATCGCGAGGTCGACGTTGTCGCGCATTGCCTGGATGCGCTTGCCGTCCTGGCCCCACTCGGCCAGCCCCTTCTTCCACAGCGCCGCGACGCCCGTGGCGTACTCGTCCGGGGACTGACCGTTGCGCGCCGCCTCGCCCTCGTCGATCCAGGGTCGAAAGTCGGCCGGCCTGAGCGCGGGAAAGGTCAGGGCCAGGTTGCCGAGGTCGCCTTTGGGATCGACCGCGATCGCCGGGATGCCGTCGATCGCCGCCTCCTC
>JBFIQH010000024.1:0-22297 GCA_041609735.1 Woeseiaceae bacterium | reverse complement strand
GCCGTGGACGCCGGTTCGATTCCGACCCTAGCCTCCATTTTTCTATCGTCGCGCCCGGGTGGCGGAATTGGTAGACGCTGCGGACTTAAAATCCGCTGGCCGCAAGGCCGTGCCGGTTCGAGTCCGGCCCTGGGCACCATCCGTCGTCTGGCGACAGCGGTTCCCAGGCCGGCGCCGATGTTCGCAATGCGCTGCGGCGTGTCGGTCGCGCCAGCGGCGTGGCGCCGATCGCGACCCACGCGATCAATTTCCAGGTTGTTCCGGGTATCAGCGATGCGACTTCAGACGCTAAACTAATGCAGATTTGTGGATGTCGACGATTAACGTCGAGGCGAGGGGGAACCATGGGCCATTCAAACGGGCATCGCCGGACACACAGTTTCGCTATGGCACTGTTGCTTCTGTCGGGAATCGCCAATGCCGCGGATTTGCAACATGAAATCGATGTCTGTGCGGCGATCGCCGACAACGACAGTCGACTTGCCTGTTTCGACAAGCTTGCGTCAGCAGGGCAGAGTGACACCTTGCCGGCAGCTGCCGAGCTCGCAGCTGAAGAGACGATCGCTGCGAAGCCCGCATCCGAAGAGACGGTCGCTGCAAAGGCCGCCGATGAAGGGCCGGCGCACGCGTCCGCTACAACCACCGCTGCAACGGCGGCGAGCGGGTCCGCGGACACTGAGGCGCAGTCACCGCCGATCATTCCGCCGCACCAGTCCGGCGACGACCGGGAAAACCCGGTTTTTAATGTACGCCTGATTCGGTGCGCGCAGACGTCGACATCGGGACGACAAGTCTATTATTTTGACAACGGCGAGGTCTGGCGACAGAGCAACAGTAGTCGCAAGAAAGTCCGCAACTGTGACACCGCCGTGACGGTCGAACTGGACGTGTTCGGCTACAAAATGCGCGTGCCCAGCGAGAATCGCAGCATTCGGATCAGCCCGGTACGCTAGACTCTTCGCCGAAAAATCGAATCCACGTCACAGAAAAAACCACGACTGGTTAACACTACGGGACTAATTTACGCGATTTTCTCGCGATTTTCGTCTGCGAATGCCAAAAAAGAGTCAGGTCTCTCGCTTGGAGCCCCGATCATGGCAATGCAGGTCAAGGACAATATCGACTATCGGCTGCTCAACGGCCTGAGCAACCTGGTGATTTGCAGCCATTGCCTTCGGTCCGGCAAGGTGACGCCGGTGCCGCAAATTATCACGCGGCAACGTACTCCGACCAACCTGTGTCCGGATTGCCGGGTGACGGAGACACCAAGACGCACGCGTCGCGGCCTTGGCAAGCTGCTGCAGTTTCCCGGCTGATCACGAACCGCTGATTCTCGCGTGATTCTCATTCGTTGTGGTGCTTAAATAGCACCATGGCCAAACTGTATTTTTATTATTCGTCGATGAACGCGGGAAAGTCGACGTCGCTGCTGCAGTCCAGCTACAACTACAAGGAACGCGGCATGAACACGCTGGTGCTCGCGCCCGAGCTGGACAATCGATACGAAGTCGGCAAAGTAAAATCCCGCATCGGTCTCGAATCCGAGGCGACGACGTTCAAGAAGACCGACAATTTGTTCGATATCGTCAGGTCACGGCTGGCCAACGAGCCGCTGCATTGCGTTTTGATCGATGAGGCGCAGTTTCTCAGCAAGGAACAGGTGTTTCAGCTCGGCGAGGTTTCCGATTCACTGAACGTACCTGTGCTTGCTTACGGCTTACGGACCGATTTTCAGGGCGAACCGTTCGAGGGCAGCAAGTACCTGCTCGCATGGGCCGACACGCTGAATGAGCTGAAGGCCATCTGTCATTGCGGGCGCAAGGCGACAATGGTGGTTCGGCTGGATGCCGACGGCAATGCCGTGCGAGAGGGTTCTCAGATTGAGATTGGCGGCAACGACCGATATCTGTCGATGTGTCGCCGACACTTCAAGAAGCTGTATTTCGGCAGCACTCCGGACTAGCGCGCTGCGATCACGGTGCTAATTGCCGAGCGTCGGTACGTTTTCGGTCGGCACTGGCAGGATTGCGGTATTTTCGCGCGCAAGCAAGGAACGCAGATCCTCGAGCGACCGCATGATTGCAGTGTCGGCAAACTCGTCGACGCCAGGCGGGTCGCGCCGAATGGCGTGAGGATCACAGAACTTGATGCGGTGATGCCCGATCGAGATCACGTCGCTGTCGATCAGCACATGATTGGAGACACGGCGCGAATTGACATAGGTACCGTTGGTGCTGTTGAGATCCATCAGGAAAGTGGAATTACCGCTGCGCACCAGCAACATATGGTGTCGGCTGACGAATCGACTGTCGATGGCAAGATCGTTGTGTTCAGAGCGACCGATCAGCATGCGCGGTTTTTCGAAGGCGAACGACTTGACCGTTTTGCCATTCTGCGTCAGGTACAGCATCGGCGGTCCCGGTGGCTCCCCGGTGTCTGTGGCCGCCTGCTGGATCGCATCGTGGTCCCAGGTGCCTGACGGCACAACCGGGCGTTCGATGACGGATGCGTCGACCGGCAGCGTTTCAGCTTTCGACAATGCGAGCAGGGCAACGCGGTCGAGTATGCCGGGCCAACCGCCGGCGGCGCGCCACAGTTCATTGCAAATCGACAATGGGAAGACGAATTCGGGAATATCGCTGCCGGCGGCGAGCAACTTACGGTGCAAATAGGTCGTGGCGTCGTCGCAGGACATCGGACGGAGATGGAAATCCTCGAGCAGGCGCTTGCCGAGGGCTTCCATAGCCGACGATTCAAGAGTTGTCTTCATCGGCTCGTCGCTGACCAGGATGAATTTGACGGCACTGGTATAACGGACAGAGAGGTCCGCAAGCTCGCACAGGGCGCGGTACGCGCTCGGGTTCATTGCATGCGCGTTTTCGATGACGATGACTGGCGGTTCGTGCGCCGATGCCTGTTGCAGTGCATAGACCCGGATCATGGCAATCAATTCGGTGGTCGAATTGAAATCGATATCGAACCCGAATTGCCGCAGCAGTGCTTCCAGCAGGCTCCGCGTGCCAAGGCCGTCGCCGTCGACAATGGCGACGCTGCAGTCGTCCGGAACATTTTGAAGGAATACACGGATAACCGTCGATTTACCGGACAGCGGCGGTCCCTGTAATAATGAGAACCCGCGCGGGTGCCTGAAGGTTTTCTCGAGCATCGCCAGCGCGTCGCTGTGTGCGCCATAGGCGATCGTCACCAAAGGCTTGCCGTGGGTACGGAATGGTTGCTCTCGAAGGCCAGCTGACGCCAGATCCATTACTATTACGTCGCTCCGGTATTTAGGCGTTTTTTTGTTAAGTGTCTGGGCCCGGACTGTTTAATTTTGTATAAGTTTCGCCCGGCAGATCAGTGTACGTTTGTACCCCGATTCGATCAATTTGTGTTTTCCATAAGGGACAACCCGCCCGCTGTGGAGCCCAAACCCGAATCGACATTCAAAATGGGCCTTAACTAATTAATAAAGTTAGTGTTACGTCGGGCTAAATTTCGGCGCCAGGAGCGCGTATTTTGACCAACCAGTTAATCGTTGAAGAGCTTGTACTGTTTCGAGGTGAACGCTGCCTGATCAACGGGCTCAGCTGTGTCGTCGATGCCGGGAATCTCGTGGTGCTTGAGGGTGCCAACGGCAGCGGCAAGACGAGCCTGCTGAAAGCCATGGCGGGGCTACTCGAGGTCGACAGCGGCGCGATTCGCTGGAACGGAGCCGACATCCGAGACACGCGACAGGCGTTTGCCGAGTCGCTCGTCTGGATGGCGCACCGCGTCGGTTTCAAGGCGGACCTGACGCTCTCGGAGAATCTGCGGTTTGAATCCGCCTTGCGGCCGCGCAGCCGGGTATCGATGGACGTTGCAATCGAGCGCCTCGATCTCGCCCGGCTGGTTCGATTGCCGCTACGGGCGCTGTCCGCCGGGCAGCAGCGACGGGTCGCGCTGGCACGCATGCTGCTGTCTGCAGCACCGCTCTGGTTAATGGACGAACCGTTCGCAAACCTCGATCGCAATGGCCGAAAACTCGTTCGACGTCTGGTGACCGAACACGTGACCAACGGCGGTCTTTGCGTCATGGCAGCGCACGAGGACGTCCGTGTTGACGCACCGTCATCGCGGCTTTCACTGGGATGATCGCGGCCGAGCCAGTTTCGCCGGGCCTTGTCCGCGGTCTCACAGCTGCTGCAAAACGCGATCTTATGCTTGCGTGGAAACGGCCGGGCGACCTGCTGAACCCGCTGTTCTTTTTCGCAATGGTTTGCACGCTGTTCCCGCTGGCGGTCGGGCCCAGTACCGAGGAACTTGCGTTCGCTGGCCCCGGCGTATTGTGGGTCGCCGCGCTGCTGTCGATGTTGTTGTCATTGAATGCGCTGTTTATCGGCGACTATGAAGACGGCAGCCTCGAACAGATGCTCGTCAGCCCGCAGCCGCTGGTAATTTTTACGCTTGGCAAGACCGCGGCACATTGGCTGACCAGCGGCCTTCCGCTTGTGCTGCTGTCGCCATTGCTGGCCATGACGTTTCGCATGCCGGCCGGGATCATGCCGGTGCTGATGGCGACGCTGGCGCTCGGCACCATCAGCCTGAGCCTGCTGG
The DNA here is from genome assembly GCA_041609735.1 of Woeseiaceae bacterium. GTDB lineage: Bacteria > Pseudomonadota > Gammaproteobacteria > Steroidobacterales > Woeseiaceae > UBA1847. The sequence goes on along the minus strand of JBFIQH010000024.1, from coordinate 17,704 downwards.
GCTCGGTCGGCGCGGCGCTGACAGTCGGCCTGCGTCGTGGCGCCGCGCTTCTGAGCCTGTTAATTTTACCGCTCGCGATGCCGGTACTGATTTTCGGCGCACGCACGGTGTCACTCGCAATCGCTGGTGATATTTACTCGATGGGGCTTTTCGCATTGGCGGCCTACGCCGTGGGGGCCCTGTCGCTTGCGCCGTTCGCCACCGCTGCCGCATTACGTATCAGTAACGAGTAGAATCCGACCGCCATGTGGACCTTCTTTCACAAGCTGGCTTCGCCGCCACATTTTTACCGGCTCGCGCAGACGATGGTGCCGTGGATCGGCGTACCAGGTTACTTGCTCGTTGTCGCCAGTCTCTATGCCGGACTATTCCTGGCGCCGCCCGACTACCAGCAGGGCGACGCCTTTCGCATCATCTATATGCATGTACCCGCCGCGTACCTGTCGATGATGGCTTACGTGATCATGGCGGTCGCCGGGGGTATCGGCCTCATCTGGCGGATGAAGCTTGCCCACGCGGTTGCCGCCAGCGCTGCGCCGATCGGCGCATCGTTCACGTTTCTTGCGTTGGCGACCGGCTCAATCTGGGGGCGGCCGATGTGGGGAACCTGGTGGGAATGGGGCGATCCAAGGCTGATGTCGGAATTGATCCTGTTGTTCCTGTATTTCGGGTACATGGCGCTGCGCGCGGCCATCGATGACACCGCGAAGGCGGACAAGGCGAGCGCGGTGCTGGCGCTCGTCGGCGCCGTGAATATTCCGGTAATCCACTATTCCGTCGAATGGTGGACTTCGTTACACCAGGGTTCCACGATTATCGCCGAAGGTGGGCCGAGGATGCCGCCGGAGATGCTGTATCCGCTGCTGGGGAGCATTTTCGGTTTCACACTGGTATTCGGCGCACTGCTGTTGCGCCGGGTGAGGACAGAAGTCCTGCATCGCGAACGACGCACCGGCTGGGTTCGCAAAATGATTGTTTCCGCTGAGGGCAACGGTTAATGGATATGCTGGCTATGGGTAAATACGGCGTCTTCGTCTGGAGCAGCATGGCTCTGACGATCGCTATCGTGCTGCTCAATGAATGGGCCGCACGGCGGCGCCACCGCGCGGTCTGCCGCGACATCGAGGTTCGGCTGAAGGCCAGGGAGGGTCGGCAATGAAGGCGCGGCAGCAACGCATGCTTGCCGTCGGTCTCGCCGTCGCCGGCCTCGCGATCGCTGCGACGCTGACGCTGCGGGCATTCCAGGACAACATGATGTTTTTCGTCACCGTCACCGAGGTCGTCGCCGGCGAGTATCCGAAAGAACGTAATTTCCGTATCGGCGGTCTGGTTGTCGACGGCAGCGTGGCACGGGCAGAAGGGTCGCTCGACGTGCGCTTTGCGGTAACCGACATGCGCTGCACGATCGACGTGACCTACACCGGCGTGTTGCCGGACCTGTTTCGCGAAGGCCAGGGCGTCGTAGCCCACGGCCGGATGCAGGACGCCGTGTTCGTCGCCGACGAGGTGCTCGCCAAGCACGACGAAAACTACATGGCACCCGAGGTCGCAGAATCGCTCGCTCAGCACGTCGACGAGCAAACGGCGTCGCTGAGGGAACACGGCACGGAGTGCGTCAGCTCGTGATACCCGAGATCGGCAATTTTGCCCTGATGCTGGCGCTGGCCCTGACCTTGTGCCAGGGCGTTATCCCGATGATCGGCGCCCATCGAGGGAACAAGGCTTGGATGGACGTCGGCCGCACGGCCGCGACCGGCCAGTTCGTGTTCGTCGCGTTCGCGTTTGCCTGCCTCATCTGGGCCTTCCTGAACGACGATTTTTCCGTGCTCTACGTCGCCGAAAATTCGCAGCTGGCGCTGCCGACGATGTACAAGGTGTCAGCAACCTGGGCGGCGCACGAGGGCTCGCTGCTGCTGTGGGTGCTGATCCTGTCGAGCTGGACCGTCGCCGTCGCCACGCTGAGCCGTAATATCCCGGATGCGTTCGCTGCGCGCGTACTCGCGGTGCTCGGCCTGCTGTCGACCGGATTTCTGCTATTCACGATCCTGACGTCCAATCCTTTCGAGCGGCTTTCTCCGGCTGCGATCGACGGCGCCGATCTGAACCCGTTGCTGCAGGATCCTGGTCTCGCGATCCATCCGCCGATTCTCTACGTCGGTTATGTCGGTTTCTCGGTCGCATTCGCGTTTGCCATAGCCGCAATGATCAGCGGCAATCTCGATCGCCGCTGGGCACGCTGGACCCGACCGTGGACGACCGTCGCGTGGCTGTTCCTGACCGTCGGCATTGCGCTTGGCAGCTGGTGGGCGTACTACGAACTGGGCTGGGGCGGCTGGTGGTTCTGGGACCCGGTCGAGAATGCGTCATTCATGCCGTGGCTGGTCGGCACCGCGTTGATCCATTCGCTGGCCGTCACCGAAAAGCGCGGATTGTTCAAGAGTTGGACGCTGCTGCTGGCGATTGCGGCGTTCTCGCTTAGCCTGCTCGGCACGTTCCTGGTCCGTTCGGGAATCATCGTCTCGGTGCACGCGTTTGCCAGCGACCCGACGCGCGGCTATTTCATTCTCGGCTTTCTCGCTATTGTCATCTTCGCGGCACTGGTGCTGTTCGCCATTCGCGCACCGGATCTCGACTCGGACGCCGGATTCCGTCCTTTGTCGCGCGAGACATTCCTGCTGCTGAACAATGTGCTGCTCGTGGTCGCCGCCGCGCTCGTGTTCCTCGGCACGATGGCGCCGCTGATTTCCGACGTGCTCGAAGCCGGCAAGATATCGGTCGGTGCGCCGTGGTTCTCGATTGCATTTTCGGTGCCGATGATCCCGCTGCTGTTTCTGGTCGGTATTGGTATGCACACGGCCTGGCGTTCGTCGACCGCGGAGCCGCTGCTGCGGCAGCTGCGCGTTCCGGCAATTCTTGCGCTGGCGCTCGGCATTTTGATTCCGTATGCAATTTACGGCCGCATCGGACTGCTGCTCTGCGTCGGCGTCGGCGCGGCGATCTGGATCATGGCCTCGTCGCTGATCCTGCCGATCCGCTCCTGGCGACGTGAAAAGGGGGCAGCCGGTATGCCGCGGTCGATGCTGGGCATGTCCGTCGCGCATTTCGGCGTAGGCATATTTACGCTCGGTGTCACGATCGTTTCGGCATTCAGCATCGAAACCGACCGCTCGCTGCAGCCCGGACAATGGGTCGAAGCCGGCGAATACCGCTTCGAGCTACGGGAACTGCTGGACGTCGAAGGGCCGAACTACCTGGCCCGCGAAGGTGTCGTCGACATCCGCAAGAACAGCGAATTCGTCGGCCAGGTGCGGCCGCAGAAACGGCAATACCAGGTACAGAAAAGCTGGATGACCGAGGCAGGCATCCTGCCCGGCTGGAACCGTGACCTGATCATCTCGATGGGCGAACAGATCGGCAACCAGACCTGGAGCGTGCGCGTCCAGTACCGGCCACTGGTGCGCTTTATCTGGCTTGGGGCGCTGATCATGGCGTTCGGCGGCCTGCTGGCGGCGACAGACCGCCGTTACCGCGTCCCGGCAACGGAGCGGGCCGCAATCGCGGGTACGGCCGCGGAGTCCGCCTGATGGCCCGCTACATCGCACTGATCCTTGCGTTCGCGCTGCTGGTCGGTGTGTTCTTTGTCGGTCTGCAGAAGGACCCCAGCCAGCTGCCGTCGACGTTTATCGGCAAGCCTGCGCCTGACTTCGACCTGCCGTCGCTGATGGACCCGACCGTGCGCGTCAGCAATCGAAACTTCGGCGGCAAGCCGGCGCTGCTCAACGTGTGGGCAACCTGGTGCGTTGGCTGTCGTCAGGAACACGGCTTTCTGATGGACCTGGCGGCGTCGAACACGATTCCGATTTATGGACTCAACTGGCGTGACGATCGCGCCGCGGCATTGCAGTGGCTTGCACAGTATGGCGATCCTTATGTGATTACCGCGTTCGATGTCGATGCGCGCGTAGGCATCGACTGGGGCGTCTATGCGGCCCCCGAGACATTTCTGATCGACCCCGACGGCATGGTCGTGCACAAGCACCTTGGCCCGCTCGATCCGGCTATCTGGGAACGCGATTTTGCGCCGCTGATCGACAACATGGTGGCGGCAAAATGAGACCATTGAAAGCCGCGTTGGCCGCGATCCTGCTGTTGCCGGCGATCGCGCTGGCGATCGACACGGGCAAGGCATTCGATGATCCGGAGCTGCAGGCTCGCTACGAGAACATCATCGAGGAAGTGCGCTGCCTGAAATGCCAGAACCAGAGCATCAAGGATTCGAACGCATTTCTCGCTGACGATCTGCGACGCGAAATTCGCCGCATGCTCAGCGAAGGCATGACCGACCAGGAAATTTACGATTTTCTCGTCGAACGTTACGGCGACTTCGCACTGTACCGGCCGCGGTTCGAAGGCAAAACCCTGGTGCTGTGGCTGGCACCGGCTTTGCTGCTGCTCGCGGGTGCCCTGATGATCGTCAACATAGTTCGGCGCCGCATGGCGATGCCGATAGACGACGAACCGGCGGGCGAGGCCTAGGCATTGCTCTGGATCACGATGGCGTTGATGTGCCTGCTCGCGATCGCGTTCGTCGTCGTCGCGTTCCTGCGCGATTCACCGCGGCACCTGGCGGCCCCGATTGCGGCGGTCGTTGTCATCGCCGGCCTGTCTGTCGGCCTGTACGCGTATATCGGCAGCCCGGACGTCCCGTCGGGGCGCGGCCAGGCGCCCGACATCGCGCAGATGGTGGCATCGCTTGCTGCGCGGCTCGAACAGCAGCCGGACGACGTCAACGGGTGGAAGATGCTCGGGCGTTCCTACACGACACTCGGCAACTTTCCGGCCGCCGTTAGCGCCTACCAGAAAGCGGTCGAACTCGAGTCGGCCCTGAACGCGCAAACACTGGTCGACCTCGCGGTTGCCGTCGCGCAAGCCGACGGTCAGCAGCTGACGCCGCGCGCAGTGTCGGCGTTCGAGAATGCGTTGGCCATCGAACCGAATCACCCGGAAGCGTTGTTTTACGGCGGCATTGCCGCGTTCAATCGCGGCGACGTCGGTCTCGCAGCCGATCGCTGGGAGCGCCTGCTGTCGACGGATCCGCCGCCCGAGGTGCGTGCGATCATCGAGGAACGAGTTGCCGTCTGGCGCGGCCAACCGTTGGCGCAGCGTCCGGCCGAGGTTCCTGCAGCAGAGACGAGCGGCGCAATCGTCAGCGCGTCGATCAGCGTCGCCGACGATGCGCGCGACGCGCTGCCGCCGGGCGCTAGCGTTTTTATTATCGCGCGCGATCCGGCACAGCCATCGCCGCCGATCGCGGTGGCGCGTCGTCCGCTGTCGGAATTACCGACGGTCATATCGCTGGGGGATCGGGATTCGATGATACCCGGGCGCACGCTGTCTGCGTTTGACGAGTTCGAGCTAGTCGTACGCGCATCGGTGTCCGGCAATCCGGCAGAAGCACCCGGCGACTGGTACGGAGCGACAATGGTGCGGCCGGCGGAGTCATCGACCGTTGCGCTGACGATAGATACCGAGGTTCAGTGAGCGACGGCAATGAAATGCCGGACCTCGAAGCCGCACCGATGTGCTTCGCGTGTGGTGCGGACAACCCGATAGGGTTGCGGATTGCATTCCAGGTCGACGGTGATATCTGTATCGCCGAGTTCACGCCTGACGGCAACCACGTTGGCTGGGCCGACACGGTTCACGGCGGCATTATTTACGCGGCGCTCGACGACGTCACGGCGAATGTCCTGTACCGGCAGGGCCTGAAGGCGCACACGGCACGTTGCGAAATCCGTTATCGCCAGCCGACCCGCGTTGGCGAAACGCTGATATTGAAAGGCTGGATCGAAAAGCGCCGAGGCAGGCTCGTCATGCTCAAAGGCGAGGCACGACGGAAAACGGACGGCGCCGTCATCGCCGACTGCGACGCAAAATTCATGCTGGAGAACCAATGAGCCTGCCTGATCTGCTGAATGGTCGCCTGCGGCTACCCCTGGTCGGCGCGCCGATGTTTATCGTGTCGCAGCCGCTGCTGGTCATCGCACAATGCAAGGCCGGTATCGTGGGTTCGTTTCCGGCATTGAACGCACGCCCTCCGGAGCTCCTGGAGCAGTGGCTGGTAGAAATCAAGCGCGCACTGGCAGAGCACGACACCGAGCATCCTGACAAGCCGTCAGCACCGTACGCTGTCAACCAGATCGTGCACGCAAGCAACACGCGGCTGCAGCACGATCTCGATGTGTGCGTGAAGCATGAAGTTCCCATAATCATCACGAGCCTGCGAGCGCCCGGCGATGTTGTCGAAGCTGTACACAGCTACGGCGGCGTCGTGTTCCATGACGTCATCAGTATCCGGCATGCTCGAAAAGCCATTGACCAGGGCGTCGACGGCGTCATCGCCGTTTGTGCCGGGGCAGGCGGCCATGCCGGAACCCTGAGTCCGTTTGCGCTGGTCAAGGAAATTCGCCGCGAGTTTGACGGCACGATCCTCTTGTCGGGCGCAATGTCGAACGGCGGCGATATCGTCGCGGCCCAGGCAATTGGTGCTGACCTTGCTTATTTCGGTACCCGCTTCATCGCGACGGAAGAAGCGCATGCGCCGTCAGCCTACAAGGACATGATCGTCGATTCGCAAGCGGCGGATATCGTCTACACGCCGTACTTCAGCGGCGTCAAGGGCAATTACATGCGCGAGAGCATCGAAAAAGCCGGCATAAATCCGGACGAACTGCATGCCCTGGAGGCAAAACAGATGGACTTCGCCGCGCGCGAGAAAGAGTCGTCGGCCAAAGCCTGGAAGGACATCTGGAGCGCGGGGCAGGGCGTTGGGGCGATTGACGACATCCTGCCAACCGCGGAACTCGTTGCGCGGATCGAAGCCGAATACCAAGCTGCCTGCCAACGGCTGAGCGTCGCATAAGCCGTGCACACGATCGCGCTGTCCTACCTGTTCGTTGCAATCGGTGGCGCGGCCGGCGCAATGGCGCGATACGCGCTGAATGTCACTCTGCAGAGCAGCCACGACTTTCCCTGGGGCACGCTGTCGGCAAATCTGATCGGCTGCCTGGTCATGGGTGGCATTGCACAAATGGTTGCCCACTCGACCTGGTTTAACGACACAGGCCTGATTCCGGATCAGTATCGGTTGTTGTTTGCCGTCGGATTCTGCGGCAGCTTCACCACATTGTCGGCGCTGGTGCTCGAACTGAATACAATGCTTGAACGGAACGAGCTGTTCTACGCATTCACGTACCTCGTCGGCACGATGGCTGGAGGATTTGCCTGTTTTTACCTCGGTGTTGTCGTCATTCGGGCTGTGCTTCGGGTGTGACGGTCAGAATTTCGCAGCCGCAGCCTCGAGTACCGTCATGATGCGATCGAGCCAGTCGCGATGTTCCGGCTTCATCAGTACCGAGCGCAGGCACATCACCGTCTGCGAGTTTTGTACGATTGCCGGCACGTGATGCGCGACGAGGTCGGCCGGTAGCTCGATCATTGCGAGGTGCAGGTTGTCCGACGCGGCGTGCTCGAATACGGCCCGTGAGCGTTGAGTTGCCGTGGCCGTATCGTCGGCTGACGGGAAATACACGACAATATCAAGCTCGGGAACCATTAGCGGCTCGTAGGCCGGGCTGCTTGCGAGCCGCTCGCGAAAGGACTGTGCCGCATCGAGGCAGCTGTCGAGCCATTCTGCAAACGTGCCGCCCGGCTCGAGCGGGAACATTTTTTGGGTTGCCCATAACGCGACGGCCGACGCGCCCGGGCGTGAACACTCGAGGCTGATTTCGCCGAGATGCAGCTCTGCGGAACTGAAGTACGTGAACGGCGAGTCGTGCTTGTAGAACCGGCCGACGTCTGCATCTCGAAACAATACGCAGCCACAGCCATACGGCTGCAAGCCGTGCTTGTGGGGATCGATGACAATCGAGTCCACGTCCGTCAGCGCGTCATATGCTGCGCGCGCGGGCGGCGCCAGATTGCCGGCCAAACCGAAGTAACCGCCGTACGCGGCATCGGCATGCACGCGCACGCCGCGGCGTCGGGCCATCTCCAACAATTCGGGCAACGGGTCGACCGCGCCGAGGCCGGTGTTGCCGATCGTCGCGACGATCGTGCCGACGTCGCCGGCATCGAGCAGCCGATTGACGTGTGCCGTATCGACCCGGCCTTCGGGTGTGACATCGATTTTCGAAAACGGCAGACCCAGCACGTCGCTGATGCGACTGTGCGTGTAGTGCGCCTGGGCCGACGCAATAATGCGCTTGCCGGGATGGAGTCGCCCCGCGACCCACAGCGCCTCGAGGTTTGCCATCGTGCCGCCGCCGGTCAGGTGGCCGAGTGGCGAGCGCCAGCCAAACATGCGGCCGAGCTCGACGATGCATTCCTTTTCCATCGCAGAACTGGCCCTGCCGCCATCGAGTGCGTGATTGTTCGGGTTGACCCACAGCGACATTGCATAGGCGATGCGAGCGACCGCATGCGGCGGCTTCAGCATCTGGCCGGCGTACATCGGGTGAAAGTACGGGTAGTTGTCCTGCATGCGGGCCGCAACCTGTTCCAGCACGCTGGCTGCGTGTTCGACGTCGAAGTCCGGCGTAAAGTCGGGCAGGCCGGCGTAGCCTTGGGCGAGGCGAGCAAGCGCGGACTGCAGCAGCTCCATTTCGGCGGCGTTGATCATCGTCGGCATCCAGTCATGCGGCAAACCACAAGAGCGGCAGCTTAACCCGAATTGCTATTATTGCGCCCATGGACCTGATTGCCCTTGCTGTGCCGTTCTTCCTGCTCGCGCTGGCGCTAGAGTGGGTCATCGATCGCGCGCGCTCATCCGGCTATTACCGGGCCAATGATGCCGTCAACAGCCTCAGCGCAGGTATCCTCAGCACTACGTTCGGGTATTTCACGCGCCTGCTGCCGCTGTTCGCCTGGGGATTCGTGCTGCAGAATTTCGCGATTGTGGACATGCCGCTGTCCTGGTTCGACGCCTCGCCGCGGGGCATCGCACTCTGGGTACTCGCGGCGATTCTCTGGGACTTTTGTTACTACTGGTTTCACCGCCTGAGTCATGAAATCTCGATCCTGTGGGCCGCCCATGCCGTGCATCACCAGAGCGAGGACTACAATCTTTCGACGGCGCTGCGCCAGACGAGTACCGGTTTTCTGTTCGGCTGGATCTTTTACCTGCCGCTGTTCGTTATCGGATTTCCGCTCGAGGTATTGCTCGCGGTCAACGCGGCAAACCTGATTTACCAGTTCTGGGTGCATACGCAGGTTGTCAGGCGTCTCGGCATACTGGATTACTGGCTGGTGACGCCGTCCAATCACCGCGTCCATCACGCGCAGAATCAGCGCTACATCGACAAGAACTACGGCGGCGTGTTCATCATCTGGGATCGGCTGTTCGGTACCTTCGAGGACGAGCGCGACGACGATCCGGTCGTCTTTGGCGTGCGCAAGCCGCTCGCGAACTGGAACCCCTTCTGGGCCAACTGGCAGGTCTACGACTATCTCTTGTTCGATGCCCGCCACACGCGGCGCTGGCGCGACAAGATTGGCGTCTGGTTTCGACGCACCGGTTGGCGGCCGGCCGACGTGGAGGCGCAGTATCCCAAAGCCCGTGCTGACCTGGCGCGGTTTCAGAAGTTTGATCCGCAGGTCGCGCCTGCGTTGCGCCGTTACGTTCTGGCACAATTCGGGGCGGCGATCGCCGGCGCTCTGGCCATTGCAGCGCTTTTCGCGAACGCGGGCGCGGCTGCCGTGATCATCCCGTGCTTGCTGCTGTGGGCGCAGCTGTACACGATCGGGCTGTTGAACGAGGGGCGTTCCGGTGCCGAGCGGCTGGAACTGCTGCGGCTGCTGCCGGTTAACGCCCTGGGAGTCATCGCGATGCAGTGGCAGGGTGTGCAGAGCCCGCTGCTGCTCTGGTTGGCGTACATTGCCTACACCGCGGTATCCGTGTACACAGTTTTTTCGAAAGAACTTATTAAAAAACAGAACTTAACGACTTTTACCTAATCTTATTTCAAGGATAAAAACGATGACGGACAAGCACCTCCGCGTCGGCTCGGGCGCGCCATGGGAAAACCGGGTCGGGTATTGCCGGGCAGTGCGCGCGGGAAATCACGTGGCGATCTCCGGCTCGGCGTCGGTCGGCCCGGATGGGCAACTGATCGGGGAAGGCGATATCTATCGCCAGGCCCGGCGCTGTATCGAAGTCATCTCGGACGCGCTGCACGAGGTCGGTGCGGAGCTCGACGATGTCGTTCGCACGCGCATGTTCGTTACCGATATCGGGCAGTGGGAAGCGGTAGGCAAGGCCCATGCGGAAGCGTTTGGCGCCGCTCCGCCGGCCACGTCGATGGTCGAGGTTGCGCGCCTGATCGATCCTCGCATGCTGGTCGAAATCGAGGCGGATGCAATCATCAGCGAGGCCGTCCAATGAGCCAGATCAATCGCCGGCAGGTCGTTGGCTCACTGCTCGGCGGCGCGGCGCTGCCGGTTTTGGGCTGTTCCGGGCAGAAAACATATACCGGCAAGATACGCTTCGATCACGGCGTGGCGAGCGGCGATCCGCTGGCAAATCGGGTGATCCTGTGGACGCGGATCTCCGGTGTGTCCGGCGACCGCATCGATGTCGACTGGGCCGTTGCAACCGACCCGGCGATGAAGCGCGTTATCCGGCGCGGGCGAACGGCGACCGGTCCCGAACGGGACTTTACCGTCAAGGTTGATGCCGATCGTTTGCCATCGGGTGCACGTCTCTACTACCGGTTTGCGGCCGACAACAGCATGTCGATTGTCGGCCAGACGCGGACGCTCGCCAGCGGTCCGCTCGACGCGGCAAAATTTGCCGTCGTTTCCTGCGCGAATCACCCGTACGGATATTTTCATGTTTACCGCGACATTGCTCAGCACGATGACCTCGACGCCGTGCTGCATCTCGGCGACTACATCTACGAATACGGCATGGGCGAATACGCGACCGAGCGTGCCGAATCGCTGGGGCGTATCCCGAAACCCGAGCACCGGCTCGTGACGCTGAGCGATTACCGGCAACGCCATGCGCAATACAAGGCCGATCCGGATTCGCGGGCATTGCACGCCGCGCATCCGCTGATCGCCGTCTGGGACGACCACGAACTGGCGAACGACGCCTGGCGTGACGGCGCCGAGAATCACGGTAATGGCGACGGCAGCTGGGCGGCGCGGCGCGACACTGCCATCCAGGCATGGCTCGAGTGGATGCCGGTGCGCGTGTCGCATGAAGGCGCCGAAACACGCATTTACCGCCGCTACCAGTTCGGCGATCTCGCGTCGCTGGTCATGCTCGATACCCGGCTGCGGGGCAGAGACCGCCAGCCCGATGTTGGCGACGAGGTTACCGCCGACAGCGTGCGTGAGGCGCTTTCGGACAGCGCGCGGCGCCTGCTTGGCGCATCCCAGGAACGCTGGCTGCGCGACGCGCTGGATGCATCGGCTGGCAGCATCTGGCAACTGATTGCCCAGCAGGTCATGGTGTCGCCGACGCTGTCCCCGGAGCTTGGGCCATTGCTGGATCTTGATCGGGAGTCGTTGCTGCCCAGGGAAACGCTCGAGGCCTATATCGAGCAGAGCAGGGGCAACCCGCCGATGCTGCTCGACACCTGGAACGGGTACCCGATCGCCCGCGAGGATTTTCTTCGAGACCTCGATGCGCATGCGCGTAATCCGGTGGTGCTCAGCGGCGACCTGCATACGTCGCTGGCTGGCAACCTGATACAAAATGGCCAGGCGCAACCTGTCGCCGTCGAGTTCATGACCGGATCCGTCACGTCGCCGGGATTTGCGGAATACCTGCCGGAACGCCATCCGGGCACGGTACGTGATGCGACACTCGCGCTGAATCCGTCGCTGCGCTACATGGAAACGGATCGGCGCGGCTGGCTGAAGCTGACGCTGGATCGCGAATTCTGTACTGGCGAGTGGCACCTGGTGGATACCGTGCACTCCACGGATTTCTCGAGCAGCGTCGATGCAACGCTTTACGTTGCGGCCGGCCGAATTTCGAAGGGGCTGCAGTCGCCGGACTCCTGAGTCAGCGCATCCGGTCGACGTCGAGGCCCGGCAAACCGTCGAGGCTCTTCGCATTGCGCTCGACACGATAGTCGCGCAGCTCCTGTTTCGATTTTTTTTCGACCCAGTTCGTCAAAGACTGGCGGTTGCCGCGAAAATCGTACAGCGGCACCCCGTACCCGCAAGAATCGCGGATCCTGTCGACATCGACGACGATGACGTTCCGGATTGTCGGCAGGTCCCCGAACGCATTTTCAAAGGCTGCGAAGTCCGCCTCATGCGGTTCGATGACCCGACCGTGCCCATAGAACCGGAAAATTTTCGGCGGTCCGTCGAACGCGCACATCATGATGACGATGCGTCCGTTTTCCTTCAGGTGCGCGACCGTTTCGATACCGCTGCCGCCGATGTCGGCAAATGCGCACTGGCGTGGGCCCAGTACCCGAAAGCTGTCGAGCCCCTTGGGCGAACAGTTGACCAGGCCGTCGTCGGCACGCGGCGCGGTAGCGACGAAAAACAGTTTTTGCCGGCCGATCCACTCGCGCATGCGCGCGTCGATTTCCTGATACTCTTTGCCCATGTTCTACTCGCTCGACGTCTCTGCCACTACCTGAAGTGTACTGCGACGCGGTGCAAAATTGAGACGTCGGGTCACGCTGTCGGCCAGTGAAGCCCGGCGTGCCGCCCTGGCTGCACAAGGCCTCGACCAGCGCCGGCCCGGACCGGCCTGCGACGTCCGCCATTTTGCCCGCGTCATGCAAACGATTCGGCTACTGCAGCTCGATTTCGTCAACGTCCTCGTGCCTGCACATTACCTCGTCATGTGGTCGCGGCTCGGGGACTATGACGTGCAGCGTTTCGAGCGGTTTCTCTACGAGACCCGCCGCTGCACCGAGCAGTGGGCTCACGAGGCATCGATAGTTCCCGTCGACACGTGGCCGTTGCTCGCCTATCGTCGCGCCGCCTGGCAGCCATCAAAAAGAAACCCGTTACGATTGATGCGTGGGGGCGATCGCTATCTGCAGCAGGTGCTGGACCAGGTGCGACTCGACGGACCGCTGACGGCGCACGATGTGCCAACAGTGCCCGGTCCCTCGCGCAAGCCGGGCGACTGGAACCGGCCGATGTCGCGCATTGCGCTGGAGTACCACTTTGCGCGCGGCGATCTTGCTGTCGCGCGGCGACTGCCGAATTTCCAGCGCGTCTACGACCTGCCGGAGCGGGTCGTCCCGGCCATGCATCTTGATCGCGTCATGCCGGACGACGATGCCCGGCGGGAATTGCTGCTTGCTGCGGCGAACGCCAGCGGTGTTGCGACCCTGCAGGACCTGTCCGACTACTATCGCATGTCGCCGCGAGACGCGGCGCCGCGCATTGATGAACTCGTCGAGTCCGGCGAACTCGTGCCGGTTTCGGTAGAGGGCTGGGATGCCCCGGCGTACCTCGCCGCGACTGCGCGAATTCCGCGACGCGTCGATGCGGCAACGCTGTTGTCGCCGTTCGATCCGCTGGTTTGGTATCGCCCCCGAGCGCAACGGCTGTTCGGCTTTTTCTACCGCATCGAGATCTATGTCCCCGAGACGCAGCGGAAATGGGGCTACTACGTGTTACCGTTCCTGCTCGGCGATCGGATCGTTGCCCGTATCGACCTGAAAGCCGAGCGCGGCTCCGGAACGCTGCTCGTGCGGCGCAGCCATACCGAAACGTGCTGCGACGAGAGTACCTGTCTGCCGCGGCTCGCCACTGAGCTGGACAGACTGCGACGCTGGCTGCGGCTGGATCGCGTGTCGGTCGAGTGCAAGGAACAATTTGCTCGCCGCCTTGATATGGAACTCGCACGCAACGGATCAAAACAAGGATGAATGACGAGATGCACACACCAACGATTCGGGGATCGACGCATTGCCGGCAAAGCGTTGCCTCGGCAACGCTGACAATCAATGCCGCTTGCCTGGTGCTGGTGGCTGTTGCTGCGGCAGGTTGTGCAAGTCGCGAATTGCTGGCCTATCGCAGCAACGTCGTGCCGGACGGCGTCGACTTCAGCGGTAACTGGGTGCTGCACGAAAGCAGTGAGGACACGATTCGTCGCTATCGTAACGCGGAGGCTTCTGCGGCTGGCGGAAACGACCCGATCATCGCTTCGGAAAGGCGCGCGCGGCGCGGCAACGGGTCGCTCGTGTACGTGTTTCTCGAAACCGGGCGCAACCTGAAGATAACGCAAACGCGGCAGGGCCTGTTCATCAGTTTCGATCGTTCGATCGTCGAAGAATATCGCTTCGGCGAACACCGCGAGATTAGCGTAGGGCCGGTCACCGCGGACCGGTCTTCGGGCTTCGAAGGTTCGGCGTACGTTATAGAGACCCTCGACATGGAGGGCAATCGGCTGATCGATCGCTATGAGCTGATCGACGAGGGTGCGGTGCTGGTGCGACGCATTACCGTCTACAGGAAAAAGGACATCGAATTGTCGCTGATGCAGAAATTCGAGCGAGCCTGAAAGGCGCAGGCATTGCTGCAGTTTTAGAAGGAAAATCAGGCGACAATCAATCGGGTGGCCCGGCGGGAAGGAAAGGCTGACCAACGGATCGCCGCCTGATCGTTTCTCAAATCGTCACGTCTGGTCCATCCGGAATCGGAACAGGTTGCGCAAACCGGTCGTTGCCTGCGGCACGCCATCGACGACGCGCGCCTTGTAACGAAACTTCAGCACATTTTCGACAGCCGCTTTCTCAAATATCGGATGGCTGGACTCGATAATGACCGGATTGGCAACCGTGCCATCGGGGTTGACGTCGTACTGCAGCAGTACCCACCCTTCGAGGTTCATCGCGATCGCCCGCGGCGGGTAGACCGGCTGCACTCTCAGCAGTGTGACAAGCGGGCCGTCAGGCTGCGTTTTCATGGCCGGCGATTCGAAGTCGGGGGTTGGCACCCGCGCCGTGACCTTCTGATAACCCGTACCGTCAACGTTGTCGTTAAGGGGGCGCGCAGGCGGCACGTCGACAGGCTCGGTCAGCTCGCGGTACAACTTTTCATGCTCCTGCCTGACCGGTTCCTCCCGCGTCATCGTGTAAAAATCGAGCATGCCTCGCTCGCGCGGGGGTATCGGATCGCCGTAGTGCAGGCTGATCAGGGTCGTCATCAGCCAGAACAGGGCGAGGGTCACCAGCGTGCCGCAGCTCAGCGCCGCACCGTATCGAACGATCATTGTCGTGCTCCCAGTGTCAAACCCGCCTTGATACTTTCCAGTTCGAGGTATAGTTTACATACCTAGAACTGCAAAGTAAGTCTTGTAATACCTATTCATTCAAGGTATTGTGAACGATCAGCCGTAAGGAGCACCGATGGCGCAAAGCAACCCTCCGTTCATGAGCGGCGTTCCGGAGCTGCTGTTGCTCCGCCTGCTGGACCAGCGCGAGATGTACGGCTACGAACTGGTGCGCTCGATCCGTAACGTCACCGACGAAGCCATATCGCTGGGGGAGGGCGTCATTTATCCCGCGCTGCACGCGCTCGAGCGCAATGGCGCATTGAAGTCGCGCCGCAAACCGGTGGGCGGACGCACGCGTGTGTACTACGGCCTGACCGCGAAAGGGCGCAAGCGACTGGCGCGGCTGTCCGAGGACTGGCGCCGTATCCAGTCCGGCATCGAGACGGCGCTGGAGACACCGGTCAATGCCTCGGCCTGAGCTCACGGCACTGCGCGACGAACTGCTCCGCGCAGGCGTTGCACCGCAGCACGTTCACCGTGCCGTCACCGAGCTCGATGATCACTTCGAAGACCTGCTGTTGGAGCAGCTCGCCAACGGCGCTACGCGCGCCGCGGCGGAGCGCGTAGCGTGCCGGCAGCTCGGCCGGCTCGACGTCGTTGCAAAAGCGATGCTTGCGAATCCGGATTTGCGCAGCTGGGCGTGGCGCTGGCCGAAAGTGGCGCTGATCGTCTACCCGATTGCGTGCGTGGCAGCGCTGCCTGCTGCACCGCTGGTTGCGGGACTGCAGCACAGGGACAGCGTTGCACGGTGGCTGGCCGGGCTGCTGCTCGCAGGGTTGTTTACCGCCGCAATGTTCCTCGTACTGCAGCTCGCGATCACGATGCCTGGGTCAGGTCTGCCGCGCTGAATAGTCCGACAGCGTCGCGCGCAAACGCAGCTTCCCCTTGCGGTGCTGCTCGATGATGATCGGCAGGTAGTCCAGCTCCGGCACACACCACAACGTCGTGACGCGCGACGATCCTTCGGCCTGGTGCTGGACGCCGACGGCGGTAAACGTGCCGGCCGGCACCGTCATCTCGCGGCTGCCGATCAGCGTGATATTCAGCGTCTTCAGCTCGTCGATATCGAACAGCGTGTAGCTGCCATGCGCGCCGGCATTCTTCAGGTCATGCATCAACTGGTACTGGATCGACACGCGATCGTGAACCACATCGGCCAATGTGCCGCTGATGGGCTGGTCGTTGACCGTGCCGGCCAACGTACCGTTGCGCCAGTCAAACGCAATATTGGCACTGGTCTTGTCTCTGGACAGTGTGTCGTTCGACAGGTAGTGAACCGGCAGAACGCCGTCGCTGGTTGCCTCGAACAGCGACGTTTCCTCGATCGTGCCGCCGGCCACCATTCGTGCCATGCCGGTCGGCTCAATGCGATGGATGGCCGCGTAGCCGTTTTCGGTCGCATCCAGCCGCGTGGTCAGCCGTCCGCTAAGCACGCTGATCTTGACCCGGTACTCGGCCGAGTGGGGCGTAAGCCCGGACTCCGCCAATGCCGCAGCGGCAGGAACGAGGCCCAGCACGGCGACGAGCAGAGCGAAAGCCGGGAAAGTCGGTGTCGGGCGCAAGGCGGCCTCCTTCAGTCGCGATTGACCGCAGATTCGCAGTCTCTCATCAAAGACCTGACTGCCTGCTGAACGTTCGCCCGGACCGGCTCGATATCGTCGAGTGGCACATCCCTCGGGATCACTATCGGCTCGCCCACGGCGACGACTACACGAGCAAAAGGCTTTGGAATCATGAAGTTATCCCATCTATCGAGATACCAGGCACGGTCGGCGGCCGCCGCCATCGGGACTATGGGGACCCCGGCAATGCGGGCCATGATGATGGCGCCCGCCTTGAATTCGTATTTCGGGCCGCGCGGGCCGTCGGCCGTCGTGACGATCGAATAGCCATTCTTCATCATCCCCTGCATGTCCCTGAGCGCCAGCGCACCGCTCTGGTTCGCCGAGCCGCGGATCACTTCGGCGCCCCAGGAACGGGCGATTCTCGCCGGTACCTCGCCGTCGACGGAGCCGGAGACGAGGAAACAGGCCTTGAAGCCGCGCCGAATCCAGGCCCGCATCTGCGTCGAACAGGGAACGTGGACCTGGTGCCAATAGCACGGCGCGCACACCTTGTCGCTGCCGATGAACGGTTCGATGAAGGCCTCACCGGCGACCGGCTGGTAGCGATAGGTTGCCGTCAGCAGTCGAAGTATTCCGCGCAGCACCGGCAGGCCGAGCGCATAGTAGAGCTTGCGCCCGGCGGACATACGGCGCTTCGATGCAGTGCTGCGGCGCGACTCTACCGAGCTGAAATCTTTTTTTGCGGGCTCATTCAACGGCAAAATCCCAAGGCTGACGGCAGTTTGCAGTATCGGTCCAAAGCCCGTCAATGTAGAAT
>JBFIQH010000023.1:0-23533 GCA_041609735.1 Woeseiaceae bacterium | reverse complement strand
GCTGCGCAGCCGGTTTGAAAACGCTGGAGATCTACGAGCGCGCCGGCATCGTCGAGCATGCGGCCCGGCTCGGCGACATCGCGGCGGAGTGCATGCGCGACTGGACCGACTACGACATCGTCAGCGAGGTGCGCGGCAACGGTCTGCTGATGGGCGTCGGCTTCCGCAGCCCGGAATCCGGCGCCGAGGACTGGTGGTTCGCGCGTTCGGTGCGCAGCCGCATGCTCGACAACGGCGTCTGGGCAATCTGCGATCGCGCCGACGCGATCCGCATGTACCCGGCACTGAACATGGACGAGTCCGTGCTGCGCCGGGGCCTCGACGTCATGGGGGAGGCCATCGCCTGGGTGAATGAACACGGGCAGCAGGAGGGCGACAGCCCGGCCTGGCCGACGGGTGTTGCCGGCTTTTGAATCGATTGACTCGAACCGCTTGTTTCTGTCACCGAGCCGGCGCGTCGCCGACGCCGGGCAATGCGGCGACCGCTGCGCCGATGATGCCAGCGTTATTCAGAAATTTCGCCACGTAAACCGGTGTCGACACCGTCAGCGCGTCGCGAAACCGATCGAACTTCTTGCTGCTGCCGCCGCCGATAATGAAGTGATCCGGAGAACAGACCCGGGCGGCGCGGGTCAGGAAAGCATCGAATCGTGCGCCCCATTCGAGCCAGGATAGTTCTTCGTTGATGCGCGCGCGCTTGCTCGCATACGCTTCGAACGGTTCACCGTCCTTTCCGGCCATGTGTCCGAGTTCGAGATTCGGTATCAGTTCACCGTTGTAGAACATGCCGCTGCCGAGGCCGGTACCGATCGTGATCGTCAGAACCATGCCGCCAAGTCGCCTGCCGGCGCCGAGCCGCATTTCAGCGACAGCGGCAGCGTCCGCATCGTTGATCACGGTAAACGGCAATCTTGTTGCACGCGTGAACGTCTCATCGATCGCTACGTCGAGCCATGACGGATGTAGGTTGCTGATCGACCTTGCGCGGCCATCGACGACAATGGTCGGAAAACAGCAACCGACCGGGCCGTCGTAGTCGAACTCACTGAGCAGTTGTTGCATTCCGCGGGCCATCGCGTCCGGCGTGGCGGGGCGGGGTGTTTCGATTCTGTGCCTCTCGCTTCGCAAGGCACCCGACTCGACGTCGACGAGCGCCGCCTTGATGCCGGTGCCGCCGACATCGATTCCCAGAATCTCCCTCATTTCGACAAATTATCACAATTGCCGGTTTCTCATCGCGACAGGGCTGCGAACGGTTTCAACTCGCTGCTGCTAGCGAAACATCAACAGGCAATTCCCGCGGACACGATTGCGGCTTAAGTGATCCGCGACAAGTTTTGGCCGTCCCGCACTCTGCTACACTGCGCACTGATTGATTCCAGCGGGACTGTGCATGGCTGACGGCGACAATGGCGCGTTCGACGCAGGTGAGTACTGGCGCAAACGTGTCATTTCGGGCTCCGATCTGGGTATCGTCGGCCATCGCTCCATGGGCCAGGTTTACAACGGCCATATTTACGAGCGGCGCCTCGAGGTCCTGAATGACATGCTGGAGCGTCACACGAGCAAGCCCGTCGAGGATTTGCGTGTGCTGGACATCGGCTGCGGCAGCGGCTTCTACACCGGCTTCTGGGCCGCGCGCGGCGTGCGTGACTACCTCGGCGTCGATATTTCATCCGCCACGATCGAGCACCTGTCCGCCGCATATCCGGACTACGAATTTCTGCAAGCGGACATTACGCAGTCCGAGATCCCTGCGCTGGACCGTTTAGCGACCTTCGACGTCGTCACGGTGTTCGACGTTTTCTACCACATTGTCGACGATGAACGGTTTTCGAATGCGGTCAGGCACATCGGCAGGTTGACGGCGCCGGGCAGCCGCGTGATCGTGATGGACCAGTTGTTTCCCGGTGGTTACCAGTTGTCGAAACACGTGGTCTACAGGGACAGGGATGCCTACCTCGCAACGTTCAATCGCAACACGCTCGAGCTCGCCGATGCCGAGCTGCTGTTTCATTACCTGGTGCCGCCGCTGTCGGGTAACCGGCTGGTCGACTATGTTGCAGCGTCGGTATTCAAGCTGGTCGGCGTCGTCGTTCGCTTGTCGGACCGGCTTGCCCACCGGCTGGCCATGGCGCTGCGCCGCTACGACCGGCGCCTGCGTTCCCGGGAGCGCCGCGTGGCCAATAGCGAGATGCTCGTATTTCGGCGGACGGGCGCGTGAGCACGGCAATGAGCAACGACGGTGACGTCTACGACGACCAGTACTACCTGAACCTGCCGGTGGATTCGGACAGGATCGACATACTGAGGCGGCTGCTCGACTTTGGCCGCGGCGATAAAGTGTGCGAGATCGGTTGTGCGGCGGGCCATTTCCTCGCCGCAATCGCGCCCGACATCGGCTCAGGCATCGGTATCGATACGGCGGCCGCCGCGATCAGAGCAGCACAGCGGATCAGGGACGAAAGCGGCCATGCCCATATTTCGTTCGAGCAGGTCAGTGCGCAGGATTTCGTGCGCCAGCCAGGGCGCGTCGCGAGTTTCGATTACGTCCTGCTTCTCGACGTCACCGAACACATCGATGACCAGGTACTTGCCGATGTGCTGCGGGCAGCCCACCAGCTATTGAAACCCGGTGGTCAGCTGGTCGTACACACGCCGAACCTCGCGTATTGGCTGGAGACGTTGAAAGACAAGGGCATTCTTCGCCAGCTCGACGGCCACATCGCGGTGCGCAATGAAAAGCACTACCGGGAGCTGCTGCGACAGGCCGGATTCGATCAGCTGCGAATCGAGGGGTTGGCGCACTACCGCCAGCCGCTGCGTCTTGTCGACAGCGTGCTGCTGGGGATACCGTACGTCGGCCGGGTATTTCGCAGCCGGCTGTTCATCACTGCGACCAAAGCCGCCGGCGCAGAGGGGACATCGTGACTGCGGCCCGCGTCAGCCGACTCACCCCACTGTATTCGATCGGCCTCGTGTTGCTGGCCCTGGTCGCGTTGATCTTTATCGTTGCCGCGCTGCCCGTCGAATCCTTCGAGACGCTGAGGCTCAGGTCGCTGGCCTGGTGGGTAATCCCGGCTATTACGCTGCTGCACGTCGCCTACCTGATGTTGTCGGCGGAGGTATGGCGAAGAATGGTCGCCATGCTGGCGTCCCGGCGGCCAGGCTTCGTCGATGCTTACCTGCAAATGTCGGCCGTTGCCGTCGGCAAGTACATTCCGGGCAAGGTGTGGGGCTTCGTCGCGAGAGTAGGGCAGCTGCGACGCGATGCCGTGCCGACACACCTGTCGATCATGAGCAGCGTTATCGAGCAGATTCTCGTGCTGGCGGGTGGTGGCCTGGTGGTCGTCGCCGCTGCGTTTATCGTATTTCCCGGCTACAGGCTGTACATCGCGCTGCTCGGGATTCTGGTCATCGCCGGCGTGGTCGTCGTGTCATGGAATATTCCGGCCGTGACCCGTTGGCTGCGACGCGATGACGGCGATGCAGAGCTGCCGGCCAGCGCCGGCTTCCGGCCTGCGCGTCTGTTGCAGTTCAGCGTCGCCTACGCCGTGCTGTGGCTGATCAGCGGCTTCATCCTCGGGCTCATCTACTTTTCGCTGTTCGATGCGGTCGCCAGCGCCCGGACGTTCGCAGCGATAGTGCTCGCCAACACGACCGGTTTCGTCGTCGGTTTCCTGGCCGTATTCGCGCCGGGTGGCCTCGGCGTCCGCGAAGCAGCGACGGTCGCGGTGCTCGCGCCATTTCTGCCGGTCCGCGAGGTATTGATTGCGGCGATTGCATTGCGTGCATGGATCGTCCTGTTCGACGGCATCAATGCCGTGCTATTACTCGTCGGCGAGACACGGCGCGCGGCCCGGACACCCAGCTAGACGGAAGCAGCTATGCTGAAAAGCGGTATTCCTTTACAAACCGAATACGGGCGACTCGAATCGGAGCCGGCCTTCGAGGCGCTATTGCGGTACTCCCGCGAATTCGAGTCGCGCTGCCGGTCGGACAGTCAGTCCATGCGCAGGTATGGCAGCAAGTGGGTCAGAGACCCGTTCCTGCAGTGGAGCCGTCGTTGGGAATACGTCTATGTCGCGCAGCGTGTAACGAGTTGGGCAGAGACCCGGCCAGCGCCGCTGAAGGTCGTCGATGCCGGTTCCGGGTTCACGTTCTTCCCGTTTTACCTGCTGCAGGCCCATCCCGGCCTCGACATCGACTGCTATGACACCGATCCGACGGCGGGCGAAGCGCTCGCGGAAGCAGCGCACATGCTCGGCGTAAAACCGGGTTTTCGCATCGAAGACCTGGAGCGTCTGCGGCAGGAGGATAACTCGATCGACATCGTCTACAGCGTGTCCGTCATCGAGCACACGCGCCACCCCCAAAAGGTCGTCGACGAGGTCTGCCGCGTGCTGAAGCCGGGCGGCTTGTTCGTCTGTACGTTTGATATTTCATTCGACAAAAGAAGCCCGATGCACGTCCGCCACGTCGCGAAACTTGCAGCACATCTCGGGCGACGATTCGCGATCGCGTCGGACTGGCCGGACATCGACTTCGGCGCGCTACCGGCGGACAATGACATCGTTACCACAGGCTGGGTTGCGGATACGCAGGCGGCGCCGCTGCCATGGCGTCAGCCGCGGCTTGTATGGCTTTACGATCTGTTGCGCGGCCGGCCCAGGGCAACGCTGTACAGGCCGATGACCTTTTGCTGCGGTACATTCACCAAGCGATAAGCAGCGACGCGTTGGCGCACGCCGAAAGCAAATACCTTACAATCTGGGCCGGGTGCGTTTTGGCTATCGAGTCTTGGGCGGCAAATGAATCTGTTTTTCTGGAAGAACAACGCGAGGATTGACGCGTTCGCAATTGCACTGGCCGACGATCTTTTCAGTCACGTGCAGCCGGATACTGCACTCGACTATTTCAATGGCGTTGCGAAAAAAAACAAGAAAAAGCAGCGCAAGATAGAGCAACGTATGCATGCTCTGATAGGCCAGATCAAAGAGTTCATTTCGACATACTCCCTCGGCATCTATGGCCGCGCGCGTCTGCAAAAGGCATTCAGTGACCGGCTGCTCGAGCTCGGCTACGATGACGCCGTTACGACCAAGCTCGTCGAAACCATCATTATTCGCAGCGCGTGATGGGTCGTCGACGCAATCTGCCGGTTGCCGACCAAGCATGAGCGCAGGATCCTCCAGGGCGCTGCTCGCCGAGCTCGCCGGCGCCTCCCGCGAGGCGAGTGCCGGAAGACGCGTCAACGCGGTGCTGACTTATGAAAAGATCGCCACTATGTCCGGCCTCGAACCGGCCGTGAATGTTGCGCTTGCAGATCTCGCCATGGTGCTGGACAACCACTTCCAGGCCATTGGCCACCTCGAGGCAGCGCTCGAGAGCGATCCCGATAATGCTCTCTGCCTTTGTAAGCTGGGTATCGCTCTGCACGAGCAGCAACGCGTCGATGAGGCAAAGCAAATCTTCGAACGTGCATTGGCTGTTGACCCGAATCAATACCTTGTTCTGAATGGCCTGGGTGCTATTCACTTGCGTCGCGGCGATTTTTCGAGAGCACGTGAATTGCTGGAAAAGGCAGCAGAGCTCAAGCCGAGCAGCGGCGAAATACGGATGAATCTCGCGCAAACGCTGATCGAATTCGATGAGCACGATGAGGCGCTGAAACAGGCCGGGAAGGCACTCAAACTCGGCCCCGGGAACCTGAACGCGCAGTACACCTACGGAATCGTCCTGGCGCAGCTCGGACGGGTGGAAGACGCCGTACGTCATTTCGAAAAAATCATTCGAACTCACCGCCAGTGCGGAGACGCCTACGATCACCTCGCGCGCCTGAAAAAGTTCTCTCCCTCGGACAAGAAATTTATCGACGGGGCTGAAGCCGAATTGCAGCGGGGGATGCCGGCGCGCGATCGCATTTGCCTGCATTTCGCACTCGGCAAAATGCACGACGACTGCCAGGAATGGGACCGAGCTTTTGATCACTACCGGCAAGCGAATTTGCTGAAAAAAAGGGAATACGATCTCGGGCCGGAACGCAAGAACTTTGCGCGGCTCAGGAAATTTTTCACAGCCGACAAGCTGCGCGATTATCAGAAACTGGGCAATTCATCGGAAACACCGGTATTCATCGTTGGCATGCCGCGCTCTGGCACGACGCTGATGGAACGAATGATCGCGAGTTGTGAGAACGCGGCCGGTGCCGGTGAGCTCCCGGAGATTCCGAGAATTGCAAAGGCGCTGGGCGTGCCGGCGGCAAGCCGGAACTTCATAGCGACGCTGAAAAACAACCTGACGCGCCGCAATATCGAACGCTATGCCGACGAGTATCTCGACATTCTGCAGCAAGCCGGGCCGACCGCAGATCGCGTCGTCGACAAGCTGCCGGGCAATTTCTACTTCCTGTGGCTGATTGCGATCCTGTTCCCGAAGGCCAGGATCATTTTTGCGATGCGGCACCCGCTCGATGTCTGCCTGTCCTGCCATTTCCAGAATTTTGATTTGGTGCCGTGGACGTACGACCTTGAACTGACCGGCGACGTTTATTGCTTTCATCGCGAAGTCATGGACTATTGGACCAGCGTGCTGCCCGCGGGCCAGGTATTGCCCATACAGTACGAGCAGCTGGTCGACGAACCGGAAATCGTCGGCAAGAGAATGATCGAGCATTGCGGGCTCGAATGGCGCGGAGACGGGCTCGCGACCTACAAGAAGGAACGGGTTGTGAAGACGGCAAGCCTGTGGCAGGTGCGCCAGCCCGTCTACCAAAGCTCCAGGATGCGCTGGAAAAACTACGCCAGCCATCTTTCCGGGCTTGCAGCGCAGCTGTCGGATTTCCTGCAGGACGACCGCGAGTCCCTGGCCGAGCACGGCATCGATATATCGCAGCGGTCAGGATTCGGGCGTTTCAAGCGGCTATTCAGCTAGCGAAGTTCCTGCTGGCTCCGTCTGCTCGTCCTGGTGCATCGCACACGCACGCAAGGCAACGCGTCGCGCACCAGACCCTCTCAAACGTAACTGTTGAGTCCGTCGAAGAGTGTGGCACTCTGTAACCAAGAGCCGCGGCGCCTGGCGCTTCGCGATACCTGCAAACTCTCGTTCAATACCGATGTTCAACAAGATTCTCGTCGCCAATCGCAGCGAGATCGCGATCCGCGTGTTTCGCGCGGCGCGTGAGCTGCACATTCCTTCCGTCGGCATTTACTCGGCCGAGGATCGCCTGACGCTGCATCGTTTCAGCACGCGTGAGTCCTACCAGGTCGGCGAGGGCAAAGGACCGCTCGCAGCGTACCTCGACATGGAGGACATCCTTCGCATCGCGAAGCAGTCCGGCGCGGATGCGATCCATCCCGGCTACGGTTTCCTGTCCGAGAATCCGGACTTCGCGCAACGGTGCGCCGATTCGGGCATTACGTTTATTGGTCCGACGCCCGAGACGATGCGGCGCCTCGGCAACAAGGTGCAGGCACGCGCGCTGGCGATCGAAGCCGACGTGCCCGTCATGCCCGCGACTGACCCGCTGCCCCACGACGGGGCAGAAATAGTAAGGCTCGCCAACGAGGTCGGCTTTCCGGTCATGCTGAAGGCGAGCTGGGGCGGCGGCGGCCGCGGCATGCGCGTCATCGAGTCCGAGGCCGGGCTGCTCGACCAGGTCGCCGCGGCGCGCCGTGAGGCGAAGTCCGCATTCGGCAATGACGAGGTCTACCTCGAGAAGCTGGTGCAGAATGCCCGCCACGTCGAAGTGCAGATCATCGGCGATGCGCATGGCCAGGTCGTGCACCTGTTCGAGCGCGACTGCACGGTGCAGCGGCGGCACCAGAAAATCGTCGAGCGCGCGCCGGCGCCGTACCTGTCGGCGGCACAGCGCGAGGAAATCACGTCGGCGGCCGTGCGCCTCGCGCAATCCGTGCAGTACTGCAACGCGGGTACCGTCGAGTTCCTGCAGGACGTGGATAGCGGTGAGTTCTATTTCATCGAGGTGAACCCGCGCATCCAGGTCGAACACACGGTCACCGAGCAGATCACCGGGCTCGACCTCGTCAAGTCGCAAATCCGTATCGCGGCGGGCGCGAAGATCGGTGACGTCGAATCGTCCGGCATTCCCGCACAGGACGACATCAGGATGCGCGGCGCGGCGATCCAGTGCCGCGTGACGACCGAGGATCCGCGCAACAGCTTCATTCCCGACTACGGCCACATCGTTGCCTATCGCAGCCCGGCGGGGCCCGGCATTCGCCTCGATGCCGGCACGGCCTACTCGGGTGCCGTCATCGGCCGCTACTACGACAGCCTGCTCGTCAAGATCACGGCGCTCGGCATGTCGGAAGCCGAAGCGACCGATCGCATGCTGCGCGGCCTCAGCGAGTTCCGCGTTCGCGGCGTGGAAACGAATCTTGCTTTTCTCAGCGCGCTGATCTCCGATGCGCGATTCAAGAACGGCGACTACAACACCCGCTTCGTCGACGAGTCACCCGAGCTGCTAGAGCTGGCGCCCGACAGCAGCCACGGTGCGCAGCTGCTGCAGTTCATTGCCGACGTCATCGTCAACGGCAACACCCAGGTCGCGGGCCGCAACCAGCCGAGGTTGTTGCGGCAGCCGTCGGCGCCGCCGCTCGAACAGCGCACCCCGGCCAACGGCATGCGGCAGATACTCGAATCGGACGGGCCGGAAGCGGTCGCCGAGTTCATGCGATCCAGCAAAGTGCCGCTAATTACCGACACGACGTTTCGCGACGCACACCAGTCGCTGATGGCGACGCGCATGCGCTCGATCGACATGCTGCGCATTGCACCGCATTACGCGCAGATGCTGCCGCAGCTGTTCTCGGTCGAGTCCTGGGGCGGCGCGACATTCGATGTCTCGATGCGATTCCTGAACGAGGATCCGTGGCAGCGCCTCGCGGACCTCTCGGCCGCAATGCCGAACCTGATGCAGCAGATGCTGTTACGCGCGTCGAACGGCGTCGGCTACACGAATTACCCGGACAACGTCGTGCGTTTTTTCGTGCAGCAATCGGCAGACGCGGGCGTCGATGTGTTCCGCATCTTCGACTGCCTCAACTGGGTCGAAAACATGCGCATCGCGATCGACGCCGTGCGCGAGACCGGCAAGATCGCTGAAGCGGCAATTTGTTACACCGGCGACATCCTCGATCCGATGCGCCCGAAGTACGACCTGCGTTATTACGTCGAGCTTGCAAAAGAACTGGAATCCGCCGGCGCGCACATCCTCGGCATCAAGGACATGGCCGGGCTGTTGAAACCGGCTGCCGCGCGCGTGCTGATTCGCGCACTGAAGCAGGAAGTCGGGCTGCCGATTCACTTTCACACCCACGATACCAGCGGTGCAGCTGCCGCGACGGTGCTCGCGGCCGTCGACGAAGGCGTCGACGCGTTCGACGCAGCCATGGACTCGATGAGTGGGCTGACGTCGCAGCCCTGCCTGGGGTCGATCGTCGCGGCGCTGAAGAACGGCGAACAGGATCCCGGCCTCGACCTTGCGAGTATCAGGACGATCAGCGATTACTGGGAAGAGGTCCGGGAGCAGTATGCGGCGTTCGAGCCGGATATCCGTTCGGGGGCATCGGAAGTCTACCTCCACGAGATGCCGGGCGGACAGTTCACGAACTTGAAGGAGCAGGCCGCTTCGCTCGGGCTTGCCGGTCGCTGGCACGAGGTGGCGCGTGCCTACGCGGACGTCAACATGGCGTTTGGCGACATCGTCAAAGTCACGCCGTCATCGAAAGTCGTCGGCGACATGGCGTTGATGATGGTGACGTCGGATACCAGCATCGAGGACGTACTGGATCCCGACACCGACATTACCTTCCCGGAGTCCGTCGTGTCGCTGTTCGCCGGCGAACTCGGCCAGCCGCCGGGCGGATTTCCAGAGGCGCTGCAGCAGAAAGTGCTGAAGTCGCGCAAGCCGATCACGGTGCGTCCTGGTTCATTGCTGGAGCCCGTGGATCTCGACAGCGAGCGCCGCAAGCTGGCGAAAGGCCACGAGCATCCGATCAGCGACTACGACCTCGCGTCCTACCTGATGTACCCAAAGGTCTTCACCGAGTTTCGCCACCATCGCGACAAATACGGCAATGTCGGCGTATTGCCGACGCACGTGTATTTCTACGGTATGCAGCCCGAAGAAGAACTCGTCACGACGATGGACGACGGGCGCGAGGTCGTTATTCATTACCTGACGAGCGGCGAGACGGACGATCGCGGCTACCGGCGCGTCTTTTTTGCGATCAACGGCCAGCCCAGCTCGGTCATCGTCGAGGATCGCCGTTCGCAGTCGGCGCACCGCGCGAACGAACAAGCCGACAGTACCAATCCCGATCATGTCGGTGCGCCCATGCCCGGCGTCGTTTCGACGATCTCTGTCGAGGTGGGCCAGCAGGTCAAGCGGGGCGACACGTTGCTGACGATGGAAGCAATGAAGATGGAGACATCGATCACGGCCGAACGGGATGCTACGATCAAGCGCATACTCGCGAAAATCGGCGACCAGTTCGATGCGAAGGATCTGCTGGTCGAATTCGAATAGCGCAGGTCCGGCAGTTCCGAGCAAGTTTTTGAACGATGCATTCGCGGAATGCGTATGTCTTGAGCGAACGTCGATGGTATTTTCTCGAAGCGCGCGGACAATTGATTGTTGCTTTCGTAGAAGCGGTATTCGTCGACATCTGAGCTATTAATCGCCTTGATCGGCGCCGAGGGACTGCATGTGATCCTGATCTCATTCGTCTTCTTCACCGTCCTCGTCGCGGTGCTGACCTACTGGCTGACGCGCAAGGACGATCACGCGACGTCCGATGGGTTCTTCCTCGGCGGCCGCAGCCTGACCTGGCCGCTGGTTGCCGGATCCTTGCTGTTGACCAACCTGTCCACCGAGCAGATGGTCGGGCTGAACGGCGCTGCATTTTCCAACGGCTTCGCGGTCATGGTGTGGGAGGTGGTTGCGGTAATCGCGCTCGTCTTCATGGCGCTGTTTTTCCTGCCGCGGTTCCTGAAGTTCGGCGTCACCACGGTCCCCGAATACCTCGAGATCCGCTTCGACCACCAAACACAGGTCATCACGAATATCGTCTTTCTCGTAGCCTATGCCGTCATCCTTTTACCGATCATCCTGTATACCGGCGCGACCGGTCTTATCGGGATTCTCGACGTGCAGGGTTTGCTCGGGCTTGAATCGCATACGCAGACGCTATGGGCGATCGTCTGGGCGGTTGGCCTGATCGGCTCGATGTACGCGCTGTTCGGCGGCTTGCGGACGGTCGCCGTGTCGGATGTCCTGAACGGTGTCGGCCTGCTGGTCGGCGGATTCATGATCGCCTGGTTCGGGCTCAAGGCGCTGGGCGGTGGCAGCCTTGGCGAGGGCATCGACGTGCTGGTCGAGCGCAATCCCGGTCGCTTCAACTCGATCGGCGGCAAGGACAGCTCGGTGCCGTTCGGCACCGTGTTTTCGGGCATACTGTTGCTGAACCTTTTTTACTGGACGACCAACCAGCAAATCATCCAGCGCACCTTCGGCGCGAAATCCCTCGCCGAAGGGCAGAAAGGCGTGCTGATGACCGGGCTGCTGAAACTGCTCGGGCCGATCTACCTCGTCATTCCCGGCATGATCGCGTTCGCGCTGTTCGCCGGCCAGGACATGCGCGCGGACCATGCGTATGGCGCCCTCGTCAATCACGTGTTGCCGACCGCGTTCGCGGGCTTTTTCGCCGCCGTGATGATGGGCGCGATACTGTCGAGCTTCAATTCCGCGCTCAACAGCACCTGCACGTTGTTCAGCCTCGGTCTGTACAGGTCCGTGTTCCGGCCGGAAGCGGACCAGCAACAGGTCGTTCGCTCGAGCAAGGTCTTCGGCTGGATCATGGCCGTCATCGCGATGACGCTGGCGCCGCTGCTCGACGGGCAGGAAAGTATTTTCAGCTACCTGCAGAAGATGAACGGCATCTATTTCATTCCGATCCTCGCGGTCGTGCTCGTCGGCATGTTGACGCGACGAGTCCCGCCGATGGCCGCGAAAATCTCGCTCGTCGCGGGATTCGTCATCATCGCCTGCGGCTACTTCATTCCGCCGCTCGCCATCATCGTCGCGTCAATGCACGAATTTCATTTCCTGGGGCTCGTTTTCGCTTACCTGGTCATTACGATGCTGGTCATTGGCGAGCTGTATCCGCGCGAGGTCACCGGAATGTCGCAGGGTACCAATGCCGTCGACATGACGCCGTGGCGTCATGCGCGACTGGCCGGTTTCGTCCTCATTGGAATTGTCGTTACGATCTACGTCGTTTTCGCGGATGTCAGCGTTCTGTCGAACTGACGTCGTCCGTCAGCGAGCCGGCCGCGTTCGAGTGGCATGACACCCAGCCACGGCGGCATCTGACTACACCAGCTTGCGCGTTCGCATCCAGATAAGGAATCCGGTCACCGAAAGGTAGAGCAGGCACAAGGCCGCGAGGTCGACGATGTAGCGCCCGACGACGGGCAGAATGCGTCCGCTGTGGAGGTCGGTCAGTACGCGCTCCCAGTGCAGCACTTCGCCGAGTGCCTGTGTCGCGATGCTGCGCTGCTGCTCCGCTGCAAGCGTAACCGGCCGCGCCCAGGCAACGTCGGCCGGGTTGCTCCGGCTTTCTGCAGTCAGGCTCAGCGTGGCCGGATCGACGAAATAGTATCGCTCGTCCGTGGCGACGACGACACGATCGGCCAGCGTTCCTGCGCGCAGGATCGGCATGCCGGGATCGACCCCTGCACGCTCGATCAGGGCTGCCGTGCCGGTCGTCAGTATCAGTTCCTGGGGAGTCGCAACAATGATATCGCCGCTACCGTCAGGCACGGCGCCACGGATCGGCCCCGAGACCGGCACCAGCCCTTCGCCATTCGCATACAGCGTATTGGCCGCTGTCGCGAACACGATGTCGCCGGCCTCGAACGCGGCATCGACCGGCGGCGCGTCGATGCCGTAGGCGGATGCGAGGAAAGCCGCGCCGCGCGACGACATGCCCAGCGTGTCGGCGTGGTTCAGCACGAGCCCCGTCAGCGTAACAATGACCAGGAAGGCAACCGCGGTCAGTGCGACGAACCGGTGCGTCCGATTCGCCCAGTGCCTAAGGCGTGTCGGCGATCGCGGTATTTGTACGTCGCGCATGTTCATCGAGCAGCAAGGCCAGGCGTGCGACCTTGGTTGCCGCATTGACGGATAACGTCGCACCACTGATGGAATCGATGCGACGATCGAGCGAGTTGGAGCCGCTCAGGCGCACGTTGGCGAACTGCTCCGTAAAAAACGGATAGCGAATTTCCCAGCCTCGGCTTTCCCGGAACTGCAGGACGTGCAGCGCGTGTATTTCCCCGTTTGCGACGACAATGCCGAAGGTGATCGGTTTTTCCTTGCCGATCTCGTCGATGATCCATGCCGTTCTTGCGCCTTCATGCCAGTAACGAACGCGAAGCATATCAGGCGATCGCCCGAGAATGTCGGCGATGCGCGGGCGCGTCTGGTCGTCGAGCCAGATGGTCGCGCTCGGAGGTTGTGCGGAGCCGAGCGCGGATTGCAGGAATTCCGCGCGCGTCTGGTACTCGCCGATCGGCGCCGCAGCGGCAGTGGTCAGCGCCAGTAACAGCGCGGACAGAGTCAGGTAGCGGGACATCGTGTTCAATCGTTTACGCACGCAACCTCGTGATCAGAATTGATACCCGATGCCGAGATCGAAGCCGTCGAAATCCCTGCCTGCCTCGCTCGCAAGATCGTGATCCCGCTGGCGATAGTCGACCTTGATAACGACATCCTGGATCGGCCAGTAATTGACGCCGAACTCCACTTCGTCGAAGCGGTCCTGCAGGCGAGCGCCGTCGATAGTTTCGTGCCGGGCGTAGATGCCCCAGCTGCTTCGGTCCGTGTAAAAGCGGTAGCTCGGCTCGAAGTACCAGCCGGACTGCGAGTCGGCGCCCGCGGCTTCAACGGCGGCGCCTTCGAAGTCCCAGCTTGCGTACATGCCTTTCATCGTGAAGTCGCCGATCGAGTACGTCGCATTGACGGCAAATAGCTTGCCGGCATCCAGCCCGTCGCCGGCGACCTGGCTGGCATCGCTCTGGTACTGAAAGCTTGCGCCGAGGTCGAGGCCCGGAACGCCGCTATAACGCAGGCGCACCGTGTAGGCCGGGTCGCTGGCGAGTGCTTCAGCAACTTTCTGGCGGCCGCTGCGCACCCGGAACGCGCTGCTGCCGGACGTCGGTATCGCGAGGCCCGAGTGCAGTGCTGCATCCCAGCTTAGGCCGTTCGCAAAATGCCCGTTCAGCGCGGCGCCGGCTTCCCACCAGGTCGTCGGCACGATGATGTTTTCGACATCATTGCGCTCGACACCGTAGAAGGTCGGCGGCTCATGGGTCTCGTTCAGCATGCCGATCGGCAGCAGAAACAGGCCGGCCTTCGCCGACAGCGTGTCGGTCAGTGCGAAGTCGACGTACGCCTGCTCGAGTTCGACTTCACCGGGCGCGCCGTCGCCGGCCAGCGAGTGTTCGAGCTCGAGTTCCGAGAAGAAGTTCACGCGGTCGGAAAACTCGTGATTGAAAAACAGTACGAATCGATGAAAGTCGATTTCGTCGACATCGTTGGCGCTGTCGTCGGCGTCGAGATTGTTGTAGTGCAGTTCGCCGTAACCGCCGATTTTCGTGCGCGGCTCGGACGCCGGCATCGCCACCGTTTCGAGATAATCGCCGGTCGCCTCGATGCGCTGATCGGCGGCGGCGATCTGCCGGTCCGCTTCGGCCAGCTGCATTTTCAGCTGCTCGATCTCCTGCTGCTGCTGCTGCACGATGGCCCAGATTTCGTCGATATCGGGGGTCTCGGCCAGCGCGGGAAGGGTCGCGAAAGCGAAGGCTGCAACGGCGCAGCATCTGACGGCGTTCATTGAGGGCGTAACTCCAACGATTAGCGAGTCATAGATCGTAATGCGAGTCATTCGCAATTGCAAATGATTCTTATTACATAACCAGGCTGCGAAACCGTCCCCGAAATCAGGCGTGACCGCTTTTCTGACCGGCGATTCCCGGTTCTTATAGAATTTCCTGCACGTCGGGTGACAGTCGTTTTCCTGAAGGGCACAGGGGAGGGGATCCATTGCTGGTGTCGACGCCAGATCCACACGGAATCGCGGTGCTGCTGTTGATCGTCGCGGCGTTGATCCTGTTCACGCGCGAGCGAATTCCGCTGGAGTCGTCCAGCCTGCTGGTCGTGATCGTGCTGTCGGCCGGCTTTTATTTCTTTCCGTACGAGTCCGGCGGTATCTCACTCGGTCCCCCGGATTTTTTCGCGGGCTTCGGCAACGAGGCGCTGATCGCCGTCTGCGCGCTGATCATCATCGGCAAGGGACTGGAAACGACCGGCGCGCTGCAGCCGGTTGCGACGTTGATCAGCGATACCTGGTCGACGCAGCCGCTGCTGGCATTGCTGATCATGCTGCTTGCGGTCGCTTTGCTGAGCGCGTTTATCAACGACACGCCCATCGTCGTGCTGATGATCCCTATTCTCGTCGGTATTTCGCTGCGCGCGAAGACGCCGGTATCCGGTGTCATGTTGCCAATGGGGCTCGCGACAATCATCGGTGGCATGTCCACGACGATCGGCACGTCGACGAACCTGCTGGTTGTCGGCATCGCCGAGGATCTCGGTGTGCCGAAGTTCGGCATGTTCGATTTCGTCGCACCGGTGCTGATCGTGGGCGGGTGCGGCCTCGCGTTCGTCTGGCTGATTGCGCCGCGCATGCTGCCGACGCGCGAGCTGCCGATGGCGGATACACGGCCGCGTGTATTTCATGCACACCTTCAGGTCAAGGAAGGCGGCTTCGCCGACGGCAAGTCACTGTCCGAGGTGCTTGCAAAAACCGGCGGCAATATGCGCGTCGAGAGGATCCGCCGCGGCGACAACCTGTACCTCGCGAAACTGCCGACCGTCAGGCTGCAGGCTGGCGACCGGCTGTACCTCAGAGATTCGCCGGACAACCTGAAAGGTTTCGAATCCATGATCGATGCGACGCTGTACGGCACGTCGGACGCGGAAAATCCCATCATCGACGAAACCCGGCTGACCGCGGAGGGGCAGCAACTCGCAGAGCTGGTCGTCACTGGCGGCTCGCCGTTGCATCTTAGAACGCTGGCAGAAGCTCGTGTCGTCGAAAGCTATGGATTGCTGCCGCTGGCAATTCACCGCGCACGCGCGCGGGCCGGCACCCGCGAAACCGGCGACCTGAACACGATCCGGCTACGCGCGGGCGACGTGCTGCTGGTGCAGGGCAACCGGTCATCGATCGACAAGCTGAAGGCCAATGGTGACGCGCTGGTGCTCGACGGCAGTACCGATTTGCCGCGAGCACATCATGCCAGGCGTGCGCTCGCCGTCTTCGCGTTCGTCGTGTCGACGGCTGCCCTCGGCATCATGCCGATTGCCCTCAGTGCGCTGATCGGCGTCGGCCTGATGCTCGCAACGCGCTGTCTCGCCTGGCAGGAGGCAGCACGTGCACTGCCGACGCCGGTCATCATGATCATCGTGGCCAGTCTCGCCCTCGGCAAGGCACTCGTCGGCACCGGCATGGCGGAATTCCTGGCGGCGGGTTTTGTTGGCGCTGCGTCGGCATTGCCGCCACCGGCGATTCTCAGTGCCTTCCTCCTGACGATGGCGGTGCTGACGAACATCGTGTCGAACAATGCAGCCGCGGTCATCGGCACACCGATCGCCATTGCCGCGGCAGAACAGCTCGGCGTCAACCCGGTGCCTTTCGTGCTTGCCGTCCTGTTCGGCGCGAACATGAGTTTCATTACGCCATTCGGTTACCAGACCAACCTGCTGATCATGAGTGCCGGCGGCTACAAGTTCACCGACTTCGTCAGGGTCGGCGTGCCGCTCGCGGTCATCATGTGGATCGGTTTTTCGATTGTGCTGCCGATGTTTTACGATCTGCACCAGGTTCCGAATCCTGCGGGTTGATCGATGCGGCGGATGTCGCCGCCCCGCCAGCTGGAGTTAGCCATGCTTGTTTTCGTCGTCGCCGTATCCGTGGCGCTGGTCGTGTCGTTTCTCTGCTCGATTTTCGAGTCCGTGCTGCTGTCGATTACCCACGCGGAAGTCGAGTCGCTCGTGCGCAAGCAGAAGCGCTCCGGCAGGCTGTTGAAATGGTTCAAGCGCCACATCGACATCCCGATCGCCGCGATCCTGATCACGAACACGATGGCGCATACGATAGGCACCGCCGTTGCCGGCGCCAGCTACGCCGATGCGTTCAGTGCCGAAACGCTGTGGGTATTCACGATTGTTTTCACGATCGCGGTGCTGCTGCTGACCGAGATCATTCCGAAGACGATCGGTGTCAGCTACGCCAGGGTGCTTGCAACACCGGCCGCCTATGGCATCCAGGCGCTGAGCGTTGGCTTGCGGCCGCTGGTCATGATGACCGGCGCGGTATCGCGCTGGCTGCGCGGCGGCAAAGTCGCACCGGTGACGTCGGGGGAAGAGATTCGCCTGCTGGCTTCACTGGGCCGAACCGAGGGCGTCATCGGCGCGCAGACGGCCGACATCATCACCGGCGCATCTGCGCTTCACAAGCGCAGCGCGTCCGACGTCATGCTACCGCGGCAACAGGTCGTGTTTCTGTCGACAAGCTTTACGCGCGACGAGGTTATCCGGATTCTCGACGAATCGCGCCATAGCCGGTTCCCGGTATCGCCGACACGTCATCTCGACCAGGTCACCGGTGTCGTGCTGGCCAAGGAACTTTTGCTGCAGCTGCAATCCGCGCCGGACGCCGCAATCGACTGGCAGGCCCTGGTAAGCGATCCTCTCGTCGTGCCCGAGACGGTGCCGCTGAATTCGCTGCTGCGGACGTTCAAAAAGGTCCGCAAGCACATGGCCATCGTCGTCGACGAGTACGGTGACGTGCAGGGCATTGTCACGCTCGAGGACGTGCTCGAGGAAATCGTCGGCGACATCATCGACGAGAGTGACGAACTGCTCGAGGACCTGTGGCGGCAGGACGACGGGTCGTTTCATGCGATGGCATCGATCGAGTTGCGCAAGTTGTGCCGTCGCCTCGATCTTGATGAGCCTTCAGGTACCGACGTCACGACGCTCGGTGGCCTCGCCATGGCACTGCTCGACCGCGTGCCGCAGCAGGGCGAAACGCTTACCTGGAACGGCTGCCACGTGGAGGTCCTGTCGGCGAGCCGTTTGGGCCCGAGGCTGCTTTCGGTGCGCCGGCTGCGCTGAACCACTCATCGATTTTCTCGTACAGTACAAACGAATTAACCCATAAATTTGTGCAGGTTCGACCATACAAAATCGTCTGGAATCAGTCTAGACTGAGAGCGGGGGGCTGAATTTCTCACTCGAAGGAAAAATTCCAATGCGACAAGCAATGACAGTGTTAGCGACCGCGCTCGCGGTCGTGATATCGCCACTGGTGATATCGAGCCCGGCCACCGCGGGCGGCGAGCCGAAATCCAACCAGTTCTGGTGGCCCGAAAATCTCGACCTCAGCCCGCTTCGCGACCACGGCATCGAGTCGAACCCGATGGGTGCCGACTTCGACTACGCCGAGGCGTTTGCAAGCCTCGATATCGATGCCGTCAAGAAAGACATCGACGCCGTGTTGACGACCTCGCAGGACTGGTGGCCGGCCGACTACGGCAACTACGGTCCGTTTTTCATTCGCATGGCCTGGCACAGTGCCGGTACCTACCGTGTGGCTGATGGTCGCGGCGGCGCAGGTGGCGGCCAGCAGCGCTTCGAGCCGCTGAACAGCTGGCCGGACAATGCCAACCTCGACAAGGCACGCCGGCTGCTGTGGCCGGTCAAGCAGAAGTACGGCCGCGCGCTGTCGTGGGCGGACCTGATGGTGCTTGCCGGCAACGTCTCGCTGGAAAACATGGGCTTTGAGACTTACGGATTTGCCGGCGGTCGCGAGGATGACTGGGAAGCCGATCTCGTGTATTGGGGCCCGGAAAAAGCGTGGCTCGCCGACGAGCGTTACAGCGGCGACCGCGAGCTCAAGAAACCGCTCGCGGCCGTGCAGATGGGCCGGATCTACGTGAACCCGGAAGGCCCGAACGGCAACCCGGACCCGCTGCTGGCGGCAAAGGACATCCGCGAAACCTTCGGCCGCATGGCGATGAACGACGAGGAAACGGTCGCACTGATCGCCGGCGGTCACACGTTCGGCAAGGCGCACGGTGCGGCCAAGCCCGACGACTGCGTAGGCCCCGAGCCGGCGGCCGAGAGTGTCGACCGGCAGGGCTTCGGCTGGGACAACGAGTGCGGCAGCGGCAACGGCGCCGACACGATCACGAGCGGCCTCGAAGGCGCGTGGTCGGCAAACCCGGTCGCCTGGACGAACCAGTACCTCGACAACCTGTTCAACTTCAACTGGGTGCAGACGAAGAGCCCCGCAGGCGCCACGCAATGGGTGCCGGACACGGATGCGGCGAAGAACCTCGTTCCGGACGCGCACGACCCGACGAAGCGGCATGCGCCGATCATGTTCACGACCGACCTGTCGCTGAAGTTCGATCCGGAGTATCGCAAGATCGCGAAGCGCTTCCAGGAGAACCCAGACGAGTTCGAAAAGGCGTTCGCAAAAGCCTGGTTCAAACTGACGCACCGCGACATGGGGCCGCGCGCCCGCTACGTCGTCGTGGACCTGCCGGACGAAGAGCTGCTGTGGCAGGACCCGGTACCGGCGGTCAATCACGCGCTGATCGACGCCCGTGATATCGCACACCTGAAAGCGAAGATCCTCGACTCGGGCCTGACGGTACCGGAGCTGGTGCGCACGGCGTGGGCATCCGCATCGACGTACCGCGGCACCGACATGCGCGGCGGCGCGAATGGCGCCCGCGTACGTCTCGCGCCGCAAAGCGACTGGGACGTCAATAATCCGGACGAACTCGCGAAGGTCCTGAAGCGCCTGGAGCGCATCCAGAACGACTTCAGCCGTACGCAGAAGGGCGGAAAGAAAGTGTCGCTGGCGGACCTGATCGTGCTCGGCGGTGCCGCCGCGATTGAGAAGGCGGCGAAGGAGGCCGGCCATGACATCACGGTGCCGTTCGTGCCGGGCCGCACCGACGCGAGCCAGGCGCAGACCGACATCGCGTCATTCGCGGTCCTGAGGCCGACGGCCGACGGATTCCGCAACTATTACGGCGAAGCCAACATCGCGTCGCCGGCGGAAATGCTCGTCGAGAAAGCCGACCTGCTGACGCTGACGGCACCGGAAATGACGGCGCTGGTCGGCGGCATGCGTGTTCTCGACGCGAACACCGGCGGTGCCGACCACGGCGTCTTCACGGACCAGCCGGGTGCACTGAGCAACGACTTCTTCGTCAACCTGCTCGGCATGTCGACGGCGTGGACGAAGTCGGCGAAGGAGGCCGGTATCTACGAAGGACGCGATCGTGCCAGCGGCGAGCTCAGGTGGACGGCAACGCCGGTCGATCTGGTGTTCGGTTCACATGCCGAGCTGCGCGCCATCGCCGAGGTTTACGCGGAGAACGGTGGCGAAGAAAAGTTCGTCAACGACTTCGTCGATGCGTGGACCAAGGTAATGACGCTCGATCGTTTCGACATTGACACGACCCAGAGCGACGCGGTTTACGCCAGCCGATAGGCGTTTGGCATCGCCATGCAATACCGGGAAAGGCCCTCGGACTCGAGGGCCTTTTTTTGTGCGATCTATCGGACCGGGGACTCGATGCTTGCCGCAGCGTGCCTCAGTCGCGACCAAAATAGATAAGGGCCTCGTCTTTTTCGACGAGCCCGGGTATGACCTTGCCGGCAACAATCCAGGCGATACCGAATGCGTTCAGCGCAACGAGTTCGGCCCAGTAGACGAGTCGCAGGCTGCTGACGGTTTCGGCGGGCAGGAACAGCTTGCCGACGACCACGGCGGCAATCGACAGGATCATCGCCCAGCCACAGGTCACGTAGACGATGTCGCGGCGGCCGCGGCTGCCGGACTGGTTCCTGGTGTTGTAGCGAAAGGGGCCGAGGCAGAAATACGCGAGGATCGAAAACAAGGTGGCCGCAGAGCCGGCATGAATCGCCGAGTCCAGGTTGCCGGGGCAGCCATCGCAGGACGTCGGGAAGAGGGCGATCATGAACGTCGCCAGCGCGGCCACGCGGCTTGCAATGCCCTGGAGTACCGTGTGCCCGTTATAGGCAACCAGGAAGGCACCGACGACAAACAGCATGCCGACAAACTCGTCGCGTGCGTGCGTGTAGTACGAGCCGCTGATCGACGTCAGCGCATCATGCGAAACGAGGATAACGACATACGGCAGCGACAGCGCGATGATGCCGATCAACAAGCGCAGTGCCTTGTAATCGAAGACGCGGTTCTGGTTTTTTTGCTGCAGGTCCAATCGGGCCTCCCCCGCTCGATTGCCGATGCGCGTGCGGCCAGTGTACTCCACGACGCCCATCGGACCGCGATTAACCGCGATGATGTCTATAAATTGTCTAAGAATATTATTGACATTATACTTAAGGCTATACATCCGGCAGCTGCCGGCAAATCACGAAACCGCGGACCAAAACAATGGCACGAAAAACATCAACGACCGATACAGGCTACGGCATCGGCGCCGTCGCGAAGCTGACCGGACTGACGGACCATACGATACGCGTCTGGGAGCGGCGTTACGGCGCAGTCGTTGCCGCACGGTCGGCGAGCGGCCGCAGGGTTTACTCGAGTGTCGACGTCGAAAAACTGGGGCTCCTGAAAACCCTGACCGATCACGGCATCGCGATCAGCCAGATCGCCGGCAATTCCATTGACGAGTTGCGCGCACTGTCGCGAGACCTGTCCGCGGCGTCACCGGCAACTGCGCCGGCCGAGGTTCGTGCCGCGGTCCTCGGCGACTTTTTGTCCAGCCAGCTGCCGGTCGGCGCAGGTGCCGGCTCCGTGAAAATCGTCGTGTCGGACAACGACCGCGAGCGGCTGATCGCCGATCTGCGCCGTGAACCCGTGGACGTGCTGGTCGCTGAGACGGCAATACTCAACGCCGACACGCTCGATCGGGTGCGCGAAATACTGTCCTCCGGCGGCACGCAGCGGGCCGTAATCGTCTACGGATTCGGGCGCCGGCAGGACGTCAATCGGCTCCGCGATGCGAGCTTTGTCGTGCTGCGCTCGCCGGTATCGACGGACGACGTGCATGCAGCGATCACGCGGTCTTACATGCCAGGAGCGCGCGATGACGTGCAAACCCGCCAAGCGGAAATCGACGACGAACCGACGGCATGGTCCGTGGACGGCGAGGTTCCGCCGCGACGATACAGCCAGCAACAGCTTGCCGTGCTCGCAGGGACGTCATCGGCCGTCGACTGTGAATGTCCGCAACACCTGGCGCAGCTGGTACGGGACCTCAGTGCGTTCGAGATCTACAGCGCAGCATGCGCCAATCGAAACGACGACGACGAGGCGCTGCATCGTTACCTGCATCACACGACGGCCCGCGCGCGGACACTGATCGAGACTGCGCTGAACAAGGTCGCCGTCGCCGAGGGCATCGACGTCTGATCTTGTCACAGTTAGTTACAATAATGTCTATGTAGAACATAGACAAAAGATTGACAAATTCAGGTGCGCTGGTAGCCTATCGATTCCGGCTTACGAATCTATAACGCCGGACAGCGGCCTGCTCCTCTCCCCCGACTCCCAAGCCGCTGAACCTGCGCGGCCGGTCCCCCGCCGGCCGCGTTTCTTTTCACCGGGAGAGAGCACCAACGACACGGAGAACGACATGGAAATGGTACTGCTGATCGTCATGGCCGCTGGGGCCCTTTCTTACATCCAGCGAGAGAGAGAGCGAATGCTGCAGCGTGCGCGTGTAAAAACCGATGCTGAACCGCAACGGATTCGCGTCATCCGCCATTGATGTCGCGCTCCGGGCCACACATCACTGCGAGCCTCGAACCGACGCGTGTCGCCGGCCTCCGCCGGCTCGACAGTTTTGTCCCGAGAGCCGGGCGCGCGTATGCGAAAGCCCGGAATTTCGATTTTGGGCCGGGAAACCGCAACAATGTTTCAATGCTGTCTCCCTACATCCGACACCGCCTGGTGCTGGAAGAAGAAGTGCTGGCAGCAGTCATGCAACAGCACGATCGCGAAGATGCGGCCAAGTTCGTCGACGAAATCTTCTGGCGCGCCTACTTCAAGGGCTGGCTGGAACACCGACCTTCCGTCTGGGCGCTGTACCGGCGCGACCTGGCGCAGCTCGTCAGCGATATGGCGTCCGACGCTGAACTCTCTGAGCGTTACGAATCGGCGATCGCGGGCCGTACCGGAATCGACTGTTTCGACAGCTGGGCTGTCGAACTCGCGCAAACCGGCTATCTGCACAACCACGCACGCATGTGGTTTGCGAGTATCTGGGTTTTCACGCTGCAGCTGCCGTGGCAGCTGGGCGCCGATTTTTTCTATCGCAATCTTCTCGACGGCGATCCCGCGAGCAATACGCTCGGATGGCGATGGGT
>JBFIQH010000022.1:0-24048 GCA_041609735.1 Woeseiaceae bacterium | reverse complement strand
CTTGCACGTTATTACCAGCAGGGCCCGGCCGCTGACTGGACCAGCAACTACATTTCGGCCTACGCCAGCGCGCACCCGACCGAGGACTGGGCGGAGTGCTGGGCGCACTACCTGCACATTCGGTCGGTACTGCAGGTGGCCGTCGACAACGGACTGCTGCCGGACGGCAACAACTGGTCTGAACGATTCATCGAGCTTGCGCTGTCGCTGAACGAGATCATGCGCTCACTCGGCCTGCCCGATGCCTATCCCTTCGTGCTGACCGACGCGGTTGTCAAAAAAATCGAGTTCGTGCACAGCGCAGTCTCCCGCTACACATCCTAAATAAAGGGGTCGAACCGATTTACTTGACACGTACATTAGGGTCGACGCCCGTCTGCACTCGTTAAGTAAATCGGTTCGACCCCTTTACTTTTTACTCCTACGAATCGACGAGCCGGACGCTGCCCTCCGGCAGCGACAGCGGCGGCAGGTCGTCGAACGCGCGCCGCAGGTTGACGGCCCAGGACTCACGGATCGTGCGCAGGTAGGGGTGATCCTCACCGTAGACGATATGTACCGGCGGCGCCGACGTCGACGCGCGGTAGATCATCAGTTCGATCGGCGGACCGACGCTCGCGTTGCTGCGCATCGTCGAGTCCATCGACACGAGGCCGCACAGCGCGATGGTTTCGAGGCTCGAACGCATCTGCACGATGCGGTCGAGTATCGGGCGGCCGTACTTCAGCTCGCCGATCTGCAGGAACGGCACCAGTGGCGTCGGCGAGATGTAGTTGCCCTGCGGGTAGATGTGAAACAGTGCGTGGCGAGTATCGCCGATCTGCCCGCCGAAGATAAAGTCGGCACTGGGGTTGAAGCCTTCTTCGGCGTCGTCGTTGCTGTACTTCTCGACCATCTTGCGATTGATAACGCCGATGTAATCGGCTGCGTCGCGCATCCGGGTAACGGTGGCGAGACTCGTTTCAGCGCCTTCCCGGATGTCGCGCTTGAGCTGGGCGACGACGGCCTGCGTCGTCGCAAGATTGCCGGCACTGAGCAGCGTGAAGAACCGCCCCTCGAGGTCCATAAACGAGTGCATCTTGCTGTGCACGCCAAGCTGGTCGATGCCGGCATTGGTGCGGGAGTCGGAGACAAAGACGAGGCCTGCGTCGACGCAGGCTGCGAGGCAGTAGGTCATGGGCGCGAAGCTTATCGCGAGTCGTTACCCGGTTGCTACAGCTTCGCGGGCCCGGTGGCGGCAGTTAAAGGCCGGAGCCGAAGAACTGGTCCATCTCCGCATCCAACAGCTCCTTGTCGCGCGTCTGGCGGTTCTCCAGGTCGTCTATAATGTCGGTCGCATCTTCGGCGGCGAGGTCCACCGGTGCGGCAACGATCTTCGGCGTGATCAGGACGATGGTTTCCGTGTTCGTCAGTGTCTTCTGGCGATTCGAGAACAGGCGGCCGATGACCGGGATCCGGCCGACGATCGGCACGCCGCGCTTGCTTTCGTCGATGCGATGCTTGATGAGGCCGCCAACGAACACCGTGTTGCCGTCAGGAACGATCATGCGGGTGGTTACCTCTGTCGTGGTTTGA
Organism: Woeseiaceae bacterium; assembly: GCA_041609735.1. Classification (GTDB taxonomy): domain Bacteria; phylum Pseudomonadota; class Gammaproteobacteria; order Steroidobacterales; family Woeseiaceae; genus UBA1847. The sequence continues at coordinate 22,473 of JBFIQH010000022.1, read as the reverse complement.
GAGGGGATACCGGATACCGGGTCGATGATGCCGGTACTGACCTCCGGGTGTATATCTAGCGTCACCTGGCCATCGGCATCAACCGACGGGGTAACACGCAGTATGACGCCCGACTCGAGAAACTCGATGCTCTCCGTGGTTACCTGGTTGATCGTAGTCGTTACGGGGTAGCCTCTGCGATCGCCGATGATTACGGACGATTCGACGTTTTCGATCGCCAGCAGCTTCGGCGTCGACAAGGTGCGGACCCGGCCCTGAGACGTGAGGGCATTGAGCGTTGCGGTTATGTCCGGCGACGCGTAGTCGAAGAACAGCCCCGCACTCTGCGAGTCACTCAGACTTTGTGTGCCGAAACTGCCGCTGCCGCCGTCACTGTCGAAAAACTTGCTCCAGTCGAGGCCGTACGAATCTTCATCGGTTAAGGTGACCTCGAGGATCTTTGCCTCGATCAGAATTTGCTGAGGTGCCTGGTCAATCTTCTGTACAAGCACGCCGATACGTTGCAGGAATTCCGGCGTGTCCTGGACGAGAAACATGTTTCGGTCGCGCAGGGCCGTGATCTCTCCGTATTCGGAGAGGTACGGCATTAGCAACGTCTGGACGTCGTTGACCTCGACGTACTCGAGTTCAAAGCTCCGGACTTGCGTTAACGCATCTGGCGCGTACTTTCCCGCCTGGTTACGATCGACAATGTAATAGTTGCCGTCGTAGTACTCGACGGCCAGGCCGGCAGCGTTCGCAATCGAGCGAATGGCATCTGGAACTGCCATGTCGTATAGGCTGAACGACACCCTATTCACATTGCGTGTCGAGACGAAAATGTTGATGCGCCTTTCCCTGGAAATCATGTCCATGACATCCGAGAGTTCGGCGTCTTTCATCGTCATGCTGATGCGATGCTCAGGGTTTTCAGCATGCGCAAGCTGACAGCCAAGCATCAGGCCGAGTATCGCGAGAACGACCGTCCCGGTTTTCGGTTGTCTAGTCATCACTTTCATCCAGTAGTGGTTTGACCATTACAGTTACGATGTTGCCGTTGATGCTGAACGTCGCGCGGTCCTCAAATACACGCAGGAGCTTGACATCATCGATAACGTCGCCGGGACGAAGAATTCGCCCTCCGACATCAGCCAGCATCGTGTTTGCGCCCACCATCGTCGAGCGCAACTGAATCAACCGCTCGATGGTGCCTTCGGCAATACCGACGGAGGAATTGCCGGCAACGGCAAGGGATGATGGCCGATTGAAAGGGTTGCTATTGAGCGGCGTCGGCTCCGCGGCATGAGCCTGCTCGGCGACCCAGCCGAGCATAATAATAATTATGGCGATGAAGGCGTTCATTCGATCGGCCTGTAGGAAGCAAGGCTCAGGTTGGCGACCAGTAACGGATCGTTGTCTTCGTTGTTAGCGCGACTCAGGTCGAATTGCTTGACGACCACGAACCCGAGTTCTGTTCGCGCTTCCCACAACCATCGATACAGGTCGAGATAGCGCCCGACGAGGCGGACATTGAACAGCGTCTCCTGGAAGACGTCCACTCTCTCCCCGACGGTTGGCTCGACGCTGACGAGTTCCACCTGGTTGCTCCAGGAAAGTTTCTGCAGCCGACCGATGATGAACGCCTCGACCTGCTTGGCCGGAAGATCGGCCATATCGCCGTGCAGCCGGTAACGCATGTCGTCGATGGTTGCCCGGCGTTTGTTGAGGCGGTTGCCAAGCACATCGCCGTCGACGGTTGCTTCGGCGAGTATCGAGATCGTCTCGTTAACGGCGAGTAACGCCTTTAGTTGCGGCAATACAAGCGACAGAAACAGCACGGAAGTGACAATGCTCCCGACGCCGATCATCAGCAGGAGCAGCTCGCGCAAGCTGATTTTCGCCAACAAATCGTTCATCACGCGCCCCGATACTCGCTGTGCAGGATTACCGTTATGTTGAACTCGACTGCGCGTCGGGCCCCCAGGTTGATCGAGGACGTGCGCTGCACATTGACGTCTCGGACATCCGGTTGTTCAAAAAGCGCACGAACAAAACTCGACAACGCCTGGTGATCGGTTGCCTGCCCGTGAATGGTCATCCGTGTTTCTACTTCCAGGTTTTGTTTTTTGGCGGCGTCATTGGTTTCGCCGACGATGATGAAGTAACCCGTTTCATAGGTGCGTCGCTGCCCGTCCACGATGATGCCGGCGCGCCGAAACCCCCAATCGAGGAACCACAACCTGTCGGCAACGAGCGAACGATCGATAAGCGTGAAGATATCTTCAATCGCTGCTCCCGCCCGCAGGCCCTGTAATAAAGCGAGTTGCTGCTCATAGGTCGATTGCTGGTCTTTCATCTGCTGCAGCTGTAGCTGTTGCTGCTGGGTAATCGCATTGTCGGCCTGAAGCTGGGTCGCCAGCGCCTTACCTTTGGCAACTGAATGTGAAAGCCACGCGCCACCGGCGAGGACCAACGCATTGATGGCCACGAACAGGATCACTCCATTTCGCAAGACGCGTTTCTGGCCGAGCCAGTTACGATAATCCCGAGGTATCAGGTCGATTTCATTCATCGCCCATAACTCCCCGCAGTGACGCGCCGGTTGCGACGGCGATTTCCGGTGCCGCTGACTCTGTCTGGGGCTCCCCGTCGTTGCCCGGTGCCGGGAACAACGCCAGCGGATCCGGGACTTTTGCGACGTCGAGACCGGTTAGCGACGCAAGCAATGACTCCGACCCAGGCCAGCGAGCGACGCTGCCCAGCAGGTAGACCTGTGACACCGCGCCACCGCGGGTCTCGGCCGCCGCATACATGCAGACGCGCTTTATTTCATCGACGAGCTTCAGGAATCGCGGCTTGAGAATTTCCGTCATCGTGTCGCCGAGGTCTGATTGCCCGGAAGCCACCGATGCGACGCCCGAGCGCTGCAGGTGGTCGCGGATCATGTTCTCCGGCATGTCGAGCGCCTCCGCTGCCTGCTGAATCAATCCGTTCTCGCCGAAGGACACCTCCTGGTCGAAGAGCAGATCCGTGCCGGAAATCAGCGTGAGGTAACTCGCACGACGTCCAGAATTGATGACGAGGACGTTGTCGTTACCGCACTGCTGAGACATCTTGCCGACGAGCCGGCTGATCGCAACCGGGCCAATTTCGAGCGCGGTTACGTCCAGGCCAGCCTTGCGCAGCAGTTCGAGAAAATTGACGATGACCGGCTTCTCGCTAACGGCGACCATTGCCAGCCGCTCGTCGTTCTTGGAAACACTACTGACCGGCAGAAAATCCAGCACGTAGTCGCCGAGATCACCGTCGAGCCGGTTCTTCATGACGTTCAACACGGCGGCACCATCTGCGGCCGCGCTGTTGCCGGATTTGTAGTTGACGGACACGGTGCGAAACATTCCGGATGGGATCGCAACGACCGCCCTGCGACCGTGGAACGGACCGGTATCGAGCGCGCGTCGGATCAACGTGCGAAATTGATGGGCACTACCCAGAATCTCGGTCCGGGGACAACCGAACGGCAGCGAACAGCGGGCGCGGACCGATGGCGGTTTTCCCGCTGGCTTTTCAAGCTGTACGAGATGAACGAAGTCCAGTGAAAAATCGACACCGATGGGGCCGATTGTTTTGCTGGACCGCCTTGCCGAAAGCAGCGCGCTTGTCCGGGCGAGTACGTTCACAGTCGCCACGTGCCGGTCTTGACCAGCAGGTTTGCACCAACGTCGTCAACTGCCGGTCGATCGTGTTTCGCACGATACAGGGCGCGGTCTGCGGACTTGTAGAGTTCTTCGAGGCTACCGGCATGGTAATTCTCGGCCCGGACGATGCCTGCGCTCAGAGAGACGCGGCACTCGGCGCTAATCTCGGGCGATACCGGTGCTGACTGCAATTCGGCGACAGCGTTTTCGACGAGCGTATCGAGACCATCGCCGAAGTAAATGATCTGGAATTCGTCGCCTCCCATGCGCACGAAGTAGCCATCGTCGCCAACATGGCGCATGAACGTCTTCGCGACGGAGACCAGGATTACATCGCCGCTATGGTGACCGAAACGGTCGTTGATGCCTTTGAAATCATCAATATCGAGCACGGCCAGCTGCAGTGCCCGGTTCTTCGCGAGACAGTCTTTGGCAATGTCCGGAAACCGCTCCGCGATAAATCGCCGGTTCCAGGCGCCGGTCAGCGGGTCGCGCATCGAAACGAGTTTCATCTCGCGGTGCGCTTTTTCGAGTTCGAATCGAGCACGGATATCGTTTTTCCTTACGAAGGTATTGCGTGCGGTGACGACAATGACGACGGCGGCCGCACCGAGTACCAGCAATTGCAGAATCCACAAAGATTGTGTCTCAAAACGGCCCGGCACAATCGCGAGAGATGCGGTCAGCAATAGGTACGTAAGAGCGATAACTATCGTGGCCTCGCGCAGCGCCCACGGAACCAGCGGGATCGCAACGATCAGCATGACGATGGTTGCCATCATGCCGATGTTCAGATCTCCGGAGCGATGTGCAAGAAAGGTGATCGTCATTGCGCCGATGACGAGAAACGCGATACCGAGCGCCTGCAGCGACCGCACATCGTCGACGAAGCGTGCGGATATCATCACGTGCAGCGAGAGCAGCCCGAATAACAAGTTCGTATAGACATAGTTGACGGGCAGATTCTGCGCAGTTGCGACCAGCGCGATGCACAACTGCATGGCCAGTGCGAACGCGGCCACGGTCTGCACGCCGAGCCGCGTATCCGCGCGCATTCGCTCCTCGGCATAGCGGGAGAGCGCGTGGTCGCCGAACTCGGTCGCAGACCACATGTCGGCCAGATAGGAGGTTATCGCCAAGGTTCAGTCTCGCCCAAAATTGATAGCTATCAGCCAGTTAAACGGCAAGATCGGCTAAATCTTGAGGATTCCGTTCGAAATTTGTGACCTGCTTGGCGCCAGGCGCAACCAGCGGGGAAACTGGGGGTATTCGGCTTTTTGCCGATCTGGATAAAACCGGGATATCGCCATTAGGGAGCGTAAGTTGCGTAGATCGATATTTCGCGCGCGCAGCTGGACGTTGACGAGCCCCAGCTGGGTGTGAAGCCTGATTGCGTGGCCCGGTTGTTTGAATAGCGAGTCTGCCCACCATATTGATAGGTGTATTGCTGAAGGTTGTCATCGAACGACAGGGCTAACCAGTACGTTCCCGCGGTCAACGCCGTCGCCGGAACATCGCCAGTGACCCACGACATGCTCGTCTGCGTCAGAATATTGGAAGATTCGACCTGCAGCGCGCCGGGTTCGCCAACCTCGATTCTAGGTAGCCGGAAAGCTCCGGATCGCAGAATTCGGTCGCAGACCACACGTCCGCCAAATAGGTCGAAATTGCCAAGACAGCGCCCCGCTAAACAGTGATAGCTATCCCTTACTCAAGCGGCAGAAACGGCCAAACTTTTAATTTTTAGTCGATTTCTGTGAAATGAGGACTTTCTGCCCTCAGCGGCAAATCTGTACGCGCCATCACGGAGTGTAGGTGGCATAAATGGAGATTTTGCGCGAGCCACTGAAGACAGAGCTGCCCCAATTCGCGACAAAGCCGTTGTTTGTTGCGGGATTGCTCATATGGCGGGTTTGTCCGCCAATTTCGTAGCGATATTTCTGCTTGTTGTCTTCAAAAGACAGCGCCAGCCAATAAGTACCGGCGGTCAACGGTGTCGCGGGCAGGTCAATCGTCATCCAGGACATGTCTCTAATTGCCGTTGCATTCGCTGTTTCGGCGACCAGCGTGCCGGGCTCGCCTGCGTCATCCGTATAAATTGCATATCGGACATTCTTGCCGACAGCACCGCCCACATAGGCGGTAATGCTTGTGACCGTGCCATCCTGAGGCAGCGTTGCCTGGGTGCCAATTTGTAGTAGTCCGATGTTCTTCTCTTCAGAGACAAATATTGTGTCGAAACCGAATACGTCGGGCGGTCCGCCGCCACCGCCACCGCCACCCGATGCATCCAGATAGGAGATCTGTTTGCGCGTCGCATCCCCGATTACGTGTTCACACGTGTCGGGATTAACCGCGAGGGCCGCCGAGTTTGTGATCCCAAAAGTCGTTACGTCATATTGCCTGATTAGATTCCCGTCGAAGTCCCCGATGTAGACTTGACGATTTGCATCCAGAAACATGTACTTGTCGGTTCCGGGCAGATGGATAACGTCCTCGATATTTGCAGCGTTAAATGGTGCGTTGCCCGCCAGAATCGTCAGCAGGATGTTGCCGGCCTGATCCGTAACGATGATCTCTTTGTCTATTCTGTCGGCAAAAATTATGCCGCCCTCGTATGATCCGGTAGCGGTCGTACCAATATAATCAACGCCAGAGGTGTCTTTATTGCTGATGCCAAGAACAGAGAAGCTGCCTTGCTCGATGCCATTGAGATCGACGAATGATATACGCTCGGGCACTTTGTCATGGCTTTGCACCAGGTGTCCGGCCCAAGGCCCCGACTGAACAAAACCAACGCCAGTAGGACCGCCTGTCGGTGTTGCGACAGAAGTTAACAATGTACCTGCTTGATCCGTCATGTAAAAAGTTTTATCAACGTAATCTACCAGTAGCCAACCTCCGCCAGCGGGTGTCGGCATGCCATTGAATGACGTTCCCTCGGGCAGCCGGGCAATGCCGGATGTATCGCCAGTACTGAACACTCCAGAGTCGAACTGCCCAGCCTCGGAATCTGGCGTGTAATCAGCGTTACAAGACGCGCCGACTGCGGCGCCCCACTCCAATGACCGTTGCAGAATCGTAAGTCCATCAGTATTAAGGCTGCTCGGCGAGAATCCGTTGCCGCCCCAGGGCAACTGGATGCGCCGTCCCGCCGTTGCGCCACCGCCATACATTGATGCTCCTTTTTCGAGGGCCACAACGCCAAAGCCGGATGAGGAGCTGGCGAGCTTTGAGAGATCCGTCGAGAGCGTGCCGGTTACATAAGCCAGTGATTCGTTGGTGGACAGTATCGTTAGCAGGCCGTTCGAAAACGGGGAAGTTACATAGTGCGAGTTGTCATTGATCTCTACGACCGTACCGCTTTCCCAAGCTATGGCCGATGCCATGCCGAATTCGTCAGAGAGATTATTCTCCGAGGTAACCACTCCGATGGGTGCGTTGACAAGCTTCGAACCAACATTATTCGCCGTAATGTCGTTGGTCATAAAAACCACGTCGTTGCCGGCAACCGCTGCGTCGAAGTCCGCTTGCGGCGCGCCATCGTCAATGATTTGAACGACGTAACCCCAGGATTCAAGCAAAGCCTGATGTTCTACTTCCTCGGTGGTCATGCCTGGACCGCCGACGCTGCCAACGACGAACAGTACTTTCTTCGGAGCGATGCTGGTCGCAGCGGCCCATTGAATCGCGCGCTGCATTATTGTTTTTGCATCGTCGGTTAAAAGAGATACATCAAAATCGTATGCGCCCCAGGGTAATTTGACTCGGCGACCGGGAGCGGAACTGCCGTCGCTTAGTCGTTCACCGATATCTACGTAGGCCAGGCCCGGCTCTGTTCCATTTAGCTGCCCAAGTACGTGAAGGTCGAGCGCGAGAGTCGGTTTCAGTACCCACATAGACTGTACGGCTGTTGACAGGAGCACCGGACCAACTGGCAAGGTTTCGGTGATGAAATGGGTGTTGTCGACGATATTGACCGAGTCGGCATTTACAAACGGCAATAATGCAAAGCTGCCAAGCTGGATCGTGCGGCGAGCTTCCTCCGTAATGACACCTTTGGGCAGCCCATTGGCCTTGTCGCCGAGTTCGTTCATCGGCGTGGTGCCGAGTTCCGGGATGTAGACGACATCGACGGCGGCTGCGGCAGCGTCAAACGCTGCTTGCGTTTCGCCGGTCGCAATCGTCGTCACGGAATAACCCCAGGCCTCAATCAAAGCCTTCTTGTTCTGTTGTTGTATGGTCAGATTTGCCGGGTCTCCGACAACAAACAGCAGCTCGGTGCCGGCGCCGGGATTGCTACCGGACGGAATCGTACACGTCATTCCGCACGGGCAGGACAAAGAAACGGTCAGTTTCGGACGCAGGGTGGAATCTTTATCGTCACTACTTGCAAGCTTCGCGTCAACACCGCCAGATGGGCGCAAAAGCATGCCGTAGTTCGGGTGCGTGCCGTTTACCCAATCGCTTACCAGCGATGTCACATCCCAGGTAACCCAGGTGGGGTCTTTCGGAATGGCTGCGCTGGCGACGCTCGACGTGTCGTAATCGCCTCCCGGTGTAATCCACGGCACCGTACTGTCTGCGGTATTCCAGGTTGCGCCGTCAGGTGTGCAAGACGGGTCGCTGCAGGTACCCTCTATCCAGGGCGTTGTAATTCGATGAACTTCTGCAGTGCCTTCCGAAGTCGCGGTGCTGCTGAAAAGCGCAAGCTGCGCCGACTGCACTAATGCGCCCGGCGGAAGCCACGATAGGTCGAACTCGATTATCGGACGATCCCCGCCGACGTCTTGCAAGGCCATTGAGACTTTGCCACCGTAGTTTCTTTCTTGGCCTGAAACCAGTTCGGCATCCTTACCGAATCCGCCGCCGGGCTGCAGAGTTGCGACTTGCGTCGTCCCGCCAATGCCGCAGTCGCAGGCGTAGGTTATCGTCAATTTCGGATGCAGGGCGGGGTCGCTGCCATCGCTGCTGTGAAAAAAAGCGTCACTGCCAAAGCTGGCAGGCACAATTGCCATACCATTGTTATCGCTTTCGCCGGAAACCCAGCTTTGCACGAGTGCCGCGACGTCCCATTGATGAGGCTGAAGACCGGTCGGAATATTGATTGTCGCAACCGGCACCGGGTCGTAGTCACCACCCGGTGTCGCCCAGGCCACGCTCGTATCCCGGGTTGTCCAGTTCGGCGATCCATTGCCGCCCGACATGGTGCCTTCAACCCATGGGCTGGTAACCCGGTGTACGGAAAAATCGCCGCCAGTGATTGATGGCGAAGACTGATTCAGAACAAGTGTTGCGCTAATGATTTTCGCAGTTGCCGGGATAGCACTCACGTCGAACTCGAGGAGCGCATTGGACCAATCTCCAACAATACTGTTTTCGACTCTGAGCGCGGTAGCGGTGCCGTAATTCCATGCCGATTTCCATTGATAAACGTGCGTGTCTTTGCCTGCTACAGCATCCGGTTGCAGCGTTAGCACTGTATCTGCTTGGTAGGTTTTCACGCCGGATTTCTGCAGCGTCCGTGTGGCACCGCTCGAATGCGTTGCTGTGGCCGAGAGCGTTACCGGCGAGCCAAAAGTCGGCGCGACCGTGGCGGCGTAGCTGTGAGCGCCGAAGGGTGTTGACGGCAGACCGTCGAACGCGGAGCAGCTGGAGTTCTGCGCCAGTTTCCATTCGGCATGCTCCAGCGCAGCTTCGGCCGTGTAGTCGAGTTCCGCCGTGTCCACATGCCGGGCAAGCACCGCGTTGTCCATGCTCGCACTGGTCGATAGCAGCATCGCGACAGAGGCCAGGATGGCGAGAATGACAACGACGGCGACGAGCAGGAAACCCTGTTGCCTATTTGGGAAAATGGGGACATTCTGCTTTAAGCGGACATGCCGGAAGTTCACGGCCGCAGGGCTGCTACTCGTGCTTAAAGCAGAATGTCCCCATTCTTTCATAGTGCACCGCCGAGGCGCACGCGCGTGTTCAGACTGAGGGTTTCTCCATCGTCGCCGGTGAGCTCGAGCGTAATGTCGACGAGCTGCTGGCCGATGCCGGTGGGTACGCGTTCGATGCGAAGTAATGAAACATTGTCGGCGATGCCGGATTCGACAAAGTCCGTGCCATTCGTCTTGGAGCCGAAATCCTTATCCCAGGGAACCGCACGACGCTCGACGAGAATGTCGTCGTTGAGGTAAAAGACCACGGGGTCGATCCAGTCCTCGTCGACAACGCCATCTTCGTCATCGTCGTTTTTGTCGCCTTCGTCAATGTTGCCGTCGCCGTCATCGTCGAAACCGCCAATGCCGGACAAGGAGTCACCGGTCATATCTGCTGTCGGGTCTTCGTCGCTTAAGCCATCCCCATCATCATCAATACCATTCCAACCATCCTCGTCGGCGACGCCGTCCTCGTCGTCATCGTTATTGACATCTTCGTCAATGTTGCCGTCGCCGTCGTCGTCAATTCCGATGATGCCGGATACATTATCATTGGTGACATCGTCGCTTGGGTCTTCGTCAAAAAGCCCATCGCCGTCGTTGTCGGCGTCAAAAATGCCATTGAGGTCGAGATCTTGCGTGCGACTGATCGTGACGGCCAACACAGCCGAAGCGCGTGTGCTCGAGCCCTGCGGAGCGGACGCCGGTATCGTCTCGATACGGATATGTTCGTCCCAGTTCGTTTTCGGGTTATCAGGAAGTGGCAGAAGCAGTTTATCGGCGGCTCGGACCGCATCGACCATGCGAGCCATTGCGAACCGCGCTTCGCGCGCAAGATCCGTGCGTTCAGTCACTGAATTTGCCGCCAACAGGCTGGTGCCCAATATTTGCTGCAAGCCAACCAGCAATAACGATGCGATGGCGATAGACACAATAAGCTCTATCAACGTGAAACCTGCGGAAAATTTGCGCGGCTCCATCATCTTGTCTTCAGGGCCTGTAACGCGCTCACGGTGCCTTCGATTTCGACACGCAGCCAAAGAAGGTCGGCATCGGTATCGGTGAACGGATCGTTATCGCCGTCCGCGTTGTCACCATCATAGGGACTGATATAAACGAGACGCCGCGCCGGCGTGCCGGCCGTGTCGGAATAGCTGCTGGGTGTCGCGACGCCCGCAGCCTGAGCGGACAAGTTTGAGAATGGTTCGGCGAGGAGCTCTTCGAGGCGGCCGCGCACGCGGTAATGATGCGACGTTGCTTCGGTATCGGCTGTTGCGCCGTTCATAGCGCCATGTATGGAGTTAGCGGCGGGAACGACTGTCGCTGCAATCACAATAACTGCGATCAGCACCTCGACGTAGGAAAGGCCGGATTGCCGCGAGCGTGACTTGAATTGTGCGGTCATTCCACTTCCACGCGGCCGGTAAAGCCATCGACGGAAATTGTCGATTTCAGGATGCCAAGCTGAAGGTTTACGGAGGTATCAACGACCCACGTCGTCAGTGGATCTGCGCAGCGCGTAACACCGCGCGGATCGAAGAGAATGTTGCCCGGATCTTTGCAAATGTTCGAGTATGTGCCGTTGACCGCAACGGCTACGACATTGTTGTGTGGTGCGGCATCTATGCGAATGTTGTAGAGCTGTTTGGATACCGGGTCGCGGACATCAAAGACTTTAACGTCGGGATCGGGCGTTTCGTCCAATCTGAACAGCTGTAGCGTGTTGTTAGTTATGTCGACAAACGCACCATGCGCTACACCGGTGCGGCGGGCTTCCTCACGCGCATAGCGCAGCGCATCGGCAACTCTTGTTGCCGCAAGATCGAGCTTGCTGTGATCGGGCGTTGTGACCGCGGGGACGGCGATTGCCGCGGCGATGGTCAGGATAGCCACGACGATCATCATTTCGAGGAGCGAATATCCCTTCATCGTCAGCCCCCAAAAAAAGGGGACATTCTGCATTCTTCGAAATTGCGTTAAATGCAGAATGTCCCGGATTTATCAGAACGCTTACTCGTCGCCGATGAACTCACCAGTTACCGAGTCAAAGCGCCAGCCGCCGGTGCCGCTGCTCGTGAGTCCGAGGACGCCGGTCGAAACCACGGTGACCGTGTTGTTCGTGCCTTTCGGGTTTACCGGCAGGTCATCTTTCAGGTAAGGGCCGTATTTGAACGTGGCGTCGGTGCCCGTACAGGCCTGGCCCGCCGTGTTTGTGTAGTTCTTCAGTTGCGCGATGAACGCCGGCTCGCCGACCGCGCCCGCAACCGCGGCGGACCCCGCCGGACAGGAACCGCCGCCGGAGAGCACTGCACCCGGATAGGCCTGGTGCTGCTGGCGATACAGGTCGATCGCGGAGCGAATGTTGGCAATGTTGGTGTCGTAGGCCGAATCGGTTGCATCATCCGTCGCCGCTGAAAACTGCGGAATAATGATGGCCGCAAGAATCGCCAGAATGATGACGACGATTAGCAGTTCGACGAGCGTGAAGCCGCGCTGGGCCATGGGTTTTCCTCGAAAAATCATCAATTTATCTCCGTAGAAAAGACTATTCCGTCGGTGTCCGAATAGGTTATCGGCGGAAATATCGGCAGCTTTAGCGGCCAAAGTGTGACGGTTGTCAGGTTTACGCGCGGCCGGCGGGCGTCAGGAAACAGCGCGCGACAGCTTGAAAATGGGCAGGATCAGCGAACTGACGAGGATGCCGACGACGACGCCCATGACCAGCAGCATCATGGGCTCGGCGAGTTTCGACACCATCTCGAGCCGCTTGCCGAGCTGGGTTTCGTAATACTCGCCAACGCGGCCCATCACCTTGCCGAGGTTGCCGGTCTGTTCGCCGGTTGCGATCATGTGCTTGGCAAGATCGGGTATGAAGTCGGCCTCGTCGAAGCCGGCGGCAACGCCGGCGCCAGCCTGTACTTTTTCCTCGACGCCGGCAATCAGGCGCCGGAACGCGACATTGCGAACGACGTCGCGACAGGCTTCGAGGCTGTCCATGACCGAGACGCCGTTCCTGAGCGACAGGCTCATGACCTGCAGCGACTGCACGAGGTAGATCTGCACAAAGATGTCGCGCAGGCCGGGCACCCTGAGCTGCAGGCTGTCGATCTTTGCACGACCCGCCTCACTCTGGATCCACTGGCGAAAGCCGGCAACGAATGCGGCCAGTCCTCCGAGCAATATGTACCAATAGCTGCGAAGAACCTCACTGATCGCCATCAGGCCCTTTGTCGTGCCGGGCAGCTGGTCATAGATCGAGTTGAACATGTTGCCGAACTTCGGGAAGACGATGACGAGGACAAACACGACGACCGCAAGGGAAAACGCGATCAGGAACATCGGGTAGGTCGCGGCGCTGACGATCGTGCTGCGGAGTTTCGCGCGTTTCTGGTCCATATCGAGCAATTGCTGCAGGACTTCGTGCATGAAGCCGCCCGATTCGCTGGCAGCGACGAGGTTCACATACGTCGTCGAAAAGACGCTGTCGTGCTTTGCCAGTGCGTGCGCGAAGGACTGGCCTTCGCTGACATCCTGTGCAACCTGCTCGATGATCGCCCTGAGCTGCACGTTTTCTGTTTGTTTCGCGACGATTCCGAGTGCCGTGTAAAGGCTCTCGCCGGTTTCGAGCAGCAGCGCGAGTTGCTCGGTGAAAAACATCCGGTCATCGGCCTTTGGCGGGCGCGAGAACGAAAATATGGGCTGACGTTTTTGTCTGCTTGTATTCCGGCTGCTTGCGGCTTTCGCGGGTTCGACCTGTATTTCGAGCGCCATCGGTTCGTCCTAGATACTGGTTACGCGCGACACTTCTTCGATCGTCGTGCGGCGCTCGAGCACGCGTTCGAGCCCGTCCGCAAACAGGTTGCGGAAACCGCGCGCCTCGAGATAGTCGGTGAGCTGGTCGCGGCTCGGGCTTGCGATGATCAGTTTCTGCAGGTCCGCGTCGGTCCTCAGCAGTTCATGGATGCCCATGCGACCCTTGAAGCCCGAGTCGTAACATTCATCACAGCCCGCACCTTTCGCCAGCCGTATGTCGGCCTTCTTGTCCCAGCCGAACTGGTCAACAAGTTCCGGCGGCGCGAGAAAATCGCGGCTGCAGTTGCCGCAGATCGTGCGCACCAGGCGCTGGCCGACGACGCCGAGCAGCGCGGATGACAGCAGGTAGGGCTCGACCCCCATGTCGATCATCCGGGTTACGGCGCCGACGGCGTCGTTCGTGTGCAGCGTCGACAGCACGAGGTGCCCGGTCAGCGCCGCCTGCACCGCGATCTCGGCGGTTTCCCGCTCGCGGATTTCGCCGACCATGACGATGTCCGGGTCCTGCCGCAGCACGTGCTTGAGGATCTTTGCAAAGGTCAGGCCGATACCGGCGCGCACCTCGTTCTGGTTGATGATGTCCAGCTGGTACTCGACCGGGTCCTCGATCGTGACGATGTTCTTCTCGATGCTCTTTATGTAATTCAGGGCGGCATACAGGCTGGTTGTCTTGCCGCTGCCCGTCGGCCCGGTCACCAGGATCAATCCGTGATTCGCTTCGAGCAATCCCTTGAACTGCTGCAGGTTGCGCTCGGCCATGTTCAGCTTGTTGATGTCGAGAATCGCCTGGTTCTTGTCCAGGATGCGCAATACGACCTTTTCGCCATACAGGCCGGGCAGCGAGCTGAATCGCAAATCCACGGACCGTCCCTGGGTCTGAACCTGGATGCGGCCGTCCTGCGGCAGCCGCCGTTCCGCGATGTCGAGGTTGGCCATGACCTTCAGCCGTGAAACCAGCGCCGGGTGCAGCTCGATGCGCGGCGCGGTGAACTCGTACAGCAGCCCGTCGATGCGAAAGCGAATGCGTGACTGGGTTCGAAACGGTTCGAGATGAATGTCGCTGGCACCGTCGCGCACCGCGCGCTGAATGATCGAGTTCACGAGGTTGACGACCGGGCTGCCTGCGGCGACTTCGTCGATCGCTGCGTAATCGTCGATCTTCAGGTTTTCGACGACGGCGAAGTCCTCGTCGACGTCGCCCATCAGCTCGAAAGACGCATCGCCAAGGGACGCCGAATCGTTAACGATTTTTTGAATATCTTCGCGTCGTGCAAGAACGGGGCGCACGGAGCACTGCATCCGCTCCGAAATTTCCTCGAACGCCGGCATGTCCTGCGGCTTCGCTGTCGCAAGGAACAGCACGCTCCGAACTCTGAACATGGGCAGCACGCACAGCCGCCGCGATACGTTGCGATCGAGCAAAGCCGCCGTCGCCGGGTCGAACAGGCCCGGTCGGATGCGAACGAACGGCACGCCGAGCTGTTCACCCAGCGCACGCAAAACATCGTTTTCCGCAACCCAGCCCTTGTCGATAATGATCTGGCCCATGCGTTTGCCGAGCCGTTCCTGGAGCTTCAGCGCCTCGTCGATTTTCTTCTGCGAAATCAGGTTGCGCGCGACGAGAATATCGCCGAGCCGGGCGCCGGGACCGGACGAAATTTCTTCGGCCTCGCGCCGATCGCGTTCGCCGGCATCGTTGAGGAAAGTTACGTAATCCGAGAGGCCGGTAACCTGCGCAACCTCGGCGACGATCGTGTTATGCCCGGAGATCTTGACCCAGCCACCGAGTTGCATGAGCCGATCCTGCAGATCCATCAGCGCCGATATCGCGATGCTGTCGATCGACTGTACGGCCGTAAAGTCGATGATGATTTTGAATTCGCCGTTATCGATGCATTCTTCGCTGACGAGCAGGAGGTCCTGCACGGCCTCGTTGCCGGTCAGCGAACCGGTCGGGGTTACGTGGGTCGCAACACCGATGCGGACTTTCGTAATCGGTTTGGCCGCGTTTTCTGCGGTCGCGCTCATGCCGACCGGGTGGCCGCCGACTGCAGTTCCGCGGTTACCTCGACCAGCGGCACCGGTTTGCCGATGAAGAACCCCTGTACATAGTCCACACCGATGTCCCGCAGCAGTTCGACCGTCGCCTGGTCGCCGACAAATTCGGCGATCATGTCGAGACCCATTGTTCGCCCGATCTGGCAAATCGCCTCGACCATCGACCGGGAGACCTTGTCGGTCGTGACTTCGCAAACGAAGCTGCCGTCGATTTTCAGGTAGTCGACGTCGAGCACCTTCAGGTAGCCGAACGAACTCAGGCCGGCGCCGAAATCGTCGAGCGCAAAGCGGCACCCGAGCGCACGCATATCGGCGATGAATCCATTCGCCTCATCGATATTTGATATTGCTGCAGTCTCGGTGATCTCGAAGCAGATCCGCGTAGCGTCGATGGCCGACTGGCGTAACTCGTCGGCGACAAACGTCGTGAAGCCGTTGTTTGTTAGTGACTGCCCGGAAAGATTGATGCAGAAAACAGCGCCGGTGCCATCAATTTCTGTCCACACGGCACGAAGCGATTTCAACGTATTGTGAATCACCCATCGGTCCAGCAACGGCATCAGCTGGTACCGTTCAGCAGCCGGCAGGAATGACGCTGGTGACAGCACGTCGCCGTTATCGTCGAGCATCCGTATCAGAATTTCGTAATGTGGCGCGTCGGCCGAGTCGATGGGCAGCACCGGCTGGCAAAACAGTCGAAAATGATCCTCGCGCAGCGCTTGCTGTATTCGGCCGATCCACTCGATTTCTTCGCTGCGACGAATCAATGTCGTGTTGTCCTGTTCGAATATCTCGATTCGATCGCGGCCGTTGTCCTTCGCCGCCTTGCACGCAATCTCGGCTGACGCCATAGCCCCGACGATGCCCTCGGTGTCCCGGGTAATCGCGACAACACCGATGCTTGCCGTCGTGTCGAGCTGTTTACGCGCAGAAATCACTTTAAGATCGGCGATTGCAGCGCGGATTTTTTCAGCCACCTTCTGGCCTTCCCGCATACTGCAATTGCTCAGCAAGACAGCAAACTCGTCACCGCCGAGCCGGGCGAGAAAATCGCTGTCGCGAAGTAGCCCGCGCAGCAGTTTGGCCGCCCGGCGGATCAGCGAATCACCCTCCTGGTGTCCCATGAGGTCGTTGACGACGTGCAGCTGGTCGATGTCGACATGGAGCAGGCAGTGCTGGCCGTTGTTCTTGTGTGCGTTGGCAAGCGAGGTTACGAGTGACGACTCGAAGCCATTTCGGTTCATCAGCCCGGTCAGCGAATCGTGGTGCGTATGGATGATTCGGGATGCTTTTTTCGCCATAACCTCGAGGAGATTGCGGTCGCCATTCGAGAAGGTGTGCAATTCCTTGCGTGCAACCACGGCCAGCATGCCGATCGCAGTTCCATGATCGTCCAGGATCGGATACGCCAGTACGTTTTCGTTGCGGTTCTCGAGCAGGCGCGCTCGCTCGTCATCGTCCAGTTCATTAACGATGACACAGGCAACCTGCGACTCGACGCGGTCGTAAACAGCTTTACCGAGAACGTCGAGAATGCCTTCCGGGTCGGAAGGAGCTTCATTGGCGTTCTCACTGTGCAGAACGAGGCCGCGCTCGCGGCACATCAGCGTGGCGAGGCCGACATCGAGGTAATCGGCACAGTTATGTACCAGTCTTACCAGCGCTTCCTGGCCTTCCTCGAAGTACTCGACATGGTCCTTCGTCGAGTAGACGAGGTTCAATTCTTCGTACCGTTCGGTGAGTTCAACAGCAAGCTGGTTGCATTCGTGCTGCAGCTCCAGTTCGTCCTGCACTATAGCGGTGGCGTCAGCAAACGAGCGCTGCAACCGGTTACCCGCGGTCTCGAGCGGCACGCTGGCCTGCGCCTCATACGCCACGGCCAGGTAGGCGATCGGGCCCCTGTCGCGGGTAACGATTGCGGTGCGGTAACGGATTTCACCATCGGGCAGGCGCTGCTGCTCGACGCCGCCTGTAAATGGTATCCAGGCATCCTTGTCGGACAATGCCGGCTCAGGCGACTTTGAATCGCCTATTTGCCAGACACTCTCACCGCCGAGAGCCAGCAGCTCGATCGATGCGGCGCCGGGAAAAATCCGCGGCAGCAATCTCGCATACTTGTCCCGGGTCAGCGATTTCAAAATGTTCACCGGCATGTCAGGTCCCTGTCTTCGATGCCGGCTGTGACAGTGTGTGATCGATGTGCGATACCAATCGGCGAATACTGACGGGCTTCTCCATGAAGCTCAGGTTGTCGATGCCGCGCGTCCAGTCGCGGTGTTCCAGCTCCGTTCGCGACGTCAGGACCACGATAGGAAACGTGCGATCCGGGTACTGTTTCTCGATAGCGAGGCACAGCTCTTTACCGTTCATGCGCGGCATGTCGATATCGGTAACAAGAAAGTCGGGATGCTTATCAACCAGCTTGACCAGGCACTCGGAGCCGTTGTTCGACGAAATGACTTCGTACCCGGCTTCCTCGAGCCCGAGGCGCAAAACGCGGACTACCGCCGCCTGGTCATCAACAATAAATACAGTTTTCATGGCTAAATCGCCTGCTTGACAGCAGCCGTCTCCTTCCAGAGGTTAATGATGAACTCGGTGCCGACCTCGCGGTCCTGGTTCAGTGACAGGCTGCCGAGGTGCAACTCGATGATTTGCTTGGCAAGCGCGAGTCCTAGCCCGTGGCCGCCAATGGATTGCACCCGCTCGTCGTCCGAGCGATAAAACTTGTCGAAAATGCGTGCCGCCTCGTCGCGGCTGATGCCGATACCGGTATCCGCGACTCGCAGCTGGATGGCATCGTCGGTCTCCTCAAGCGTCAGGCGGACTTCACCGCCGGCGGTGTTGTACTTGACTGCATTGCTCAGCAGGTTGTTGAGCGCTATGCGAATCAGGTCCTTGTCGACCAGCGCAGGGCTCATCTCCCTGGGGGCGTCGAAATGGAACGTGCAATCGCGATCTTTCGCCGAATGCTTTGCTTCTTCGAAAGCCGCAGTGGCAACGTCACGCAGCTTGACCAGGCTCTTGTCGGGGGTCAGGCTGCCGCTCTCGATCTGCGTCATGCTCAGCAGCCCGTTGATCAGCGTACTGAGCCTGTTGACTTCGTCAGCAATGACGTTGGCCGCCTCGATCCGGAACTCTTCCTTGCGCCCCGCCTCGCCGAGCAAGGATTCGCTGTAGAGGCCGAGTACGTTCAGCGGCGACTTCAGCTCGTGCGACAAATGCGCGACGAAATCGGCACGCGCCTGGCGCGCGAGCGCTTCCTGGGTTTCGTCGCGGAACACGATCAGCGTGCCGATGGATGATGACGGTTTGTTCGGCGCAAACAGCGGATAGGTCTTGGTTACGATTGACCGGTTCGCGTGAGTGTCCAGATTGAAGCGAATCGTGTCCGCGAAGTTGCGGCTCTTGCCGTCGGATTGGAACTTCGAAAGTAGCTGCAGGATGTCAGGGTTGTCGCACCAGTGGCCGGGCGGCTGCGCGAGGATGACCTCGGTCGAAACGCCGAACATGACGGCGAGCTTGTGATTGGCGAAAGTAATCGTTCCGCTCTCATCCAGGATCAGTATGGCCTCCGGCAGGGTTTCGAGCACCGTTTCGACGCGGTTCTTGCGGTAGCCCAGCAATTTGCTCGACGTGATCAGTTGCCGCTGGTCCTGCTCCAGCATCCGGATGCGGTTGTCGGCGAACTCGACGAACCGATTGAAACGGGACATGAATTCGCCCAGCTCACCGGTTGCGGCTATGTCGAGTCGGCGAAAGGATTCGCCGTCGATAAGACGGCTGATTTCCGCATTCGCTTTGCGGACGGGGCGAATCTCGAGTCGCAGCAGCAGGTAGAACAGCGGCACCAGCAGGAATACCGGCAGTGACATGGCAGCCAGGAAGGGCAGCTGCTGCGTGTCGAAACCGAACATCGGATAGCGATAGCCGAGGCGCACGAATCCCTGCAGTTCACCGTTATCGAGCAGCGGCGCATAGAACTCCAGTACCTCGCGCTCGGTCGTCGTCAGTTTCTGACGCGTTTCGCCCAGCCACGCCGAGGGTTCCGAAGCGATTTTTGCCGGCGGAACGATAATACCGTCGGCAGTCCATTCATTGACCGACCGGCCTGTGCTGTCGACGATGCTGACGTAGGCGAAATCGTTGCTCTTCGTACCGTGCTGCAGCACGCGCATGACGCCCTGCTGCGAGCCGCCGGGCAATAACTGCTCGTAGGGCACCGCGGAGACGGCGCGAACGAGGCTCACGCCCTGGCTGCGAATGCTGTCCAGCCGGCCGTCGTGCAGGTGTTGGAAGACAACCCAGCAAATTGCGGCTATCGCGCCAAGCGACGCAAACACCACCACCAGCCCTATGCGGTCTGCTTTCAGCAATCTCGATCTCACACGTTCGCCCACACCTTGCACCGGGCGCGAGACCTGGGCCCGCGGAACTCCGGTTGCGCTTACTTAACTATCGTCATAAGCGGCTGATTCTTTAAGGGCGGCGGCAATTGGGCGGCACGGCCGCACGAATTAACGTGAAATTCGCACACTTCGTCGCGGAAACAGGCACTTCGGGGGGGCAAAGCGGCTCAAAACGGACACCTCTTGCATACCTGCCGAAACCGGCCATGACGCGAGACATTTGGGGGAGAAACTCATGAAAACCATGCTGAGCCTGGTCCTGGTGACTTCTTTGGCGGCGAGCGCCGTGAGTGGTGAAACGATCACCGAGAAAAATGCCGGGCGGGCAGCGGCCGTTATCGACGCCGCCGTCGAAGCCCACGGTGGTGCCGTTGGCATCGAGAACGCTGAAATCTTCCAGGCAAGACGGCAGTGAAATCAGGCTTTACGCGCGGCCTCCGCCGCGTCGAGATCAAACAGTCGGCGGAGCTGGTCGCGGGACTCCTTCGCCGACTGCACCAGCGCTTCCTCGTCGTGATGGATCGCCTGCTGTTGCTGCAGGCTTTTCTCGTCGTGCTCACGGAAGAATTCGACCGCGTCAAGTGCCTCCTCAGCTGAGCTGCCGAGCTCGACGAGGACCTGCCGCGTCAGCTCGATGCTTGACAGGAACGTGTCGCGGATCAGCCCGGCGACGCCAAGGTCCATCAGTTTGAAGGCATGAGGCCGGTTGCGTGCGCGCGCATAGATCGCGATGTTCGGGAAGTGCTGCCGCACGACGCGTGCGATGCGCATCGATTCCTCGACGTCCTCGACGGCCAGCACGAAGATCTTCGCCTTGTCGACGCGCGCCGACCGCAGCAGCTCGACCTTCGAGGCATCGCCGTAATAGATCTTGTTACCGAAGCGCCGCACGAAGTCGACCTGCTCGGTACTGTTCTCCAGCGCCGTGAACGGAATACCTTTCATGGCGAGGATGCGGGCGACGATCTGCCCGAAGCGGCCGAAGCCGGCGATGACGACGTCATGGTCCGTTTCCTCGACCGGATCGAAGGGTCGCGCCGGTTCTGTCTCTTCGATCATGACGTCGGCGAAGCGGGCGCCGGCGAGGTACAGGAACGGCGTCAGCGCCATCGACAACGTGACCGCCAGTATCAGGCGCTGCGACAGTGAGGAATCGAGCAGGCCTTCAGCGACTGCCGCGGTGAGCAGGACGAACGCGAATTCACCACCCTGTGCCAGCGTGACGCCGAGCTTGATGCTGTCGCGGCCGCTCAGCCCGTACCACTTGCCGAGTGGAAACAACAGCGCCGTCTTGATCGCGATCAGCCCGGCGGTAATTGCGAGGACGATACCCGGTTCCGTAAGCAGCAGCCCGAGGTTGGCCGACATGCCGACCGCGACGAAGAACAGCCCCAGAAGCAGCCCCTTGAACGGCGTGATGTCCGCCTCGAGCTGGAAGCTGTACTCGGAGTCGGCAACAAGCACGCCGGCGAGAAATGCGCCGAGTCCCATCGACAGGTGCAACGCCTCCATCAGCACGGCGGAACCAAGGACGAGCAGCAGCGTCGCAGCCGTGAACACTTCCTGCAGTTGCGCCGACGCCGCGAGCCGCAGCGCGGGGCGCAGCAGGTAGCGGGCACCGATGACAATGATGATCAGCAGGCCGATCGACTTCGCGAGATCGAGGACCGGCGTCGCCGAATCGCCGCCGGCCGAGCCGAGCAGCGGCACGAGTGCGATTAACGGGATGACGGCGAGGTCCTGGAACAGCAGCACGCCGAACGACGCGCGGCCGGCAGAACTGCGCAGGTCTTTCTTCTCAGCGAGCATCTGCAACACGAACGCGGTACTCGACAACGACAGGCCGAAACCGACGACGAACGCCGCTGCCCAGTCGTGGAGCCAGTAGTTCGCGAGCACGGTCAGCGCTACCCCGGTCACGATGACCTGCCCGAAACCGAGCCCGAACACCGAGCGCCGCAGCACCCTGAGGCGTGCCGGCTGCAGTTCGAGGCCGATGACGAACAGCAGCATGACGACGCCGATCTCGGCGAAATGCAGGACCTCGCCGGCGTCTGGCACGAGGCCGATGCCCCAGGGACCGAGCAGAATGCCGGCCGCCAGGTAGCCGATGACCGAACCGAAGCCGAGCCGCTTCGACAGCGGCACGACAAACGTGGCGGCGGCGAGAAATACGACAGCTTCAGCTAGCAGGAACATTGCGCACCTCGTTCTCGACGGGCTGGATAAGGAGACTCGAGAGTGTATGCGACAACGAGGAGAGAGCCGAATGTTTCGACACTATGGTCGCGCGCCGGCTGAACACGGATTTACGTACGCGCGAGATTTGCGCCGGGACTTGCGGTCCCGGGCTCAGTCGTCGACCGGATTCTCCGGTCCCGGAGCGTCACCGGCTAACGCTGCATCGTCCCGGGACCGGCGTAGAACACGCTCATACGCTTGCGCTGCAACACGGTCACGGGCCTTCGCCAGTTCATAGACGGCGCGTGCCGTTGCAAGGTGACGTACGCCCAGCGATCTCGCCGCTAAGAGAAAGACCTCTGCCTTGTCGAGGTTGCCCTCCGATATCGCAAACAACGCCTGGAACAG
>JBFIQH010000021.1:0-24874 GCA_041609735.1 Woeseiaceae bacterium | reverse complement strand
CGAGGAACTCGCCGGCGTGCCCGTCGACATCATATCAACCGGTCCTGACCGCGAGCAGACGATCATAAAGCAGCACCCGTTCGAGTGATGCAGCGCCGCCACCGGCGGACCCGAACGATGTCGACTCGGTTCCTTATTCGAAGCGGGATTGTACACTTAAGCCCATGTCATCTAATTCTGCATCAGGCGGCGCGCTGGTTTTCAGCGCGGGCGCGTCGGCACTCAGCGAGATCCGTGACAAGGGGTTTGACCCGGCGCGTATCGGTACGTTCGCTGGCGCTTCCGGCGGCGCAAAATGGCTCGTCCTGAGTCAACTTGACCGCGTCATCGCGCGGCGCGTGTTGCCGTGCCTGTCGTCGCCGGTGCATACGATAGGTACGTCGATCGGCGCCTGGCGATTCGCCTGCTACGCGCAATCCAACCCGGTCGCAGCGATCGACCGCTTCGAGGAGGCCTACCTGTCGCAAACCTATTCGGAAAGGCCCGATCGCGACGAGATTTCCGACAAGTCGTCGGAAATTCTCGATCACGTGCTGGGTCCCGACGGCGCCGGGGAAATCCTCACCCACCCGGTTTTGCGCATGCACGTGATGACGGTGCGCAGCCGTCGATTCACAGCATCGGAAAATCCCTTCGCTCTTGCCGCCAGCCTGCTTTCAGTTGCGACGATGAACGCCGCCAGCCGGCAGAGTCTCGGCGCATTTTTCGAACGGGTCCTTTTTCACGACCAGCGCAGCCAGCCGCCGTTCTATACGTTGCCGGGCTTCCCGATGCAGCAGGTCGCGCTGACGACGGGCAACCTGAAGGATGCAATCCTCGCGACCGGATCGATTCCGCTTGTACTGCGTGCGATCCGGGACATCGATGGAGCGCCGCCGGGACTCTACCGCGACGGCGGGGTGATCGACTATCACCTCGATTTTCCGCACAGCGCCGACGACAAACTTGCGCTGTACCTGCATTTTTACGACTACCTGAAACCCGGCTGGTTCGACAAGCGTTTGAGTTGGCGCAACGCCAGCCCGTCGAGTATCGACCGGACACTGTTGATCAGCCCGTCGCCGGAATTTGTCGCGCGACTACCGAACGCAAAAATTCCCGACCGCAAGGACTTCACGACGATGGCGCCGGCCGATCGGGAACTGGCCTGGCGGCAGACGGTCGCCGCCTGTCGGGAGTTGGCCGATGAGCTTGAGGACGTGCTGGAAAATGACCGGCTCGCCGAACGCGTGAAGCCGTACAGACATTGACTCGATGTGTCACTAGCGCGTGCAGAGCTCGGTCAGGTAATCCTGAATCGCACCGACGTCTTCGTTCATCAGGTAGTCAGCCTGGTCCTTCCAGCCGGTGATCATCGGCAGCGTGCGCTCATTCACGAGCAAGTGATCGCTGCCAGACTGCTCGGGAATGTTCCAACCGGGCAGCGCAATAACGGAACGCACCCGGATCTCGTTGCCGGTGCGAAGCGACAGCTCTTTCTGCAGCCGCGCGACGCTGGCGGCAATCTCCACGATCGAGAGCTCGTGCTTCGACTTGCTGAATGCCAGCGCATGTCCGCGGAGGTGAGCATCGCCTGTCTTCATGCTGCGGCGGGCGACGACGTTGATCGCGTAGACGCCGTCAGGTCCGATCAATACGTGATCGACGACGCCTGCCGTCGTGGGAACGTCGTGATAGGCGCGACCGTGGCCAGCGGCGATTCTCTGCAGCTGGTGGCCCACTGCAATGTTGGCGTCACGCAAAAACTGCACCTGTCGCCAGGTCAACAGAGTCCTTAATAATCGATACAGTGCGAACAACGCGGCGGCAGCCAGCGCGGACAGCAGGATGTACAGCTGCCAGTCCGGATAGCCTTCGAACAGCCGCGGGGCGCGAAAGACAAAGGCGGCGCCGTACATGACCAGGAATACGAGAAATGCACCGATGTAGGTCGACTGCTTGATTGACAGCAGGTGCAGCTGGTCGCGAAAACGCTGCGCGGCCTCGCTCATGATGCTGTCGGAGAAACTGGGGGTAGCGGAAAATACTCGCAGGAGCCGCTGCAGGAATCGGGCAGCGACGAGGAACACGATCGCGCAGGCGACTGCAATCGTTCCGGCGTCGCTGATTGCCTGAATATCCATGGCTGGCCTTGACGAAATCCCTGACCTCAAAGCGTATCGCCCGGCGACCGCAGGCACTGTGATACAGATCACAATGAATTGGTTTGAGACTTGTTCCATTCGCCGGTTTTCAGCCGCGATTCAGGTGGAGAGGTGTAATTGTGAATGTCATCACGGCGAAGATCCCGGTGCATAGGTAGCGTCGGGGGATTCGCCACGGTCGACAGCTCAGGACGAGGTGCACAATGATTTCCATGAATTCTGGCAGGATGCTCACCGCGATCATGCTCGTCGCGACACTCGCAATCAGCGGTTGTGCCGGCATGAGCAGCGAAGAATGTGCGGTCACCGACTGGTCGGCGATCGGTTACGAAGACGGGTCGCGCGGATACACGACGGACCGATTCTCGACGCACCGCAAAGCCTGTGCGAAACACGGCTATGCGCCAGACTTCCAGGCCTACAAAGCAGGCCGCGACGAAGGGCTCGTCGAGTTTTGCCAGCCGAGTCGCGGCTACATGCTCGGCGAGAGCGGCGGACGCTACTACGGGGTCTGTGACGTCGCGATGGAGGAAGAATTCCTCGATGCCTACCGTGTCGGCCATCAACTCTATACTTTGCGTGCGAACGTCAACAACGCGAATTCGAGGATTTACTCGAAGGAGCGCGAGCTCGAACGCATCGAGGACAGCATTCGAGCCAAGCAGGCGTTGCTGATCGCCGAAGAGACGACGACCCAGGATCGTGTCCTGCTGCTGGCAGAACTGCAGGACCTGTCCGAGCGTACCGGCGAACTCGAAGCAGAAATCGAGGTGCTGATCCAGGAGCGTTCGGCACATGAATACGAGCTCGCCGACTACGAAACCACAGTATCCGCCTACGGATTCTGAGTTCAGGGCTGGCTGTAGCGGCGCCCGACGCCGCTACAGCAGTTCATCCGCAGCCGCTTCCGCCAGCCGGTCCACCAGACCGACGTCCAGCGGATCAGTAACTTCCTCCGACATTGCCAGGTCCGGCAGGAATACGCGTTCGAGCAGCGTGGCAACGGTCGGTGGGTGCGAGGTCGCGAGGTTCAGTTCGCGGTTGATCTTCAGGCTCATCTTGTCAAAGTTGGCGGATCCCAGGCAGGCCCAGCCGTCGAAGACTGCCGCCTTGACATGGGTCATGCCCGGATACAGGTAGACCCTGACACCGTGTTCCAGCAGTTCGTTGATCGTCACGCGATTGCTGGAATTCATGGGGCCGTGATTGCCGTGTTTCGGGAAGATCACCCTCACGTCGACGCCGCGTAGCCGCGCTATGACGAGTTCATGGCGAATCCGGTCATCGGACAGGTATGGGTTTTCGATGTAGATGTAACTCCGGGACTTTCGAATCGCAGCGACTTGTGCGCGATAAATATCTGAATCGAAATTCTGCGTTTGAAGAATGCGCAGCGGATAGCCCACGGCGTCCGCCCGGCTGCGTTTGCCTCGCATGAACGTCAGCAGGTTGCCGACGTCGCCCAATAGCCCCGCACGCGCCCAGGCTTTATCAGCATCGAATTGCAGTTCATCGACGACCGGGCCGCGCACCTCCATCATCAGGTCGTGCCAGTCATAGCGATACTCCCGGCCTATATTCATGCCGCCGACGAACGCAGTCTTCCTGTCAATAATGATGGCCTTCGTGTGGTCGCCGGCAAGCCATTGCAGCGCGGTCGAGCGAACCTTGACGCCCGGTTCCTGTCGCAAAAGCCGCTTTATCGATACCGGCGGCCGGTGTCGCTCGGGAAGGGTGTCGGGATCTGTCTGCAGCGCACTCATGTTGCCAAGCGCGTCGAACATGACCCGAACCCTCACGCCCTCCCTGCTGCGTTGCTTGAGTTTCTCCGCGAACTCGACCGCATAGTCGTCGTTGTCGAAAATATAGGTACGTACGTCGATGAAGTCTTCAGCCTCGTCGACAGCGGATTCCAGCCGTGGAAAAAACTGTTCACCGTCAACGAGAAAACGAATTGTTCCCGAAGACTGCCGAGTGCCGGTAATTTGATCCAGATGCCGTTCGAATTCATTCAGGTCCATCGGCCGGTGGATATCACCAGACGGAAGCGTTGCTGCTATCTGGGCCGGACCGAACAGGCCGATTGCCAGGCGTCCGAGGATGCCTGTTGCGGATTTCAATAGGAACGAGGCGCCGGACGACGCGAATGAGACCGGGCGCAATACCGGTTCGACATGAATGGAGCGCGAATACAGCGACGCTGCGTGTCCTATCCCCGACACGTGGCGCGAGGCGGGCCATGGCCCGCCGTTGATGCCTGTATCGGTACCGTCATTGGCGGCAGGGTTCGAGGCACACCCCGCGATCGCCACAGCGGCAATGCCGGCAACGCACCTGGGCAAAAAAACACGACGATGAAACATTGGCAGACTCCTGCAGCCGGCGGCGACCGATGGCCGGCCACGGAGTCACATTACGCAGCCCCGCGGGCTGGGTAATGATGTCAAGCTGATCGTTTCTTGATGTCCGCTTGAGGACGTGCAAATGACGTCAGAGGCCGGGCAGGGCAGACACTCCGATGACGAAGTCATGCAGGTAGAGCGCCAGGCCGAATATCAACAGCGTGACCGCGACGGTCATTACGTCTTTCGACGCAGCGACCGCGGCAGGGCGCTGCCATTCGCCGTCGCGGCGATTGATCAGCAGCATCGACAGGACTGCCCAGAGTCCCAGCCCGCCGAACAGAACGATCGAACGACTGTCGCCATTCGCGAGCAGATGCGCAACGCTCCACGTCAGCATGCCGAGCAGCATGGGATGCCGCAGGACGCGCTTGATATTGCCAGGGGCACTTGCGCCGGCAAAAAGCAAAAACGAGACGAACATCAGGCCGGTAACTAGCGGGCTGCCGTACAGTGGCGGCGTGTAGACCGGCCTTACATCGGCCATGCGCCAGCCGATGATGATCAGCACCAGAGCAATGACGATATCGAGCGAGAACAGGCCGCGGTAGGTGCCAGGACCCAGCTTGTCGACAAGCCGTGCGCGACTGCTCGGCAGCACCGCCGGATAGAGGTGAACGAGGCTCCACAAAACGACGCCCGCGATTAAAAACGCCATGATTGTCGTCCCGCTACCAAGACCGCTGCAGTATACTTTGCGGCGCTATGCGGAAAAACAGCAAATTTATGGAAATGCTGACCGGATACGCGGCGGCGCACCAGCACCCGGTCAATATCGTTGTCCATTTAATCGGCATCCCGGTGATCATGCTCGGCATCCTGGTCCCGTTGTCCTGGGTGACGATCGCGATTGACAGTTTCAGCTTTACGCTGGCACACGTAATCGTCGTCGGTTTTTTTATTTACTACCTGACTCTCGATGCCATTTTCGCGCTCGTATTTCTCGTGGCCGGACTCGCGCTGACGGTCGTCGCCAG
Organism: Woeseiaceae bacterium; assembly: GCA_041609735.1. Lineage (GTDB taxonomy): Bacteria > Pseudomonadota > Gammaproteobacteria > Steroidobacterales > Woeseiaceae > UBA1847. Next base: position 19,351 of record JBFIQH010000021.1, on the reverse strand, counting down.
CGTCATCGCCGAATTGTCATTTACGACCAGCCTGACAATCGCTGCGATCTGCTTTTTTGGTGGCTATGCGGCGCAGTTCATCGGCCACGCGATCGAAAAGTCGATGCCGGTGCTCGTGCGACACCCGATCCAGGCGCAGTTGGCCGCACCGTTTTTCACGATCGTCGAGATTTTCAAACTGCTCGGGCTACGCGAGGAGCTTTTCGATGAAGTGCAGCGCGAAATCGGGCGTCGTCAAGCTACATCGGGTTCGACGAGCGCAAGCCAGTAGGCGATGACAAGGTTGAGCGCGCCCATGAATGGCTCGAGGTCAGTCGGCTTTACGATGTACGAGACACATCCGGCGTCGATTACCTGAGTGCGTTCGACTTATTCGACGAGCTCGGCGCCGTCGCTGACGAGTTCGAAATCAACTGGGCCACTCGACAACGCCCAGGGTATCAGGGCATGATCGGCCGGGCCGTCCTCGCCGATCAACACAACGGGTCTAGGAGGACTTGAACCGAGCCAGGTGTTACTCCGATTCCACGGCAAAGGCACCATTATAAAGGCACCATTATTCAGTGTAGGGTAGCCGCGTTGAGCGGTGGTAGCGCAGTCGCATCGGGGAAGCCATCCGACTTCAGAAGCCGTGCCCTGGGGTAATTTCTGTTTGGCTTTCAAACAATAAAGCCCCCGGAACGGGGGCTTTAAATTGTTTGGTGCCGAGAAGAGGACTTGAACCGAGCCAAGTGTGGCGACGTGGCCACGGCACGGGCGCCGTTAATTCAGTGTAGGGTAGCCGCACTGAGCGGTGGTAGCGCCCTGGCATCGGGGAAGCCGACCGACTTCAGAATCCGTGCCCTGGGGTAATTTCTGTTTGGCTTTCAAACAATAAAGCCCCCGGAACGGGGGCTTTAAATTGTTTGGTGCCGAGAAGAGGACTTGAACCTCCACGGGGTTACCCCCACTAGCACCTGAAGCTAGCGCGTCTACCAATTCCGCCACCTCGGCGTGGCTCAAAATGCGTACAATCGCCGCATTTACGAAGGTGCGGCACTGTACAGAATGCGTGCGCGGCCTGTCAACGGCGGGGCCTCAAGGCCCACTGCCACAAGGAGCGAAACCCTTTTGGGCAAAGAAAAACGCAAGAAAAAATCCTACGAGCACCCGATTCCGAGCCGCAACGCGTTGCTCGATCACCTGTCCGATGCCGGTCGGCCGCTGAAAGCAGAGGCCATCCTCAAGGCATTCGACCTTAAGGGGCAGCGGATGCGATCGATGCTGATCGACCGGCTGCGCGGCATGGTGCGAGCGGGCCAGGTCATCGAGAACCGTCGTCACGAGTACTGTCTGGTCCGCAAGCTGAAACTGATCACCGGCACCGTCAGTGCACACCGTGACGGCTTCGGCTTTGTCGTGCCCGACGAAGGGGATGACGACATCTACCTGTCGGCCCGCGAGATGCGGCCGCTGTTCGACGGCGACCGCGTCGCCGTCAAGATCCGGGGCGTCGACCGGCGCGGCAAACCGGAGGGGGAACTCGTCGAAATTCTCGATCGTGGTCTGCGCGAAGTGGCCGGCCAGTTCATCCGCGAGCGCGGCATCGGCGTCGTCATCCCGGATAACCCGAAAATCGCCCATCGAATACTGATCGGCAAGGGCGACGCCAGGGGTGCCAAGCCGGGGCAGATTGTCGTTGCCGAGATCATCGACTACCCGACCCAGGTGGAGCAGGCGACCGGCAGGATCGTCGACATTATCGGCGCGCCGGACCAGAAAGGCATCGCCACGGACATTGCGATCCAGTCGCACGGGATTCCGACGCGCTGGCCGAAGGACGTCCGGGACCAGGCGAAGAAATTCGGGAGCAAGGTGCCGACGCCGGCCAAGCGCGGTCGCGTCGACCTGCGCGACGTCGATCTGGTGACGATCGATGGCGAGGACGCGCGAGACTTCGATGATGCCGTTTACTGTGAACCGAGCGGCGACGGCTGGCGGCTAATCGTTGCCATTGCGGACGTCGCGCATTACGTCGAACACCAATCGCCACTCGACAGGGAAGCAATTACGCGCGGAACCTCCGTGTATTTTCCCGACCGAGTTGTGCCGATGTTACCGGAGGTGCTGTCCAACGGACTGTGCTCGCTGAATCCGAAAGTCGATCGCCTGTGCATGGTCTGCGACATGCGCGTCAATGCCGACGGCAAGGTGACGCGGTCCCAGTTCGTCGAAGGCCTGATGCGTTCCAAGGCGCGCCTGACCTATACCGGGGTCAGCGAGTTCCTGGACGGCGACGGCAAAGCGGTTCCGAGGGTGCTGCACAAGTCGATACGCCACCTGCACGGGCTTTACCGAGCCCTCGCGAAGGCGCGGTCGCGGCGCGGCGCGATCGAGCTCGACCTGCCGCAGGTCAAATTCGAACTGAACAGCGACGGCGAAATTGATCGCATCCGGGCGCTTGCACGCAACGATGCACACAAGCTGATCGAGGAATGCATGATCGCCGCGAACGTCGAGGCCGCAAAGTTCCTGGCGCGCCATCGCATCCAGGGCCTGTTTCGCGTGCATGCCAAACCGGACGCGGAGCGTTTCGATGAACTGAGACGTTACCTCGTCTCGCTGGGCCTAAAGGTGCCGCATCCGGAGCATGTTGAACCTAAACAATTCAATAACTTGTTGAAGAAAGTTAAGGGAAGGCCTGATAGCGCGGCGATCTCGATGCAGATGCTGAGAAGCCTGACACACGCCGAATACACGCCGGACAATATCGGCCATTTCGGCCTCGCGCTCGACAGCTACGCACATTTCACGTCGCCGATCCGGCGCTATCCGGACCTGCTCGTGCATCGCGCAATCAGGCACATCGTCCGCGGCGGCAAACCGGCAAAATATGCCTACGATCGCCAGTCGATGGTGCGGCTCGGTGCAATTACCTCCGCCCATGAACGACGCGCCGAGGAAGCGACGCGTGACGTCGAGGCCTGGCTCAAGTGCCAGTACATGGCAGACCGCGTTGGCGATGCTTACGACGGTGTCGTTACCGGCGTGACCAATTTCGGCGTGTTCGTGCAAATCACGGACCTGATGATCGACGGGCTCGTGCACGTCACGAGCCTGCCGAACGACTATTACGAATTTGATTCCGGCAGCCTGAGACTGATCGGTGAACGCACCGGTCGTACGTTTAGTCTCGGCGATGAAATGCGTGTGCTCGTGCAGCGGGTTGACATGGATTCGCGCAAGATAGATTTTCGACCGGCCGACTTGCCGCATGAGGAATCCCGCCGCAGCCGCGGCAAGCGGCGGCGATGAGGAGGGCAGCTCATTAGCAAATCTCGATACGTCACCGGACTGCGCGCTGTCGAACAGCTGCTCGCGGGTGCGAATGCCGAGGTACGCCGGCTGTTCGTCGAATACCGCAGCGCGAACCCGCGCGTCGATTCGCTCGTCAGCATGGCGAAAAACGCGAATATCGAGGTCCAGTCGGCCAACCGGGCGCGCCTAATGCAGATCAGCGGCGAAGCGCGTCACCAGGGTGTCGTCGCCGAGGTGCGACGCAGTACCGTGCTCGATGAAGCCGCACTGCGGACGATGGTTGAGGAGCTGCTCGTTGGCGAGACGGCCCCGCTGCTGCTGATGCTCGATGGCGTGCAGGACCCGCACAATCTCGGCGCCTGTATGCGAACCGCCGATGCGGCGGGCGTGCATGCCGTCATCGTGCCGCGGCGAGGTGCGGCGGGACTCGGTCCGACCGTCAGCAAGGTAGCCGCGGGCGCTGCTGAAAGCCTGCCGTTTGCCGCGGTGACGAATCCCGGCAAGGTGCTCGACTGGCTGGCCGATTACGGCATCACCCGCGTCGGCACCAGCGACCGCGCAGAGACCAGCCTGTACGGCGTCGACCTGACGCCGCCGCTGGTTATCGTCATGGGCCGCGAAGGCGCCGGGCTCGGCAAGGGAATCGAGCGTCGATGCGACGTGCTTGCCAGCCTGCCGATGCTGGGCGAGGTCGCCAGCCTGAACGTGTCCGTGGCGACCGGCGTGTGCCTGTACGAGGCCGTGCGTCAGCGGGTCGCGGCAAGTCCCTGAATCCCGCAGTTTTCCCCGAAATTCAAGCGGTAAACGGCATTTTGCGGCTTGCGAATAGCCGGGCGTACCGGTAGGATGCGCGTCCCTGTCCGACGTGGCAGGCAGGCCGGCCATTTTGGGCCTGACATCCTCTTGCTGCACCGGGTAGCCGGGTAGCTGTAATCCGGGAGGACAATGGGGCAGCTTGCCCGGTTGGTCATCCGGCTTTCATCCAGAAGGGAAGACAATGAGACATTACGAGATCGTGTTCCTGGTCCATCCGGACCAGAGCGAACAGGTCCCTGCCATGGTGGAAAAGTACCTGGGCATGGTGACCGGATCGGGCGGGCAAGTTCACCGCACCGAAGACTGGGGCCGGCGTCAGCTCGCGCACCCTATCCACAAGATTCACAAGGCTCACTACGTTCTGATGAACGTCGAGTGCGACTTTGCCGTTATCGAGGAAATCAAGAGCGCGTTCCGCTTTAACGATGCCGTGCTCCGTCACATGGTGATGTCCTGCACGAAAGCCATAACCGAAGCCTCGCCGATGGCCGTTGCCGTGGCCGAGGAAAAAGCCAAGGAGCGTGAAGCGCAACAGCGCCGCGACGCCAAGGCGGCCGCCGAGGCAGCGATGCGCAGCGATGACGACGTTGACGAGAAAAGCGTTGACGAAGGTACTGCAGCGGCCGATGCCAAAGCCGCGTCCGAGAAGTCGGACGATGCAGACTCGGACGATGCAGACGATGTCGCCGAACCTGAAGCGAAGAGTGCCTGAGGAGTATAAGTAATGAGTCGATATTCACGCAGGCGCAAGTACTGCCGTTTCACGGCCGAGGGCATCGAGGAGATCGATTACAAGGATCTCAACCTGCTCAAGGCATACATCACGGAAACCGGAAAGATCGTTCCCAGTCGCATCACCGGCACCAAGTCGCACTATCAGCGGCAACTGGCGTCGGCGGTGAAGCGGGCACGTTACCTGGCACTGCTGCCGTACACCGACCGACACTAGTGCGCGGCATGCAGGCGGTAGCCGCCTGGCTCGTCGCCCGGCAGCTGCACGCGGTCGTGGCCCTGGCAGCGACCATATCGCTGGCCTGGCTCAGCTTTCTCAGCGGCGTTGTCGTCGTGTTGCTGGTCCTGAAGAACGGGCTCCAGCAAACGCTGATCAGCGTCGTCAGCGCGGCAGTACTGATGGTCGTCGTCGGCGTCATCGCGCAGGTACCGCTGTCGACGGTGCTGGTTGGCGCGTTCGCGATCTGGATACCGGCATTGGTGCTGGGCACGCTGCTGGCGAACTGCCGCTCGCTGACGCTGACGCTGCAGGTATCGGTGTTGATCGCTGCGGGCGCGATCCTCGGTGTGTTCGTCATCACCGGCGATCCGAGCGAGATGTGGCGATCGGTGCTCGAGACGATTATTGAGGTCTGGCGTGACATGGGCCTCCATGATCAGGCCGACGTGCTGGCGGCGGATTTTGACGCGATCGCCAGGCAGATGACGATGGTTGCCGTCGTCACGAGCTGGTCGTTTCACGTTGTGACCTGTGTGTTGGGCTACAAGCTGTTTCGGCAGCTGCCCGGAGAAACGGCGGCCATGGGTCGCTTCAGCGACCTGAATTTCGGTCGTGTCATCGCATTGATGATGGCCGTTGCTTCGGTCCTGGCGTACCTGACCGGGGCGGTGTGGTTGCAGAACGTCGCGTTCGTGCTGTTTGCGGTGTTCTGGCTGCAGGGAATGTCGATCGTGCATTGGCTGCACGCTCGCGGGTTTCTGCACATGTTCGGGCTTGTTGCCGTGTATGTGCTGATGCCGTTTTTGAACGTAATTCTGTTGATGGGGCTCGCGATCGCGGGCTACATCGACGCATGGTTCGGATTCCGCCGCATACCGGCGGAGGGAAACAGTTAGTTAATGGCAGGATCAAGATTATGAACGTTATCTTATTGGACAATGTTGAAAACCTGGGAAGCGTTGGCGACCTCGTCAAGGTGAAGCCGGGTTATGGGCGCAACTTCCTGTTGCCACAGGGCAAGGCCGCGCTCGCGACGCCGGAAAACATCAAAGCTATCGAAGCGCGCCGGGCCGAGCTCGAGAAAGCGGCCGCCGAGGAACTGGCGGAAGCGAAGGCACGTGCCAAAGTGATCAACGGCATGGAGCTCGTTATCCAGGCGAACGCCGGCAGCGAGGACAAGCTGTTTGGTTCGGTTGGCCCGATCGATATCGCCGAGGCGTTTTCAAGCGTTCAGGTCGAGGTACAGCGCAGCGAGATTCGCATGCCGGATGGCCCGATTCACGAACTCGGCGAATTCGAGATTGGCGTACACCTGCATCCCGAGGTCAACGCCGAGGTCAAGGTGCGGGTGGTTGCTGCCGAGTAATTTTGGCATCGGCGGCATGCCGCCGGAGTGTGGTACCTTTTGACGATGGTGTCCTGATCGGGAACGGCTGATGGTTCGAGCATTGGGGGAAGGGCTGGATTTGGGTGCGCACGAGCAGCGCCTTAAAGTGCCGCCCAATTCCGTCGAGGCCGAGCAGTCGCTGCTCGGCGGCCTGATGCTGAACAAGGCGGCCTGGGACAAGGTCGCCGATGTCGTCAGCGCTGCCGATTTCTATCGTAACGATCACCGCCTGATTTTCGCGGCCATTGCCGAGCTGGTCGAGCACGGTAATCCCTGCGACGTCGTGACCGTCTCCGAGTTCCTCGATTCCCGCGGCGAACTCGGCAAAGCCGGCGGTCTCGAGTACCTCGCCGCGCTGGCAAACGAGACGCCGGGCGCCGCCAATGCGAGAGCGTATGCCAATATCGTGCGCGAGCGCTCGATGCTGCGCGAGCTGATCAATGCCGGCAACGAGATTGCGGGCAGTGCATTCGCGACCGACGGCCGGCCGGCGAGCGAACTCGTTGACGAGGCCGAGCGGCGGGTCTTCGAAATCGCCGAAAAAGGCTCCCGTGGGCGTTCCGGCTTTCGCTCCCTGAAGCAGATCCTGCCGGAAACCGTCGACCGGATCGACCTGCTGCATCAGTCCGACGGCGACATCACCGGCATCTCGACCGGGTTCAACGAATTCGACAAGCTGACTGCCGGACTGCAGGGCGGCGACCTCGTTATCGTCGCCGGCCGCCCGTCAATGGGCAAGACGACGCTGGCGGTCAATATCGCCGAAAACGCCGCAATCGGCGCGAAAGTTCCGACCGCGATTTACTCGATGGAAATGCCGGCTCAGCAGCTCGCGTTTCGCATGATTTCGTCACTCGGACGCGTCGACATGAAACACCTGCGAACAGGCCAGTTCCCCGACGAGGACTGGTCGCGCATCAACACCGCAGTGCAGTTGATGTCCGACGCACCGATATTCATCGACGACACCGCCGGTTTGTCGCCGACAGAGATTCGTGCACGTGCGCGCCGACTGCAGCGGGAACACGGTCTCGGGCTGATCGTTGTCGACTACCTGCAGTTGATGGCGGTGCCCGGCAACACCGAAAACCGCGCGACCGAAATCTCGGAAATTTCGCGCTCGCTGAAGGCGCTGGCCAAGGAGCTCGATCTGCCGATCATCGTGCTGTCGCAGCTGAATCGCAGCGTCGAGCAGCGCACCGACAAGCGCCCGGTCATGTCTGACCTGCGCGAGTCCGGCGCCATCGAGCAGGACGCCGACCTGATCGTGTTCATTTATCGCGAAGAGGTTTACAACCCGGATACCCCGAAAAAAGGGCTGGCGGACATTGCGATCGCCAAGCAACGCAACGGACCGATCGGGGATTTCCTGCTGACTTTCGTCGGCAAGTACACGAAGTTCGAAAACTTCGTGCCGGACTCCTACGGCGCGCACGCGTTTCCCGAGGAATACAATTGAGCTTCGGAGCTCGAGCGCTCATCCGGCTCGGTGCACTCACACACAACCTGCACACGATTCAGCATGCCGCGCCCGGCGCCAAGGTCATGGCCGTCATCAAGGCGAACGCATACGGTCACGGCATGCTTGCGGTCGCCGAGCAGCTCAAGGGAATCGACAGCCTTGCGGTCGCGCGATTGCCGGAAGCCCTGGAGTTGCGCAGGGCCGGGATCGAGACGCCGATCACGCTGTTGTCCGGCGTCTTTTCAAGCGAGGAATTGGCCACTGCCCTCGAGCATGAATTCGATGTCGTGGTGCACTGCTGGGAACAGCTGGCGCTGATCGAATCAAGCCTCGACAGGGCTCTTACCATCTGGCTTAAGATCGATACCGGCATGAATCGCCTCGGCTTCGACCCGCGTGCCGCAGGCGACTTGATTCGCCGGCTGCGCGCAGCAAATCCGCTTGGCGAGGTTCGGCTGATGACGCACTTCGCCGACGCCGACAACCTGGACGGCGCGCTGACGACGGAACAATTCCGGCGCATTGCAGCCGTCGTCGACGGCTTTGAAGGCGCGGTCAGCCTCGCCAACTCCGCGGCGATGCTCGGCTGGCCCGATATCGCCGACGCCCGCGACAGGCTCAACTTCACCGGCGACCTGTGGGTGCGTCCTGGCATCGCGCTGTACGGAATCTCGCCTTTCGTGGGCCGTACCGGCAAGGAACTCGGCCTGCAGCCGGTCATGCAGTTCGAGGCGCGCCTGATCGCCCGCAAACCGCTGGCGGCCGGCAGCCATGTCGGCTACAAGGGCCGCTATGTCAGCGACGCGACCACGCAGCTCGGCATCATCGCAGCAGGCTACGGCGACGGCTACTCACGGCATTTTCGCGACGGCACGCCGATCCTGATCAACGGCCGGCGCGTGCCGCTGATCGGCAACGTTTCAATGGATATGCTGGCCGTTGACCTCGGCCCGGATGCACGCGACGCCGTCGGTGACATCGCGACCCTGTGGGGCGACGGCTTGCCGATCGAAGAGGTTGCCCCATGGGCCGACGCAATACCCTACGACCTCGTGTGCGGAATAATGAACAGAGAATCCGCGAAGCTCGTCACCGAGTGAAAACGTCGTCCGATCCACCGTCTTGCGAGAACTTCGCGGTCGGAGGGCATGATACTGTTCGACCGAAGTAAAGCGTAGCGAAACGAGCCATGAGGGAGAGCAGTATCACGCCCTCCGACCGCGCTTTGGTAGAAAGCCGATATCAGGCGGCGAAGAACCCCATCTTGACGCCGGCGAGCTGCACGACGTCATTGTCCTGCAGTTTGCGCGCCTGCGCGCCAATCGGTTGACCATTGACCAGCGGGAAGTCCCCTTCCTTGCCGGACTCCACGTGCACGATGAAGTAACCTTCCTTGCGCCGCGTAATCGCCGCAACCTGTACGCCTGGGCGGCCGAGCGTCGTTAAAGCCTTCGTCAGCTCGAGTTCGCGACCGGCGAAGGCGCCGCTCAGGACCTGGAGCTTGGCAAGCGGCAATGCGCTGGGCGCCGACGCGGGATCGATGCCGGCGTGAGTTTCTGAGTGTGCGGCAGTTTCGGCATGCGCAGAGGCTTCCGCTTGCGCAGCAGGCTCCGGCGCCGGTTCGGGCGCGGGCTTGGCGGCGAGCGGGCCGGCTTCTTCGTCGTCGAGCTTGACAGCGGCAGCGGCATCCTCGTCGACCGATGGAGCTTCGGGCTCGCTGGCGGCTGCTGCGGCCTCGGCCGCTCTCTCCGCGGCGGCGAGCTGGTCGGCGCTTTGCTGGCCGGCCGGGATAACCATCGTCTTTTCGAATTCGTCCTGTTCGGTGTCGTTCGATTGCTGGTCGGAGAAGCGCAACTGGTGGTGGCCGATGGTAATGACATCGCCATGCTGCAGTGCATGCTTCTTGATCAGCTTGCCGTTGACGTACGTGCCGTTGGTGCTGTTCAGGTCTTCCAGAAAGGAGTCATTCAGGATATTGATAATCAGCGAGTGGTGCCCGCTGACGGCGGGATTGTCGATGCGCACATCATTATCCGGGAGTCGCCCAACCGTGTAGCGCTCCTTGGTCATGTTGTACTCAGCCAGGACCTGGTTGTCCAAACTCAGAATTAATCGTGCCATGATTACTCGCCGCTTTGTCTGATAGACATTAGCGAGCCGCAGAAAAGCCGACTGTGAAACCAGTCACATCGCTCGATGAACAATGTATTCCCGCAACCCGCATCCCTAAGGTATTAGTCACCAACTACCGAAACCATCCGGCAATCGTTGCAATCAGGCCCTTCTTCGCCGGAAACGCATCCAGCACCTGAGCAATCATTACCGATATATTGTCGCGGCCGCCCTGGTTGTTCGCCAAGTCGACCAACTGCTGACTAACGACGTCAAGACTAGCATTAAAAGTACTGATAGTTAAGTGAATATCTTCATCTTCAACCATGTCACACAATCCGTCTGAACACAGTAGAAACACGTCCTCCGGAAGCACCTCGTGCTCGTGGACCTCGACCTCGACCGCCGGCTCCACGCCGAGCGCCCGGGTCACGTAATTGCGGTTTGTCGAGCGCTGCGCTTCCTCAGCCGAATAGAACCCCCGGTCGACCAGCTCCTGCAGCAGTGAGTGGTCGAGAGTGATCTGTTCAAACTTTCCGCCGCGCAACCGATAGGCGCGGGAGTCGCCGACATGGGCAATCGAAACCTTATTGTCGTGGAACATGCACGCGACGATCGTCGTGCCCATGCCTTCGCAGTGGGTCTGACTTTGAGCCGTCTGGAAAATAATCTTGTTGGCCCGATAGACGGCGTCGCGAAGTATGATTGACTGGCGCATCAGCCCGCTGTGCGGATCGATGTCAGCGCGATCCTCGCGGCCGGCAGCCTCGGTGGCGAGTTCCGTGACAATCTGCACGGCGATTCCGCTGGCGACTTCGCCCGCGTTGTAGCCGCCCATGCCGTCAGCGAGCACCATCAGCCCGATTTCAGGATTCGAACCGATCGCGTCCTCGTTATGTTCGCGAACCCGGCCGGTATCCGTGATCTCGGCAAAATCTATTTTTCCGCGCAAAGTCATCGTTCTCGTGCTATCGCTCTTAAGCCCTTAGGATTACGAATACCGGGCGCAGTTGCGCAATGCTATTGCCATTTCAGCGCCACAGGAAAACCGGTCCTCGGGTTTCTTGGCCATGGCTTTTGCCAGCACGGCATCCACACTCGGCGGGATTCCGGCGCGCCGGTTCGAAATCGGGTCCGGATCCTCGGTCGTAATCTTGGTCATCAGCACTGCGATGTTAGTTGCTTTAAAGGGCACCTCGCCAATCAGCAGCTCGTATAGAGTAACACCAAGCGAAAACAAGTCCGAGAGCCCGGTGAGCGGTTCCGCCCCCAGCTGCTCGGGCGACATGTACATCGGCGTGCCGAGGACGATGCCGGTTTTGGTCTTGTTGTTGTCGGTAAGTCTCGCAACGCCGAAATCGGAGATCTTGAGAGTACCCTCCTTTGGGTTATAAAGCAGGTTAGCCGGCTTGATATCGCGATGAATCACGCCCTGGTTATGCGCGTAATCGAGCGCCTCGGCGGTCGACGCCGCCAGCTCGAGCGCACGCTTCGGTGCCAGCAACCGGGTCGGATCCGTGAAGTCCTTCAGCGGAATTCCCGGCACATACTCCATCGCGATGTAAGCGAGTCCTTTTTGTTCACCGGCGTCGTAGACGGTAATGATATTCGGATGTGTCAGTCGGCCGGCCGATTCGGCTTCGCGGTAGAAGCGCAGTCGGGCTTCCTTCAGCTCGTCATCTTCGAACTCTTCCGACAGCGGTAGCGCTTTCACTGCGACCGAGCGGTTGATACGTGGGTCCTTGGCGAGATACACGGCGCCCATCGCGCCCTTGCCAATGCGCCGTTCGATAACGTAGCGGCCGAGCCGTTGCGGAAAACCGTCGAGTTTGCCCGGCTTCGAGCCGGAGTGCTGTAACGTCGTGTGCGTTCGCTTCATCCAGTCGAGCACTGCCTCGGCGCGCTCCGGTTTCGCCTGTTGTTCGAAAGCGAGTGATAGCTTGTACATGATCGAAGCCAGGGTTTCCGATGGCTGGCAGCGCCGGAACTCGGCAAAGGCAGGCTCGAGCCGGCCTGCGGCAAGAAAGTCGGAGCCGCGCTTGAAGGCATCCTGTGTAGCCTTGCGGTTGTCACCGACGAGCCAGATGCTCAGCAACGAGACGCCGATGAATATCAGGATCGGCCTGCCGAGATCCAATCGCGTATGCAACACCATCAGGACAAGTGACTCGAGCAGCAACAGGCCCGTTACAACGGCAATCGTCAGAACGGCAATGTCGTGACGCCCGCGATCGGGCATGAACAGCACTGCGACAACGGCCAGCAGCAGTGGAGCCAGCCACTCAAATGCTTTCGCCCACGAGGGTGAAATGATGGTCCGGTCATGTTCGACATCGGCGAGTAGCGATGCAACGATTTCTGAATGGGTAACGTACTGGCCGGATGGCAGTAGCGCCGCAGCGCCGCTGAGCGGCGGCTCAGCATCGATGAAAACGGTATAGCCTCCGAGCGAACGCAGGTTGATGCGATCGAAGATCAAGTCATCGGGGTCGATGCGTCGCAGTTCCTCGTAGTTCGACAGATACATCGCGTCTTCGGCACTGGAAACACGATGGCTCGTCAGGTTTTCATCGCTGTCGAATGCGATGGCCAGCGCGAGCGACGGGGACATGACGCCGTCGTTCAGTCGCCAAAGCGGCGATCTCCGCAATACGCCGTCGTTATCGGCATTGACATCGACAAAGCCGCTGCGATTGGCATATTGGGCCAATACGTGGCCGTTCGGTACGTAGATTGGCGTTTGCTTGTCCAGGCGGGCCTGCCAGCGCCGCAACCTTTCCTGCGACTCGATCGGTGGCGGGTTGGCCAGCACGATTCGTGCTACGCCCGAACGCTTTAGTTTGTCAACCAGCTCGCCGTAAAGATCGACGACATTCTCGCCATTGATTTGGGCGGGGTCGATGCTGACGATGACGGCATCGGCAAGTGGCTTGTTCGGCAAATAGGTCGCGAACTGATCATAGATGACGCGATCCGCGACATGAAACCAGCCGGCCAGCGGGCCATAGATCAACAGCAGCAGCACGCTCGCGAAAGACAGCGCGATCAGGCGGTTGCGTTTTTGCTTCGAAGCTGGGATCAAGGTGTTCAGGTCCTTGTTTTCAGTCCGAAAGTATAGGAAAAGGCAACCCGCCTTAATGAGAAAGAGTTGGCACTTTTATGTAATAAGCCGCAATCCGACGCTGCTATCATTCCCGGGCGGTGCGGCGCCGCGGTGCGGGCACGGCCGGCCGCTGCCCTGCAGCAGCAGTATTCAATAAATCGCATTAAATTCAGTTAGTTGAAGGATTATTTCGTTGGCGCGGACGAAAACGGCCTATATCTGCAACGATTGCGGTGCGCACTCGGTCAAATGGGCCGGCCAGTGCCCGGAGTGCTCGGCGTGGAACACGCTGTCCGAAATTCGGCTGGCGGCGGGCAAAGTGGCCGGAGGCCAGGCGGCGACGGATCTCGAGGCCGTGCTCGACGATGCCGAGGATCGCTATCCGACCGGCATGGCCGAGTTCGATCGCGTTCTCGGAGGGGGCCTCGTGCCGGGTGCGGTCGTGCTGCTTGGCGGCGACCCCGGAGTCGGCAAATCGACGCTTTTGCAGCAGGTGTCGGCGCTGCTGCCGGACGATTTGACGGTCTGCTATGCGTCGGGTGAGGAGTCATTGCGCCAGATCGGCCAAAGATCCCGTCGCCTCGGGCTTACGCGCCCATCGCTGAAACTGTTGGCGGAAACATCGCTCGAATCGATATTGAACCAGGCCCGCAAGACCTCGGCAAAGGTGCTGATCATCGACTCGATGCAAACGATGGTGAGCAACGACATACCGTCGGCGCCAGGATCGGTGACGCAGCTGCGCGAATGCGTCGGCCGGATCGTGCAGTTTGCCAAACAGAACGAGGTCTCTGTCTTTATAGTGGGCCACGTAACGAAAGAAGGCGCCATCGCAGGTCCCAGGGTCGTCGAACACATGGTCGACACTGTGTTGTATTTCGAGAACGATCCGTCGAGTCGCTTCACGATGATCCGCAGCGTCAAAAATCGTTTTGGCGCGAGCAGTGAAATGGGCGTATTTGCGATGACCGAGTCGGGCTTTCGCGAGGTCAGTAATCCGTCCGCAATTTTCCTGTCGCGCGAGTCGTCGACGGAAGCCGGCAGCATCGTTTCTGTTGCGTGGGAGGGTAGCCGGCCTCTATTACTCGAAATCCAGGCGCTGGTTGCCGATGGCACGGCAAACTATCCGAAACGTCTCGCGCAGGGTGTTGACCAGAATCGGCTCGGCCTGCTGCTGGCCGTACTGCAGCGCCACGGCGACGTCGAGCTCGGCAGCGAAGACGTTTTTGTCAACGTCGTCGGCGGCCTCAGGATTACCGAGACGTCCGTGGACTTGCCGACCGTGCTCGCGATTGTCTCGAGCTTCCGTGACCGTCCGGTCGGCGAGCGATTGATCAGCTTCGGCGAGCTTGGCCTCGCCGGCGAGGTTCGTCCTGTGCGTTTCGGCGAAGAGCGTATCCGCGCGGCGCAGCAGCAGGGATTCACGCGTGCCATCGTGCCGCGCGGCAATATGCCGAGACGGCCTCTGCAAGGAATCGAGGTGACCGGCGTCGCGCGCCTCGATGACGCGCTGAACGCGATCTTCTAGCTGGCCACGCTTTCGACCACGCGCGGGCCAATGCGCACGGTGCGAATGCGATTATCATCGACCGCGACGATTTCAATCGGATAGCCGTTCACTTTCAGACACGTCGTCGGTTCAGGGATCGTTTCGAGTAATTCGACGATCAGTCCGTTGATGGTTTTCGGACCCTCTGTCGGCAAGTGCCAGTGTTGCGCACGATTCAGTTCGCGAATGTTCGCCGTGCCGTCGACCAGCCAGTGATCGCTACCGTCGCGAATAACATCGGCGATGTCATCGGCCGGGTCGGTCGTAAATTCGCCGACGATTTCTTCGAGTATGTCCTCGAGCGTGATGATGCCCTGTATATCGCCGTATTCATCGACAACGAGTGCTATGCGGAGCCGACGCCTCTGGAACTGGACCAGCTGCGTGCTGAGCGGAGTCCCTTCCGGTACATAGTACGGTTCCTCGAGCAAGGCGATGAGCTGGTCCTTTTCGAAACTCTGCACAGCCATGTTCGCAAGCCGGCGCAGGTGCAGGATGCCGAGCACGTTGTCGATGTTGTCCCGGAAGACCGGCAGGCGGGTATGCTGGCTCTCGTTGATGATCTTTTCGATTTCCGCGGGTGGCTTGTCGAGATCGATGCCGACGATTTCATTATGCGGCACCATGACGTCGTCGACGGTGACTTTCTCGAGATCGAGAATACTAATCAGCATCTTCTGGTAGCGACTTGAGATTCGGCTGCCGGCTTCATGTACGAGCGTGCGTAATTCCTCCCGTGTCAGGGACTGAAGTTCGTTGTCGTTGCTGCGCACGCCAAACAGGTACAGCACGCCATTCGAGCAGGCGTTGGTCATCCAGACGATCGGGTAGGTCAGTTTCAGCAGCGGGTAGTAAATGATCGCGGCAGGGAAGGCCAGGCGCTCGGGGTGCATTGCAGCCAGCGTCTTCGGCGCGGCTTCGGAAAACACGAGGACAACCAGCGTCAGGATGACGGTGCCGATTGCAACCGCCGGCTCGCCGCCGATCTTCAACGCGATGACCGCAACAAGCGACGCGGCTGAGAAGTTGACGAGATTATTACCGAGCAGAATCAGGCCGATCAGCCTGTCCGGGCGCTTCAGCAAAGTTTCGGCGATCCGTGCTCCACGATGTCCCTGGCGTGCCTTATGACGCAGCTGGTAGCGGTTCAGGCTCATCAACGCCGTCTCCGAACCGGAGAAAAAGGCGGAAAGTAACAACAGGAATCCGAGCAGGCTCATCAGAGCCCCTATGGGAACGTCATCGCCCAACGGACGAGCACCTCCTTAATCATTGACACCGTTGCAGTTCAGCAGCCCGTCCGTTGGCTGTCAAGGAAATGCCCCCAGCCGGGGGCTGTCAGCGGCGGGCGGCGAGTGACAATATCAGCTCCAGCTGCGGCCGAGGATCTCTTCCAGCACGAACCGACTGCCGAAGTAGGCGAGGCAAAGAATCGCGAAACTGACGAGATACAGGTAAATGGCGCGCCGGCCACGCCAGCCCCGCATGCGTCGTCCGACCAGCAGGATGCCGAACAGCAACAGGGCAAGCAGCGAAAGCGTCGTCTTATGAACGAGGTGCTGCGCGAACAGGTTTTCGATAAAGGTGACGCCCGACACGACCGACAGCGCCAGCACAATGAAGCCGGCCGTCGTGATCGCGTACAGCAGCTTTTCGCTGGTCTCGAGCGGTGCGAACAGCGCATTCAGTGCGCTCAGCTTCGCATGCTGCAGGCGGCGATCCTGGATCAGCGCATAAATGGCGACGATGGTGCCGACGGTCAACAACCCGTATGCAAACATCGACGTCAGGACATGAGCGCGCAACTGCCAGCTGATTGCGCTGTGTGCGGCCGCCGGCAATTGCTCATTCGTGGCCAGGGCCAGAATGGCCGCCAGCAGCAACATGCCGCCGCTCAGGCCGCGGAGCCGCGCCTCGAACGCTGCGAGCAATGCGATCAGTCCGAGCTGCATGCCGATCATCGAAACGGCGTTACTCAGCGCCAGCGATCCGGAGCCGAGGAAATGTATGGCCAGCACACGGCCGTGGATGACCACGGCAACGGCGCACGCGAAAAATGCCAGGCGCGAGAAAACACGTTCACGGTTGGATGCAGCCTGGAGACGGCTAATCGCAAAGGCTAATGCGGCCGCCAGGTACAGAAAAAAAATTGTGATTTGAAACACAGAAACTCGCGGGTGTATGGCCTACCTTTCCGGCGAACGAATCATCCCATATGGCGAATCCCATTAGAACCCTTTTTCCTTGAGCGGCCGGGACTTGCCGAGGGCTGCAGGATTTTATGCGGATCAGAATACTGGGTTGCAGCGGCGGAATTGGCGCCGGGTCGCGGACATCGGCTCTGCTGGTGGACGACGACGTGCTCATCGATGCCGGCACCGGTATCGGCGATTTGCCGCTGGACGAACTGAAGGCGATACGACACGTATTCCTGACCCACGCACACCTGGATCATATCGCCGGCCTGCCGATGCTGGTCGATGCACTGTTTGACCCGAAGTTCGCCATACCGCTAACCGTCTACGCGCGCGAGGAAACACTGCACGCGATCCGCGAGCACCTGTTCAACGACGTTATCTGGCCCGATTTCGGCAAGCTGCCCGACCGCGACAATCCAATTCTGAGGTATCGCGCGTGTCTGCCCGGGGAACGCGTCCGCATCGGCCATCGCGATTTTCTCGCCGTTGATGTCAGGCACAGCGTGCCGTCCCTCGGCTACACGGTACAGAATTCCGGTGGCGTATTTGCCGTCAGCGGCGACACGAAAACGAATGAGACATTGTGGCCCGTCCTCAATGCCTGTGATGATCTCCGCGTGCTCGTCATCGAAGTGTCGTTTCCGGACGAAATGGAATCGCTGGCCACGGCAGCAGGACATTATTGTCCACGCACGCTGACTGACGATTTGCGTCGTCTCGAGCATAGCCCGGAGATTTGGCTGACCGGCATGAAACCCGGTGAGGAGAAGCGCATCTTCGAGCAGGTCATCGCGGCGGCGCCCGACAAGAAAATCCAGATGCTGTCACGCGGCACGATCCTGACGGTCTGATACACTTTGCCCTGACTCGAGGGCACGTTTTCACCATGTTTGACAATCTAAGCGGCCGATTGCGGGACGCGGCGCGATCGATTACCGGCAAAGGCCGGCTCACAGACGCCAACATCAAGGATACGCTCCGGCAGGTGCGCCTCGCTCTGCTCGAGGCCGACGTTGCTCTGCCTGTCGTCAAGACGTTCATCGAACGGATCCGTGAGCGCGCTGTCGGCGAGGAAGTCAGCAAGAGCCTGACCCCGGGCCAGGCGCTCGTCAAAATCATCCATACCGAACTCGTCGAGATCCTCGGGTCTTCGACGGTGCCGCTGGATCTCAAGGCACAGCCGCCCGTCGTCGTGCTGCTGGCGGGACTGCAGGGCGCCGGCAAGACGACGACGGCCGCCAAGCTCGCCAAGCGCCTGATCGAGCAGGATCGCAAGAAGGTCATGATGGTCAGCGTCGACGTGCACCGGCCGGCCGCAATCCTGCAGCTGAAAACGCTGGCGGGCGAGGTAGGTGCGCTGCATTGCGACAGCGACGCTGGCGAAAAGCCCGCCCGTATCGTCGACCGGGCGCTGGACGAGGCGAAGCGCTCTCACGCGGATGTCCTGATCGTTGATACCGCCGGCCGCCTGCACGTCGACGACGACATGATGCAGGAGGTCGTCGCGGTGCACGATCGAGCTGCGCCGCGGGAGACGCTGTTTGTCGTCGACAGTATGGCCGGACAGGATGCGGTCAATGCGGCACGTGCGTTTGACGACAGCCTGCCGTTAACCGGTGTTGTGCTGACAAAGGCGGACGGAGACGCCAAAGGTGGTGCGGCGCTGTCGGTACGTGAGGTCACCGGCAAACCGATCCGTTTCCTCGGTGTCGGCGAAAAAATCGACGCGCTGGAGGTGTTTCATCCCGAGCGCATGGCGTCGCGCATTCTCGGCATGGGTGACGTGCTGTCGCTCGTCGAGGAAATCGAGACGAAGGTCGAAAAGGACAAGGCCGAAAAGCTTGCGAAAAAGCTGAAAAAAGGCCGTGGCTTCGACCTGTCCGACCTCAAGGACCAGCTCGAGCAGATGATGAACATGGGCGGGCTCGGCGCCATGCTCGAGAAGCTGCCGCTGCCGGGCAACGTCAACCCGGCGGCCCTGAAGGACCCGGCCAACGAAAAGCAGATGCGGCGGCAGATCGCCGTGATCAACGCCATGACGCCGGAAGAGCGGCGCTTTCCGAAAACGATCAACGGCTCGCGCAAGAAGCGCATCGCGGCGGGAGCAGGACTGCAGATTCAGGACGTCAACCGGCTGCTGAAGCAGCATCTGCAGATGGAAAGAATGATGAAAAAGATGTCCAAAGGCGGCATGAAAAAGATGCTCAGGGGCATGCCGGGTGGCGGTATGCCGCCGGGTTTCCGCCCGCGCTAGCGCGCCGCGGCCGGGCCTAAACCATAACTGTATGAAAAGTAGTCAGTTTTTCGCCCCGAAAACGCTTCACATTTTTGCCTAAGTCGGTACAATGCGCGGTCTACTCGGGTCGGCCCGAGTTCAGGCGTGTCCGCCTGGCAACACGAATACTCAAACGGAAACAAGATGGTAAGCATTCGGCTTTCGCGCGCTGGCGCGAAAAAACGCCCTTTTTATCACGT
>JBFIQH010000020.1:0-25715 GCA_041609735.1 Woeseiaceae bacterium | reverse complement strand
GTCGGCGATCCCGCGGTCGTTCGCAGCCAGGACAGTTACGATCCGCGCGCGGATGCGCCGGCGATTTACACGCCGGGATTCAATTGCGATACCGAGTACCACAGCGCCAGGGTAGAGCCGTGCGCATCGGGTTCCAGTGACGCCCGGCACACGGCGGTGCTGATTGGCGACAGCATTGGTGCGCAATGGGTTTCGGCGGTGCCCGAAATCTATACGCCGCCCAACTGGCAGGTGCTGGTGCTGACCAAGGCGTCGTGCGCGATGCTCGACGAACCGCTGTACTACGAGAAAATCGGCGCGATCTACGAGGTCTGTGAGCAATGGCGCGATGCGTCGCTGGACTACATCGCGGAACTGGCACCGGACGTGGTTTTCGTCGGCATGTCGTCGAACTACGTTTTCAGCGAAACGCAATGGATCGAAGGGACGGCGCGGGTATTGAGCAGGCTGTCGTCTGCCGCAGCGAACGTTGTCGTTATCCCCGGCACGCCGACGCTCAGTTTCGATGGGCCGAGCTGCATCGAACAACCGTATCGCTTTTCGTTCCGGCTGACCGACAGTCGTCGCGAGTGCGAGGAACGCATGTTCCGGGACCAGACGCTGTTCGTGACGCGATATCTTGACGCGGCCGCGGCGCGCTTCGACAACGTGCATCTGCTCGACCTGAACGACCTCGTCTGCCCGAACGGTCGCTGCGCGGCGCAACGTGAGGACGGGCTTGTCGTGTTTCGCGATCATCAGCACCTGACGGACACGTTTGTCCTCCGCCAGGTTCCGGACATGCGCGGCCGGCTCGCGGCCATCGGTGTCGACCCGGCCGGCGTGTCCACGAATGCGCGCGACCACTGAGCCGCTATCAGACGTCGTGCGAGACCCGCACGCTGACTGATGTGACGTGTTCGTCGGTTGCCCTCGCCGCGGCGAGTAACTTGTCCCCCTCGAAACGCAGCCGCGCTGCCCAGGCCGGGGAGTCCGCGACGACGACGAGTTCGCCGTCGGCCCGGACATTGGCTGCGCGGATGCCGGCCCCGAGGCCATCGGGCAGCAGGGCGCTCAGGCGATCGGCCAGTGCGGCCATTGCCTGAGCGCGCTGGACGATATCCGATAACTCCCCGTTTCCACTGGGATTTAACAAATTTTTAAGCTTGTCGGCGGGCATCAAACTGTGACGGAGTTGGCGAAATCGGGCGCTTCGGGGTGACCGCGTTCACCCTTCGAACCTGTTGATCTTGTAATGATTTCCGACATTATGCATAGTTTGCCTCTCGACAAAGGCATACCCGCTGAAAGGCGGGGACGCAAAACCACCGGTCTAAGGGCAAATCACCTACGACAGCGGGGCTACCGAAACCATGAACGATCGCGGGTCAACGACGATAAACACAGAAGCGGCCTGCGGCGCTAATAATAGCGTTTTTAACGAAGCGCATTCGAGGCACACTCGATGAACGTAGTTATTTTCGGCAAGGGGCTCGGCAAGCCTAGGCAATTGAACTTGTCCGGTGTAACCGCGGCGCTTTCAGCAACGGCATTCGTCATCGTGCTGGGACTGGTTAGCTTCGCCGGCGGCTATTTCTATTCGTCAAAGACCGGTTCCGGCGTCAGCGCCAGCGAATTACTCGTCCTGGGTGATGAAGTTCGCGAGCAGCAGCAGACGATCGCCAGCATTCGCCAGGAAAATGAAGATACGCTCGACGCGCTGGCCATTCGCATTGCCGAAATGAATGCGCGCGTCATTCGCCTCGACGCCCTTGGCCGGCGCTTGACGGAAATGGCCGAGATCGAAGAAGGCGAGTTCGATTTTGATACGGTTCCGGCCGTCGGCGGCCCGGAAGAGCCGGTCGAAACCGGGTCCAACGTCGCAATCCCCGAGGTCGTCGAGGCGATGTCGACGCTCGACAGCCAGCTCGACAATCGCGAAGCGCAGCTGTGGGTACTGGAAAGCGTCCTGATGCAGGAAAGCCTCAAGGAGCGCGTCTATCCGCAGGGTCGCCCGGTATCCTCAGGCTGGATTTCATCCTATTTCGGCAAGCGGACCGACCCGTTCACCGGCAAACCGGCCAACCACACAGGGGTCGATTTCGCCGGTAAGGAAGGCCAGCAAATCACCGCAGTCGCGGACGGCGTCGTCACTTATTCCGGCGACCGTTACGGCTACGGCATCATGGTCGAAATCAACCATGGCAACGGGTATGCCACGCGCTATGCGCACAACCTCGAGAACCTGGTTGAGATCGGTGACGAGGTTCGCAAGGGCCAGGCCGTCGCGCTGATGGGTGAAACCGGCCGCGCCACGGGGCCGAACCTGCATTTCGAAGTGCTGCAGAATGGCCGCCGCGTGAACCCGGTCAACTTCGTCCGCAACAGCTCCAACTAGGTTTCCCGCCCGAATCGCGCACATTCGGCCTTGTGTTTGGCCGAATCGACCGGATATGAACACGGTCCGGCCGACAAAACGGGCAGGAACTCTGGCGAAAAAGAACGCGATTTGTTTCTAAAACCGCCGCTAACACCCTAAAATAACGCGCTTTGTCCGCCGGGCACCCAGGTGCTGCCCGCGGGCAGGTAAAACCTTACCCCGGGAGTCCCTTGTGGCCAATTTCCTGACACGGATATTCGGCAGCCGTAACCAGCGGCTATTGAGCCAGTATTCGAAAGTCGTAAAGAGAATCAACGAACTCGAACCGGAACTGCAGGCGCTTGACGATGCCGCGCTGAAGGCGAAGACCGCCGAGTTCCGCAGCCGTTACGCCGATGGTGAATCCCTGGACAGCTTGTTGCCGGAAGCGTTTGCGGTCGCACGCGAGGCGTCGGTCCGAACGCTCGGCATGCGTCCTTTCGACGTGCAGCTGATCGGCGGCATGGTATTGCACGACGGCAACATCGCGGAAATGCGCACCGGTGAAGGCAAGACGCTGGTGGCAACACTGCCGGCCTACCTGAACGCGATCAGCGGCGAGGGTGTGCACGTCGTCACCGTCAACGAATACCTGGCGCAGCGAGACGCCGACTGGATGCGGCCGATCTACGAATTCCTCGACCTGACGGTCGGCGTATCGAAAAGCGGCCAGACACCCGACGAGAAGCGCGCGGCTTACGGCAGTGATATCACTTATGCGACGAACAACGAGCTGGGGTTCGACTACCTGCGTGACAATCTTGCGTTCTCAACGGCCGACAAGGCGCAGCGCGAACTGAATTTCGCGATCGTCGACGAAGTCGACTCCATTCTCATCGACGAAGCCCGCACGCCGCTGATAATTTCGGGGCCTGCGGAAGCAAGCACCGACCTCTACGCGAAGATCGACAAGCTGATTCCGAAGCTGAAGGCTCACAAGGAAAGCGGCAGCCCGACGAACTGGGATATCACGGCGAAACGCGTCGCGCTGCTGGACGAGAAGGGCAAACCGGTCAAGGTCGGCGACGCAGACGATAACGTCACGGAACTCGAGGCTGCCATTGCCTATGCCGATGAGCACGAGGCCGACGTCGAGCTGACGGATGACAAGGGCAAGGTCCCGGTGTGCCGGCTGGCGCCGCGCGGCGACTACACCGTCGACGAGAAAGCCAAACAGGCGCATGTCACCGAGGAAGGCAACGAAAAGGTCGAACGCCTGATGGTGCAGGCGGGCCTGCTGGCCGAGGGCGAGAGTCTTTACGACGCGACGAATATTCGCCTCGTTCATCACCTGAATGCGGCGCTGCGCGCGCACGCGATCTACCAGCGAGACGTCGAGTACATCGTCAAGGACGGGGAAATCGTCATTGTCGATGAATTCACGGGCCGCACAATGCCTGGTCGGCGCTGGTCGGACGGTCTGCACCAGGCGATCGAGGCCAAGGAAGGGGTGTCGATCAAGCAGGAAAACCAGACCGTCGCGTCGATCACGTTCCAGAATTATTTCCGGCTTTACAACAACCTGTCCGGCATGACCGGCACCGCCGATACCGAAGCCTTCGAGTTCCAGCAGATCTACGGCCTCGAGGTTGTCGTGATCCCGACACACAAGCCGATGATACGAGACGACCAGCCGGATCTCGTCTACCTGACGGAGAAGGACAAGTTCGAAGCGATCATCGAGGACATCATGGACTGCCAGGAGCGCGGCCAGCCGGTGCTCGTCGGCACGACCTCGATCGAGACATCGGAACTGCTTTCCGGCCTGCTCAAGAAGCGCAACATCGAACACAACGTGCTGAACGCCAAGCAGCACGAACGCGAAGCCATCATCGTGCAGAACGCGGGGCGGCCGGGCGCCATCACGATTGCGACCAACATGGCCGGCCGCGGTACCGATATCGTCCTCGGCGGCAGTCTCGACGCGGCCCTCGAGCAAGCGGGTGATGATGCCGACAAGGAAAAAGTGCGCGCCGCGTGGCAGGAGCGCCACAACGCGGTGCTGCAGGCCGGGGGGCTGCACATTATCGGCACCGAACGCCATGAATCGCGGCGCATCGACAACCAGCTGCGCGGGCGATCCGGCCGCCAGGGCGACCCCGGCTCGAGCCGCTTCTACCTGTCGATGGAAGATACGCTGATGCGTATTTTCGGCGACCCGGAGCGCACGAAGGCGCTGCTGTCGCGCGCCGGCATGCGCGAAGGCGAGGCGATCGAATCGAAACTGCTGTCGAGGCAGATCGAGCGCGCGCAGCGCAAGGTCGAGGCGCACAACTTCGATATCCGCAAGAATCTGCTCGAATACGACGACGTCGCCAACGACCAGCGCAAGGTCGTCTATCACCAGCGTTCCGAACTGATGGAAGCGGACGAAATCAAGGAGTCGGTCGCGGCGATTCGCGAGGAGGTCATCTCGAATACCGTCGCGATACACATACCGCCAGGCAGTCTCGAGGAGCAATGGGACGCCGACGGCCTGTCGAAGGCGCTCGAGGCGGAGTTCGGTCTCGATATCGACATCGGGAAGCTCGTTCACGCGGACAAGACGCTGAATGACGACGGCATCCGCGAACTCTGTATCAAGGCCGCGGACGAGGCCTACGAAGCGAAAGAGGCTTCCGTCGGCGCCGAGTTGATGCGCAATGTCGAAAAGCAGGTGATGTTGCGGCAGCTCGACCACCACTGGAAAGAACACCTGGCGGCCATGGACCACCTGCGGCAGGGCATCGGCCTCAGGAGTTACGCGCAGAAAAACCCGAAGCAGGAATACAAGCGCGAGGCTTTCGAAATGTTTGGCGCGATGCTCGAGCAGGTCAAGCACGACACGATCAGTATTCTTGCGCGCATTCGCATCCAGAGCGAACAGGAACTCGCCGCGATGGCCGAACAGCGGCGCAAGCAGGCGGCGATGCAGTTCAAGCACGCGGAAGCATCCGCGCTCGGCCAGGCACGGGCCCCGGCTGCCGGCACGACGCCCGGCGCGCCGCCAGAGCGCGAGCCTGTCGCACCGTTTGTCCGGGACGGGCGTAAAGTCGGGCGCAATGAACCCTGTCCCTGCGGGTCGGGCAAGAAATACAAGCAGTGTCACGGCCGCCTGACTTGATGCGACTGGAGGTCGTTGCCGGCATTCTCGAGGACGCGCATGGCCGTGTCCTGATTACAGAACGGGTCGACGACGGCCCGTTTCACGGGCTGTGGGAATTTCCCGGCGGCAAGATTCGCCACGGCGAAACCTTGTCGGGTGCGCTGGTCCGCGAGCTGACCGAAGAAATCGGCGTCGAGCCGCTCGAAAGTACGCACTTCCTTGCGCTGCAGCACGATTACGCGGATCGCTCGGTCGTGATCGACTTCTTCCTGGTCGAGCGCTGGCGAAACGAACCGCAGGGTCTGGAGGGCCAGGCGCTGACCTGGGTAGCCGTTGCTGATCTCGACAGCGACATTCTGCTGCCGGCAAACAAGCCGGTCGTCGATGCGCTGCAGTCGCGTCTCGCGAACGCGTAGCCTGTCAAATCGTTATAATTCGGCCGACCGCACGGAGCAGACCCAGACATGAATTCAGAGACGGCCGGCCAGTCCCTATCGATCATTATCCCGGCAAAAAACGAAGCCGCGGCCATCGGCGACGTCGTCCGGACTGCCCGGGCCGAATTTCCCGACGCCGAAATTCTGGTCGTCAATGACGGCTCGTCCGATGATACCGCCGCCGTCGCGGAGCAAGCCGGGGCGAAAGTCATATCGCACCCGGTCAGTCTCGGTAACGGAGCATCGATAAAGACCGGCGCCCGTGCAGCCAGCGCCGACATCCTGGCAATGCTCGATGGCGACGGTCAGCACGACCCGAAAAATCTCGGCAAGTTGCTGGCGAAGCTCGATGAAGGCTACGACATGGCCATCGGCGCGCGGGATTCCGGCTCGCATGCAAATTTCGGACGCTTTTTCGCCAACGGGCTTTACAACGGCATAGCGACGTTTCTGTCCGGCAGCAAGATCCTGGACCTGACTTCCGGATTTCGTGCCGTTCGCGCCGAGAAATTTCTGGAGTACGTCTACTTGTTGCCGAACGGATTTTCGTACCCGACCACGATAACGATGGCGTTTTTGAGATCCGGGTACCCTGTGTGTTTCGAGCCGATTGTCGCCGAAAAGCGCACCGGCAAGAGCCACATCAGGCCTGTCCGCGACGGTGTGCGTTTTTTCGCGATTATCTTCAAGATTGCAACGCTGTATGCGCCGCTGAAAATATTCTTGCCGCTCGCCGGCTTGTTCTTCTCCGCGGGTATCGGCTGGTACGCCTATACATTTCTTTCCGCGCAGCGCTTTACCAACATGAGCATGCTGCTGATCAGCGCGTCCGTCATCATTTTCCTGATCGGCCTGATTTCCGAACAGATCACTGCGTTGACCTATAAAAAGAACTAATTGTGCGGCAATGCATCTTTGTCATTGGCACGCGTGCCCAACTCGTCAAAATAGCTCCAGTTCTCAATCTTGCGGTTACCTCCGGGCTCGAGCATGTCGTGTGGTTCACGGGGCAGCACAACGAGTCTATTGATGACCTCAAGGTCGATTTCGACATCAAGTCGTGTTTCGTGTATCCCGACAAGCAGAAAGAGCGCGCCAGCATTCTCGGGTTGCTGGCCTGGCTGCCGGGTACCTTGCTTCGCTGCAGAAAGTTTATTGCGGATGCGGCGGGCGATGACGGTAACAAGCCGCTCGTCGTGGTACACGGCGACACGTTGTCGACGATCGTCGGCGCCGCAGCCGCAAGAATGGCCGGCGGCCGGGTCGTGCACCTCGAGAGCGGCCTCAGTTCCGGCCGGCTGTTCGAGCCGTTCCCCGAGGAAATCCTTCGCCGGCTGACGTTCCGTATGGCGCAGCATGCGCTGTGCCCGAATGAAGACGCTTATCAGCGCATGTGCCGAATCCGGGGCGTGGATGCCAGGTCTACCGAGGAGAACACGCTGCTGGACTGTGTGCGCTTTGCGCTCGAAAAGCGGGACCCTGCATCGGCCGCGGATCGGCATTTCGTCGCCTCGATCCATCGATTCGGCAACATCTACAGAAAGGATAAGCTGAAGACGATCGTCGACGAGCTGATCGAACTCGCGCAAGCCGGCGACGTGCATTTCGTCGTTCACCCGTCCACCGAGCAACGGCTGCATGCGACCGGGCTTTACGAACGACTGGCAGATGCGACCGGCGTGCGGTTGACGCCGAGGATGCCGTACACGGATTTCCTGGCGCTGCTGGGCTCGGCGCGTGCTGTCATCAGCGACGGTGGTTCGAACCAGGAAGAGCTGTCCTACCTGGGGGTGCCGACCGTCTTGTTTCGCGAGCGCTCGGAACGGCCCGACGGCATCGGTGAGAACATCGTGTTTCGTCACCAGATCGAGACCAGCCTGTTCGACTTCGCTAGGATCGGGGGCTTTGAATCCCTGCGGCGCAGATCGCGGCTGGACGACCCGGTTCAGCCGTCGAAAATTACCGTCGACGCGTTGCGAGAGTGGGCGGCAGGCTGAGATCGGCCGGCGCCGTCTCAGCAGATCGACAACTGAAAATGCACGTCGTGCCCCGTTTGCACGGCGCGACGGTCGATCGTTGACCATTCCAGGAAGCGCACGGTAAAGCGGTGCTGGCTGCCGCTGATTTCCGGGAACAGACTCGCGTCGTTTGCAAGGCTGACGCGAATCAACCTGCAACTCGAGTCCTTCTGCATGTTGTGCTGATACATGCCGTTGATCGCTTGCCGGTTGCTCGGTTGCGCGCTCTCGCGTATCAGCCAGAGTACTTCGACAACCGCGTCGCACAGGGGACGAATGTCATCGAGCCAGCGCTCGAGATCGTGCTGACGCCGCTCGAACGGTTGCCGCAGCCAATGACTGTATTCGGGCAGATCGAACTCGCAGGTGCCTCCCGGAATCGCGCTGCGATGCTTGATTGCACTCAGGAATTCGCTGTCTTTGAGCGTTTGCAGGAAGCTCGAGCCTATGTTTGACAGCTGGTTGCGGCTGTCCGAGAGATTCTGAACAAGCGCGTCCAGGCGGCGTTTGTCGACACCGGGCTGGCTCCGAAAGCGCTGCAGCGCGCTCAACTGGTAGTCGAGCTCTTTGTGCACTTCTGAGCGCAGATCGCCACGCGCGAGAATTGCGAGGACTTCGAGCAGCGTCGAGATCGTTGCGCGCGTCGCCCAATCCGAGTCCTGCTCGCAGTTGTAGAGGATCTGCTGGTAAAGAAACTCGAGCCGCATGAACGTGCGCATGCGTTCGCTCAATGGCTGTTCGTAAAACGCCCGTCCGGTTGCCGTGTCTGCCAGAATGTCTCCCGCGGGTTTCGCCATCGGCATATTCTGCGCTTCCGTTGCGGCCTGAGCAAATCCGCGGCGACAGCCTGTCGTCAGTCGGCGACAGGGTCGCGACCGGCGTCTTCGGCGGAGCGCGAACGGCGTTGCCGCGCCAGCGCGCGATAGCGCCGATGCAGTTTCTCGACTTGTGCCAGCGTCGCGGTCAGTTCGCCATTGTTCGAGACGATGTCGTCGGCGATGTCGAGGCGCTGCTCGCGGCTCGACTGGGCCGCGAGGATACGCCGCGCCTGGCCTTCGGACTCGGCATCACGCGCCATGAGGCGCCGTATTTGGGCGTTTTCATCGCAGTCGACGACGACGATGCGGTCGACGAAGTCCTTCAATGGCGACTCGACCAGCAGCGGCACGACGATAATCTGGTAGTCGCCGCCGGCCGACGCAGCCAGCGCCTCTGTTCGTTCCCGGATGAGCGGATGCAGGATTGCCTCCAGTCGCTCGCGGGCATCGTCGTCGGCAAAAATGATGCGCCGCATCGCCGCGCGATCGAGTGCGCCGTCGGCATCGAAGATATGGTCGCCGAACTCGTGTCGGATGGCGTCGAGGGCCGGTTCGCCGGCAGCGACGACCTCGCGCGCGACAACGTCGGTATCGATGATCGTCGCCCCGAGACCCGCGAACATGTCGGCAACCGTCGATTTACCGCTGGCAATACCACCGGTCAGAGCGACCCGCAGCGGGGTATCGGTCGATGAGTGAGCGTTCATCAGAACGGCAGGTTCAGGAACTGCCGGATGGTGTCGCCGTACAACATCGCGAGATAGCCGGCTGCCGCGAGAAACGGACCGAAGGGCATCGGTACCTGGTGGTCGCGGCCACGAAACACGATCAGCGCGATGCCGAGCACGGCGCCGACGACGGCAGACATCATGATGATCGTAAACAGGTACTGGTAGCCGAGCCAGGCGCCAAGCGCAGCGAGCAGCTTGAAGTCGCCGTAGCCCATGCCCTCCTTGCCGGTGATCAGTTTGAAGGCCCAGTAAAAGGACCATAACGTCAGGTAACCGGCCATCGCACCGATGATGGCCTCGCGCGGTGAGATAAACAGCATTTCGCTGCCCGCAACCGGATGAAACAGGCTCATCGCGAGCCCGATCCATAGGAGCGGCAGCACAATCGAGTCCGGAATCAGCTGGTGATCGAAATCGATCATCGTGATCGGAATCAGCATCAGCGTCAGCACGATGCCCATAAGCGCTTCCCAGCCGAAGCCGAAGCGCCACGCAACCGCTGCGGCCAGTATCGCGGTCGCCGCCTCGACCAGCGGATAGCGCGACGAAATTGGTGTCTTGCAGCCGGCGCAGCGGCCGCCCAGGGCGAGGTAACTCAATACCGGGATATTCTGCCAGGAAAGGATCGGCTTGCCGCAGGACGGGCAGCGCGAGCGCGGCACAACCAGGTTGAATCGGCCCTGCGGAAGATCGGATGCCGGCAGATTGGCGATTTCGTCGCACTGCGCGCGCCACTCGCGCTCCATCATCATCGGCAGGCGATAGATGACGACATTCAGGAAGCTGCCGATCAAAAGCGCAATCGCGATGACGATGCCGATGAATGTGAAGGGAGAGCTTGCGAGAAGTTCAGTCATGCAGTGGGTCCGGCGATTCCTGTCTTACACGTTGCAACGAGTGATATCGGCAAAAAAAAACGGCGCCCGGAGTGTCCTCCGAACGCCATCTTTTTGCAATCGAGCGGGGCGATCAGCTTTAGACAACAGCGCCCATCTTGAAGATCGGCAGGTACATCGCGACGACGAGACCGCCGACCAGCACGCCGAGAATCGACATGATCAACGGCTCGAGCAGTGAGCTGAGGTTATCGACCGCATTGTCGACGTCGTCTTCGTAAAAGTCTGCAACCTTGGCCGACATTTCGTCCAGTGACCCGGATTCCTCGCCGACCGCGATCATCTGGATGACCATGTTCGGAAACAGGTCCGTGTTTTCCATCGACTGCTGCAGACGCTGCCCGGTGGCCACTTCGTCACGCATGCGCAGGACGGCCTCTTCGTAAACGATGTTGCCCGTGGCGCCGGCTACGGACTCGAGCGCTTCGACCAGCGGCACGCCGGCGGAGAACATCGTCGACAGCGTGCGCGCATAACGCGCGATGGCAGCCTTCTGCATGATCGGGCCGATAATTGGCGTTTTCAGCGTCATCCGGTCGAGGAAATGACGCATCTTGCGCGAACGTTTCTTGAAGTACAGGAACGCCGCGATGGCGCCACCGATCAAGATGGCGAGATACCAGCCCTGGGTTCGCACGAAGACAGACAAGTCAATCACCATCCGGGTGAACGTCGGCAGGTCCGCGCCAAAGCCCTGGAACAGGTCTTCAAACGCCGGTATTACGAATATAAGCAGGATCGTCGTGACGACGAAAGCGACGACCAGTACCGCGGCCGGGTAGGTCAGCGCCTTCTTGATCTTTTTCTTGATCGCCTCGGTCTTTTCCTTGTAGGTGGCGATCTTGTCGAGCAGCGTTTCCAGCGCACCCGCCTGTTCGCCGGATTCGACGAGATTGACGAACAAATCATCGAAGTACAGCGGGTGCTTCGCGAGTGCCTCGGCCAGCGAGCTGCCGCCCTCGACGTCGGCCTTGATTGCCATGATCAGCTTTTGCATTGCCGCGTTTTCATGGCCGGTGCCGACGATCTCGAATGCCTGCACCAGCGGGATGCCGGCCGCGAGCATCGTTGCCAGCTGGCGGCTGAAAATCGCGATATCGCCGGGGGTGATCTTGCCGCCACCCGCGAACAGGCCCTGGCGCTGCTTGCGGATACGCGTCGGCACGACGCCCTGGCGCCTGAGGTCCGCGCGGACGGCGGCTTCGTCGGCGGCCAGCGCCTTGCCCTTGATCTTCTTGCCCTTGCGGTCCGTCCCTTCCCAGACGTACGGCATTTTCATGATTGCTGTTTCAGCCATAACCTGTTTCCGTTAGCCGAGCATTAAAATCAATTACTTAGATATAACCGCAATTACTCGATTGTAACCCGGTTTATCTCCTCAAGGCTGGTAACTCCTTCCTTGACTTTGTTTAATCCTGCTCTCCTGAGATCAACTACGCCTTCGACGTTCGCCTGGTCGGCGATCTGCATCGCGTTGCCGCCTTCCATGATAATGCGGCCCATTTTCTCCGACACTTCCATGACCTGGAAAATGCCGACGCGGCCCTTGTAGCCCTCGTTGCAGGTCTTGCAGCCCTTCGGCCCGAAAATCTGCAGCCCTTTGTCGATCTCGTCCTTCGTGAAGCCCTCTTTCTCGAGCGCCTCCTTCGGAATATCGCGCAGTTCCTTGCAGTTGTCGCACAGCCGTCGTCCGAGGCGCTGCGCAATGATCAGGCTGACGCTGGTCGCGATCGCGTACGGCTTGACGCCCATGTCAACGAGGCGCGTCAGCGTGCGTGGCGCGTCATTCGTGTGCAGCGTCGAGAGCACGAGGTGGCCGGTCTGTGCCGCCTTGATCGCGATCTCGGCGGTTTCGAGGTCGCGGATCTCACCGACCATGATGACGTCCGGGTCCTGGCGCAGGAACGCTTTCAGTGACGACGCGAACGTCAGTCCGACTGTCGGATTGACGTTGACCTGGTTGATGCCGGGCAGGTTGATTTCCGCCGGATCCTCGGCCGTCGAAATGTTGCGATCGACGGTATTAAGAATATTGAGTCCGGTGTACAGCGAGACCGTCTTGCCGGACCCGGTCGGGCCGGTGACGAGAATCATGCCGTAAGGCTTGTTGAGATGCTTGAGATACATCTCCTTCTGGGATTCCTCGTAGCCGAGCGCGTCGATACCTAGCTTGGCGCTCGACGGGTCGAGGATACGCAACACGATTTTCTCGCCGAACAGGGTCGGGCAGGTGTTGACGCGAAAATCGATGGCACGGTTCTTGGAAAGGCGCATCTTAATGCGGCCGTCCTGCGGTACACGACGCTCGGCGATGTCCATTCGCGACATGACCTTGAGGCGCGCGCACACCTTGTTGGCAAGGATGACCGGCGGCTGTGCGACTTCCGACAGCACGCCGTCGAGGCGCGTGCGCACGCGGAAGTATTTTTCGTAGGGTTCGAAATGAATGTCCGACGCGCCGCGCTTGATCGCGTCCAGCAGGATCTTGTTGACGAAGCGCACGACCGGCGCGTCTTCGATGTCGTCGCGATGGACGTCCTGCTCGTCGTCTTCCTCGCCCGCGATGTCGAGATTCTCGAGGTCGAAGTCGTCGTCGTCGAGGCCGGACATGCTCGTGTCCACTGCCTCGATGGCTTTTGTTATGCGCTCCTCGAGCTTATCCTGTTCGACGACAACAGGGTCGATGCGCAGGCTTGTCTGGAACTTGATGTCATCAATGGCCTGCAGGTTCGTCGGATCCGAGATCGCGAGAAACAGCCGCTGGCCACGTTTGACGAGCGGCAGGACCCGGTGCTTGTGGATCAGTTTCTGGTCAACGGCCCGGATGATGTCGAGATCGATTTCCATCGCGTCGAGATCCAGGAGCGGAACGCCGAATTCATGCGATGCCGCAATGGCGATGGCCCTGGCATTGGCGAGGTCGTTGTTGACGAGAAAGGCGACCAGCGGCAGTTTCTCTTTCTTGGCGCCCTCGGTCGCTTCGAGCAGCTTGTCCTCGGCAATAATGCCGTCCTGGACGAGGCGCCGGGGAAGGCCGGCTAGATTGGTTGTGGATGCGGTGGCTGCCATTGGGGGTCGCGCGATCTCATTATTCTCCGAGCGTCACAGTCTCACTGATCCAAGTTACCGATTCAACTGGATTTTGTGCGGCCCATCACAAATACGGAATTTGATTAAGTCAAACCCCGAAATTGGCCGCAAACACGCGCCTGGCGGGCTTTTCCTAGCGGCACACCGACGGCAGGTAACGCGGATCGACGGTCGGGTCCTGGTGCGGCTCGCCGCCGTTCAGCAGTGCGCCCGGCGGCGGGGCTGAGTATCCGCATCGCCAGGCGACGCTGTTCGTGCTGCTTTCATACGGCGTCAACGACAGCGTGTCGCCGATGATCTCGCTATGGGCCTGGGGGCCGCCGAACGTGATTTCGATACGGCCGTTCGAAATATCGACCTGGCTGACGTAACCGCCGCTCGTGTCGGTCGGCGCCGGCGTCATGCCGGCCGCCACGCGGTTGGCCGGCGCGGTGCCGTCATTCGTGTAGGCCTCGACGACCGGCACCTTGGCACGGCCGGCCATGTTGATGCCCTCGGTCACCTGCGCACGAACGGTGTAGGTCTGGTAGGCGGCGACGGCGATCGAGGCGAGGATGCCGATGATGGCGACGACGATCATCAGCTCGATCAGCGTGAATCCCCGTTCTGTTTTCGGCATATCATTGCCCCTGTCGCTGCCGATGATCGGCCAGGTTTGGGTCGTATTGCGCGCCGGCGTCGCGCGGCGATCAGCCCGCTATCATCAAGCAAGCAGGGCCTCGAAAGTGTGACTCAGTTCACACTTTTTTTGCCGGCTGGTTAATTGCATTGCCTGCCGTAATCGCTGCTAACCCGGCCATAAAAAAGGCCCCGGCAAATACCGGGGCCCCTGGATCGTACAAGTGAAGATCCTCTAGCCTGTTAACGGCATGCCGACGGCAGCCACTTCGGATTTGCGGCCAATGCACCGGCGTTCGCCATGCAGTTCCAGTCGACAGAACCTGCGTTCGTCACCGGCGACAGCATCAGCGTCGCTGTGTCGATCGACTGGTTCGCCTGCTGCGGGGCATTGCTCGAGTAGGTGATCGTAATCTGACCCGGGACGCCTGCGGCGAGATCGACGCCACTGACGTAATTACCCTGGATCGTATTGGCCACGCTGAGGCCGGCGTTGGTGTTGTTACCCGGGAAGAATCCGCGGTCCTGGTAGTACTCGGTCACCGAGGCTTTCGCGCCGGCGGCGAGGCTCAGGCCTTCAGAGACCTGCGCGCGGATCGTGTAGTCCTGGTAGGCCGGGATCGCGATCGCGGCCAGAATGCCGATGATCGCGACAACGATCATCAGTTCGATAAGCGTAAAACCTTGCTGCTTCTTCATCTCGTAAATCTCCATATTGAATACGTACGTATAGATACACGGCGTCTATGCCTGTACCGGAATCAAAGCAAGGGTTGTGCCAAGTTCCTCGCTGTGCGCGTAAATACCTGTTTTTACTAAATAAGAGCGCGAAGCCAGGCGCAGACAGGCAGGCGTCGCCTGTGCCGGCACGCCGACAAACGGTCAGCGAGCGTCACTTTGTGACAAAAATTGTCGGCCGGGTCGGGGAACCGGCACAGGGCTTATGCCAAACGGCGGTCAGCGCGGCCGTCAGGCGTCGATGCCGAGCTTCTTGATGCGGTAACGCAGCTGGCGGAACGACAGGCCGAGCAGCTTGGCGGCCGCCGTCTTGTTGTAGCGCGTTTTCTCGAGCGCATCGACAATCGCCTCGCGCTGCACGTCGTTGACCTGTTTGCCCAGATCGGAATGGCTGCGCTCCGGGGTCGAGGCGTCGGCGAGGGCCGACGTACGCATGTGCAAGTCACGGTCAGTGATCGCGCCGCCGGTGCACAGCGTCACGGCGCGCTCGAGCATGTTTTCGAGTTCGCGCACGTTGCCCGGAAACCGATAGGTCAGCAGTGCGCGCTCGGCCGAACTGTCGAATCGTGCGCCGGCGTCGAGCTTGCCGAGAATATGACGCGCCAGCAACAGTACGTCGTCGCCGCGGTCGCGCAGCGCCGGTACGTGCAGCTCGATGACATTGATGCGGTAAAAAAGATCCTCCCGGAACTCGCCGGCCGCCACCATCTCACTCAGGTTCTTGTGGGTTGCCGACAGGATGCGGGCGTTGACCGTTTCTTCCTGCGACGAGCCGACCGGGCGCACGGTGTTCTCCTGGATGACGCGCAACAGTTTGACCTGCATCGCCAGCGGCAGGTCGGCGATCTCGTCGAGGAACAACGTGCCGCTATCGGCGCTCTGGACCAGGCCGGTTTTGTCGCTGACGGCGCCGGTGAAGCTGCCTTTGCGGTGGCCGAAGAACTCGGATTCCATCAGCTCCGCCGGGATCGCACCGCAGTTGACCGGTACGAACGGGCCGTCGGCGCGCGGCCCGCTGTCGTGGATCAGGCGGGCGACCAGCTCCTTGCCGGTACCGGATTCGCCGGAAATGTGCACCGGCGCCTGCGAGCGAGCGACCTTGTCGATCATCTCGCGCAGGTTGCGCATCGGCTCCGATTCGCCCAGCAACGGCGAGTCCGCCGCGTCGCCGGCGGCATCGACCTTCAGCGCGTTCTCGACGATGTTGCGCAGGTTGTTGAGGTCCAGCGGCTTGGAGATAAAGTCGAATGCACCGAGCTTCAGCGCCTGGACCGCCGTTTCGACGTTCCCGTGTGCCGTGATGACCGCGACCGGCACGTCCGGCGCGTGGGTCTGCATCCACTCGACGAGCTCGAGGCCGTCGCCGTCGGGCAGGCGCATATCGGTCAGGCACAGGTCGAAGCGCTTCGCGCCGAGTTTTTCCTTGGCGCCGCCCACGTCGACGGCCGATTCCGTGTCGATATTCATGCGACCGAGCGTCAGCGACAGCAGTTCGCAGATATCGGGCTCGTCGTCAATGACCAATGCCAGTGGCTGGCTCATCAGCATGCCTTGTCGGTTTACGTTTCCGCCGATTCCCAGCGGTCGGGGTCGGTGAAGACGATACGGAAGATACTGCCTCCACCCGGCCGGTCAAGGTACAGCAGCGTCGCGCGGTTCAGTTCGCAGAGTTCGCGCGAAATATACAGGCCGAGGCCTGTCCCGCCGGCGCGTTCCGTATAAAACGGTTCGAAAATCTTATCCGCGATCGTGGGGTCGACGCCGTGCCCCAGGTCACACACTTCGAGGTACGGCCGGCCCTGGGCCGTCAGCCGCCCGGCCTTGATCTCGACAAGTATGCCGCCGGTCTCGCTGGCGTACTTGACCGCGTTGTCGCACAGGTTCCACATCACCTGGCGCAGGTGGCCACGGTCCATGCGTACGTCGAGGTCCTCGGGAATACGATCGAGCGTCAGTTCGCCCTCCTGCAGTTCCAGTGTGCGGCTGAACTCCTGCACGAACTCGTCGAGCCACGGCTTCAGCTTGAGCCGTTCGGGCCGCGACGAGTCGCGCCGCGAGAGCTGCAGGACGTTATCGATAATATGACTGACGCGCCCGGAATGTGTCTGGATGATCTCGGTCAGCCGCTTGTTGTCGTCGGTGAGCCCGGCCGACTCACCGAGCAACTGCGCTGCATGGCTCATTGCCCCGACCGGGTTGCGAATCTCGTGCGCGATGCTCGCACTCAGCCGGCCGAGCGACGCGAGCTTGGACTGCTGCACGCGCGCGTTGATGAGACTGGCATCCTCGAGAAACACGAGCGCCGGGCCGGATCGATCGCCGTCCTTGCCGAGTGGCGCGAGGTGCGCGTTGATGCGCAGGCTGTAACCCGCCGTCGCCACGGTGATCTCGGGATGCGCGGACATCGAGCTGTCATGGCGCCAGCGGCGGATGTAATCGGCCAGCGGCTCTGCCGCCTCGGCCAGGGCCATGCCGCCAATCGGGCCGCTGACACCCAGGAGTTCCGTCGCGGAAGCGTTCCCGAGACGAATGCGGTCGTCGTCGTCGATAACGAGGATGCTCTCGCGCAGGTGCTGCACGATGTACTCGTTCAGCTCGGAGAGATTTTGCAGATCGACGCCGCGCTGCCGCGCCAGCGCCTCGCTCGCCTGGATCCGGGCGGCCAGCGGCCGCACCGCGAGCGCCATCGCGAAAACGATCGCAC
The DNA here is from genome assembly GCA_041609735.1 of Woeseiaceae bacterium. Lineage (GTDB taxonomy): Bacteria > Pseudomonadota > Gammaproteobacteria > Steroidobacterales > Woeseiaceae > UBA1847. The sequence goes on along the minus strand of JBFIQH010000020.1, from coordinate 8,182 downwards.
ACAAGATGCCCGCGGCCGGGTAGTTTGAGTCAAAACCGCTGAAGTCGCTGAGAACCTCGGTACCCAGTATCCCGAACGTCGCGATCGCCGCGACGATGGCCGGCAAACCGAGCGGCAACGCCAGGCTGCCTGCGCCGACGAACACGACCAGCAGCCCGCCGAGCCCGCTCGACAGTCCGCCACTCGCGAACATCAGGACAGAGACAGCGACGATATCGACCAGGATCGTTGCAATCGCCTGCATGTGCACGGGCGCCCAACGCTGCTTGAGGGTGAATGCGGCGGCGAGGCCGAACGCGAGGTAGGCGCTGGCGCCGACAGTAAACAACAAGGGCGACCGGCTGCCGAAAGGCAGCGACTCGCTGCTGCCGAGAAACACGGCGAGCAGCATCGTGGCGATGAGCAGCCTGAAGATGTTCAGCGTGACCAGCACGCGCCACGACAGATCCGGCTCGTCGACCGCGCGGGTAAACAGCGCCTCCCGGCTGCCTCGAATCGTGCGCCTGCCGGAAATCTCGGTATTTGGCTGAACCATGGGTGCTGCCGGTGGGATACAGCCCCGATTGTATCTACTTTGGCTTTACTCCAAAATACAGCAGATGTCTCGCGACGCATCGCGAGTGTCTCTCGCCGACAAAAAAGACAAACAATGAATCTTCACGAATACCAATCGAAAGGATTGTTCGCGGACTACGGCATACCGGTGCCGCGCGGAATTGCTGCCGAAACGCCGGATGCAGCCGTGAAGGCGGCACAGACACTCGGCGGCAAGCTGTGGGTGGTCAAGGCCCAGGTGCATGCCGGCGGCCGCGGCAAGGCGGGCGGCGTCAAGCTGGCAAGGACGCTCGACGAAGTGCGCGCTTATGCAAAGGGCATGCTCGGCAAGAAGCTGGTTACGATCCAGTCCGGGCCGGACGGCCTGCCGGTCCATGTCGTCTACGTCGAGGAAGGCTCCGACATCGACCGTGAGCTGTACCTGTCGATGCTCGTCGATCGCGAGGTCAGCCGGGTGTCCTTCATCGCGTCGGCGGCCGGTGGCATGGACATCGAAAAAGTGGCCGAGGAAACGCCGGACAAAATTTTCTCGGTGGCGATTGCACCCGATGCCGGTCTGCAGGACTACCAGGCGCGGCAGCTCGCATTCGGCCTCGATCTCGACAAAAAACAGATGCGCCAGTTCGGCGAGCTCGTCAAGGGTCTCTACAAGCTGTACCTCGACTGCGATGCGAGCCTGATCGAGGTCAACCCGCTGATCACGACGAAGGGCGGTGATGTCGTTGCGTTGGACGCAAAGATCAACATCGACGGCAGCGCGCTGTTCCGGCAGCCGAAGCTCGAGGCGATGCGCGACTCGTCACAGGAAGACGAAAACGAGCGCCAGGCCGCCGAGCACGACCTCAATTACGTGTCGCTCGACGGCAATATCGCCTGCATGGTCAACGGTGCCGGCCTCGCAATGGCGACGATGGACCTGATCAAGCTGCACGGCGGCGAGCCGGCCAATTTCCTCGACGTCGGTGGCGGCGCGACGGCCGAACGGGTGGCCGAAGCCTTCAAGCTGATCCTGTCGAACGATAACGTCGATGCCATCCTCGTCAATATTTTCGGCGGCATCGTCCGCTGCGACCTGATTGCCGACGGCATCATCAGCGCGGTCAAGGAGGTCGGCGTCGAGGTGCCGGTCATCGCGCGGCTCGAGGGTACGAACGTCGAGAAAGGCCGCCAGCTACTGAAAGACAGCGGGCTGGACATCATTGCCGCAAAGGACCTGACCGACGCCGCCAAGAAAGCCGTCAAGGCCGTCGAAGGGAAGCAGTAATGAGTATTCTGGTCGACAAGAACAGCAAGATTATTTGCCAGGGCATCACCGGCAGCCAGGGCTCATTCCACAGCGAGCAGTGTATCGAATACGGCACCAAGGTCGTTGCGGGCGTCACGCCGGGCCGCGGCGGGTCCGAACATCTGGGCGTGCCGGTGTTCAACACGATGCGTGAAGCAGTCGCCAATACCGGCGCCGACGTCAGCATGATTTACGTGCCGGCGCCGTTCGCGGCGGACGCGATCCTCGAAGCCGCGGACTCGGGCGTCAAGCTCGTCGTCTGCATTACCGAGGGTATCCCGGTCAATGACATGGTGCGCGTCAAGTCGGCGCTGCGGGATCACGACTGCCGGCTGATCGGTCCGAACTGTCCGGGTGTCATCACGCCGGAAGAATGCAAGATCGGCATCATGCCCGGCTTTATTCACAAGAAAGGCCGCATCGGTGTCATTTCGCGCTCCGGCACGCTGACCTACGAAGCGGTCTACCAGACGACGACGAACGGCCTCGGCCAGACCACCTGCGTCGGTATCGGCGGCGACCCGGTGCGCGGCATGAACTTCATCGACTGCCTCGAGCTGTTCGAGGCGGACTCGGACACCGACGGCATCATTATGGTCGGGGAGATCGGCGGCACGGACGAGGAAGCGGCTGCCGAGTACATCCAGTCGAACGTGTCGAAACCGGTCGTCGCGTACATCGCCGGCGTCACGGCGCCGCCCGGCAAACGCATGGGCCACGCCGGCGCTATCATTGCCGGCGGCAAGGGCACTGCCGATGCCAAGTTCAAGGCGCTGGACGCGGCCGGCGTCGCCACCGTGCGTTCGCCGGCCGAGCTGGGCAGTCGCATGGCGGAAGTGCTGGGCGGCTAAGCGCCTCCCCAGCCAGCGAGAGGCGCCAGAGTCTCCCTTAGTGAGCAATGAGATCACACTGGCGCTCGCGCAGCTCGACCTGGCGGTCGGCGACGTCGCCGGCACTGTCGACCAGATTATTCATTACGCCGAAAAAGCGCGCGACGACCTGCGCGCCGACATCGTCGTATTTCCGGAGCTCAGCGTCTGCGGCTATCCGCCGGAGGACCTGCTGTTTCATTCCGGCCTGCGCTACGACGTCGAGAATGCAATCACCCGACTGAAGTCGTCCGTCTTCGGCATCGCGGTGCTGATCGGTTTTCCCGAGTATGACGACGGACACATCTATAACGCTTGCGCCGTCATCGAGGACGGCCACGTCATCGCACACTATCGCAAGCAACTGTTGCCGAATTACAGCGTATTCGACGAGGAACGCTATTTCACGGCGGGCAAACAGGCCTCGGTGTTCAAGAAGAACGGCATCCGTGTCGGCCTCAACATCTGCGAGGACGTCTGGCGATCGGGCCCGATCCGGGCAAGCCGCTCGGCCGGCGCCGAATTCATCATCGCGATCAATGGTTCGCCGTACGAAATCGAAAGCCAGCAAAGTCGTGAAGCCGAGGTGCGCGCGCGCATCGCCGAAGTGGACATACCGGTCGTGTACGTCAACATGGTCGGCGGCCAGGACGAGCTGGTGTTCGATGGCGGTTCGTTCATCATGGATGCAAGGGGCGAAATCGTGTTCCGGGCGCCCGCGTTCGACGAGGGCCTGCACAAGGTCACGCTGGTCGCGCGGCCGGCGGGTGTCGAACTCGTCAACGGCGACGTCTCGGACTACCTGCCGATCGAACAAAGCGTCTACGGCGCACTCGTCACCGGTACCCGTGATTACGTCATGAAACATCGTTTTCCCGGCGTCGTCATCGGGCTGTCCGGCGGCATCGACTCGGCGCTCGTGCTCGCTGTTGCCTGTGATGCGCTCGGTGCGGACATGGTGCGCGCCGTCATGATGCCGTTCCGCTACACGTCCAACATGAGCCAGGAAGACGCGGCGAAGCAGGCGGCGACACTCGGTGTGCGCTACGACGTGATATCGATCGCGCCGATCTTTGATGCGATCGTCAAGCAGCTGCAGCCGGTCTTCGAGGGCCGCAAGGAAGACGTCACCGAAGAAAACATCCAGGCGCGCTGCCGCGGCCTCTTGTTGATGGCGCTGTCGAACAAGACCGGGCGCATGTTGCTGACGACCGGCAACAAGAGCGAGATGGCCGTCGGTTACGCGACGCTGTACGGCGATATGGCCGGCGGCTTCGCGCCGATCAAGGACTGTTCGAAGACGCTCGTTTACCGCCTCGCGCGCTACCGCAATTCCCTGGGGCAATGCATCCCTGAACGCGTCATCACGCGGCCGCCGTCCGCCGAACTGCGTCCCGACCAGAAAGACAGCGACTCGCTGCCCGACTACGACATCCTGGACCCGATTCTTGCCGCCTTCATCGAGGACGACCTGTCGGTGAACGAAATCGCCGAGCGCGGCTACGATCGCGACGTCGTCATTCGCGTACTGGAGATGGTGAAGCGCAACGAATACAAGCGGCGGCAGGCGCCGCCTGGTGTGCGTATATCTGGGCGTGCGTTTGGCAGGGACTGGCGATATCCCATAACTTCGGGATATCGATTTCCCAAATAGACCGCTCGTCAACGATTGGGGCGGCGTGCGTATGGGTCTCGCTCACTCGGAACCCCACTCGATCACGAGACCGGCGGAAAAGATATTGAATGTGTTGTCTTCGTCGAGGCCAAGTCAACGATTGGGGCGGCGCGCGCATGGATCTCGCTCACTCGAAACCCCACTCGATCGCAAGACCCATGCACACACCGCCCCAATCGGCGGCGTACGATACAACAACATCTTTTCGTGACCCCCTGTCAGGAGTCGGGGAAGTTCTGGGCCAGGATGCGGCGGGTGTCTTCGGCGAGGTCGACCATGCCGAGTTTCTCGTAGGATTCGGCCATCAGGCGCAGGGATTCGGCGTTGCTGTCGGCGCCGTGGTATTCCTCGAGCGCGTTACTGGCGCGGCGAATCGCCGCGACGTAAGCGCCGCGCCGCAGGTAATAATCCGCGACGTGGTTTTCGTATTCGGCGAGCCGGTTTTTCAGGTAAATCATGCGCTGTTCGGCATCGGGCGCGTACGGGCTCGCGGGATAGCGCTCGACGAGCCGGCGCAGCGTCGCATAGGACTGTTGGACGCCTTCCGGCGGGCGCTGCGTGACGTCGCGACGGAACCAGCGCTCGAGAATGCCCGGTTCGGCCTCGAAGTAGGACAGCGCTTTAATGTACAGCGCGTAGTCGACGCGAGGGTGGATCGGGTTCTCGCGCACGAAGGTATCGGAGGCATCGATCGCGCGTTCCTGCTGGCCGCTCTTGTAGTAGGCGTACATCAGGTGCAGCTGGATTTGTCGGCTGAGGTCCGAGAATGGGTAACGGGCCTGGATCGCCTCGAAGATCTGGATGCCGCGGCGGTAGTTGCCGTTGGCCAGCGACAGCTCGGCTTTTTCGTAAGCCTCGGTCAGGCTCTGGATCTCGGTTTCCTGTTCGTCGTTGCCGGCACAGGCCGCGAGCAGGCCGAAGAGCCCGGCAATAAGCCACAGGCGCAGTGTACAGAGCACTGCAGACTGCTGATTCTTGGGGTTTATTCCTGGGTTCATCCGGTGTCCGGGGGCTGTCGGTCGTTCTTGGGGCGTGCGAGTATACCGTAAACTCGAAGGTTGAAAATGAGCGCCGAGAAAGTCTTAAAAACCATACCCGATAGGATGGCCGGTCTGCGGTTGGACCAGGCGCTGGCGCAGATGTTTCCCGATTATTCCCGCAGCCGACTCGCCGCGTGGCTGAAGAGCGGCTCGGTGCTCGTCGACGGCGAGTCGCGCCGGCCGCGGGACAAGGTCGACGGGGGCGAATCGATCGAGCTGCGCCCGGTTGCCGAAATCGCGGTGACCAGCAAGCCGGAGGCAATCACGCTCGACATTGCCTGGGAGGACGACTGCCTGCTGGTCATCAACAAGCCGGCCGGGCTAGTCGTGCACCCCGGTGCCGGCAACCAGACCGGCACGCTGATGAACGGCCTGCTGCATCATGCGCCCGGTCTCGAGGAACTGCCGCGCGCCGGTATCATTCACCGCCTCGACAAGGACACGACCGGCCTGATGCTGGTGGCAAAAACGCTGCAGGCGCACACAGCGCTGACGCGGGCGCTGGCAGAACGCGAGATCTCGCGCCAGTACCGGGCGATCTGCCAAGGGGTGCTGACGGGCGGCGGGACGATCTCCGCGTCGATCGGGCGCCACCCGGTGGACCGGACGCGCATGGCCGTCAGCGACAGCGGACGGCCCGCCATCACGCATTACACCGTCATCGAACGCTTCCGCGCCCACACTTATATAGACGTGCGCCTGGACACCGGGCGCACGCACCAGATCCGTGTGCACTTCGCGCATCGCAGGAACCCGTTGCTCGGCGACCCGGTGTACGGCGGTCGTCTCGCACTGCCGGCTGGCGCGTCAGAAAAACTCATCGACGCGCTGCGTAAATTCCGGCGCCAGGCGTTGCACGCGTGCCGGCTCGAATTCCGGCATCCGGAGACCGGCAACCAACTGGCGGTCGAGGCGCCACTGCCGGCTGACCTCGGTGCTATGCTGGAGACGCTGAGAAACGACACGGCATAAGGGAATCGGATGAGCGTCGAGATCATCGCGGCGGACTGGCCGGCGGCCGGCGTCATTGCCGGCACGACGACACGGGTCGGTGGCGTCAGCGTCGATCGCTATGCGTCGCTGAACCTCGCGGCACACGTTGGCGACTCGGTCGCGGCGGTCACCGAAAACCGCCGGCGCCTTGCATCGGCGCTGCGGCTGCCGAGAGAGCCCCGCTGGCTGAACCAGGTGCACGGCGTTGACGTGCACGTTACCCAAACAACGGAATCCGCCAACGACCCGCCGACCGCGGACGGTGTCGTGTCGCCCGACGGCCGGGATGTCGTCGCGATCCTGACGGCCGACTGCCTGCCGGTCGTGCTGTGCTCGTCGACGCAGCCCGAGATTGCCGCGGCGCACTGCGGCTGGCGCGGCCTGGCGGCGGGGGTCATCGCCGAGACCATTGCTCAAATGTCCAGCCGGCCTGCCGATATACAGGTATGGCTAGGTCCGCGAATATCCCAGGCCGCGTTTGAAGTCGGTGACGACGTGCGGGACATTTTCCTCGCTGCCGTCGAGGACGCGATACATTGTTTCGACGAGAACGAAGACGGCCGCTGGCAGGCCGATCTCGCAGGCCTTGCCCGCCTGTTCCTGCAGGCTGAGGGTGTCGAACAGGTGTACGACTGCAACCAGTGTACGCACGCCGATCCCGGGCGCTTCTATTCCTACCGCCGCGACGGGCAATGTGGCCGCATGGCGACATTCGCGTTCCGGATCTGAAACGCGCCAAACCCTTGAAATACGGATGACTGGCGCAATCACTGGGGCAATTCGATTTGACCCGGTGACGGGATTTAAGGGTGTCACATGCGATTGGACAAACTGACCAGCAAGTTCCAGATGGCGCTCGCCGATGCGCAGTCGCTGGCCATCGGCCAGGACCACCAGTTCGTCGAGCCCGCACACGTCATGGTCGCGCTTTTGGACCAGCAGGGCGGCAGCGTGCGCGGCCTGCTGACGAAGGCAGGCGCGAACGTCAACCTGCTGCGCTCGCAGCTCGGCGACGTCATCGACCACCTGCCGCGCGTCGAGGGCTCGGGGGGCGACCTGCATATCAGCAACGACCTGAACAAGATCTTCAACCTGACGGACAAGCTCGCGCAGAAACGCAACGACCAGTACATCTCCAGCGAACTGTTCGTGCTTGCGGCACTCGACGATTCGTCGCCGCTGAAGAAAGTGCTGACCGGCGCGGGTGTCGTCAAGGGCGCTGTCGAGAAGGCCATCGACGAGCTGCGCGGCGGCCAGCAGGTCAACGACCCGAATGCCGAGGAAACCCGCCAGGCGCTCGAGAAATTCACGATCGACCTTACCGAGCGTGCCGAGCAGGGCAAGCTGGACCCGATCATCGGCCGCGACGAGGAAATTCGGCGCACGATCCAGATCCTGCAGCGGCGCACGAAAAACAACCCGGTGCTGATCGGCGAGCCCGGCGTCGGCAAGACCGCGATTGTCGAAGGACTGGCGCAGCGCATCGTCAACAACGAGGTGCCCGAGGGTCTGCGCGGCAAGCGCATCCTGTCGCTCGACATGGGTGCGCTGATCGCCGGCGCCAAGTTTCGCGGCGAGTTCGAGGAACGCCTGAAGGCGGTGTTGAGCGACCTCGCGAAACAGGAAGGACAGATCATCCTGTTCATCGACGAACTGCATACGATGGTTGGTGCGGGCAAGGCCGAAGGCTCGATGGACGCCGGCAACATGCTGAAGCCGGCGCTGGCGCGCGGCGAACTGCACTGCGTCGGCGCGACGACGCTCG
>JBFIQH010000019.1:0-25917 GCA_041609735.1 Woeseiaceae bacterium | reverse complement strand
GCAGGTCGCCATGACTTTCTTCAGTACGCTGTACGGAATTTCCTTGTCGCCCATGATCGTGACTTCACGACCGGCGATATCATCTTTCGCTTCGCGCCGGAGGACGCGATCATTCTGTGACTTCAATGCCTGGCGAAGCGCTGGAATGTCGTTGCCCTTCTGCGCACTGACAGCCGCCACCGTGGCCACCGGTTTGCCTTGCACGAGAATGTCGGTGTGTCCGATCAGGATGACGACGGTTTCTTTCGCCTTCTCCTCAGCGATAGATTCCGGCAACTGCAGATCCTTCGTATTCGGCAGCGTCTCCACATCCGATGAGTTGACCAGCAGGAAGAACACGAGGATCGTGAAGATGTCCATCAATGACACCAGGTTCAGCGCCCCGCTTCTGGCGTTACGCTTGTGATGCTTTTCCATACGGCGTGCGCGGGCTGACTTGACCATGGCTCAGGCCTCTCCCATGACCGGCGCGTCGCCAATCGAGATGTCCGGAAACAGTTCGTTGCGCACAACGGAATCCTCATCGACCTCCTGCTCGATGCGAACCCTGTCCATGACCTGCACGAGCGTGTCATAGGCGATGTCCGCTTCGAGCAGGATCGACGCGTCCGTCTTCGCGGGGTAGCGATCCTTCAGCTCGGACAGCTTGTTGCTGAGCGCGTCATAGTCGTAAACGCCGTCATCGACGTTCGGGTATACGGCCAGCAGCCCTTGATTGCGGTCGCCGATTTCTATCTTGTCTTTACGAACGATGACTTCCAGCTGGAAGGTCTGGTCCTGCGGTTCCACGGGCTCGGTAGAGGAGCCTGGCAGATTCAGTTCGAGAATCGCCAAACGCGAGAACACCGCGGTAATCAGCAGGAACGGAACCAGGATAACCATCAGGTTCATAAAAGCCGTGATATTGAGATCGGCCGTGTCTTCGTTGTGACGACGACGACCGCCTCTGCGGCGACGAATCATTTCTTACGCTCCGGTCGTCTTCAGCTGGCGTTCGGTGACTGCGTTCAGGAACTTGACTGCGGCCATTTCGAGACTGTCCACCAGCTGGTTCGTCTTCGTTTGCAGCAGCGCATGTATCAGCAGCAGGGGAATCGCGGCCATCAGGCCGAACGCCGTCGTATTCATCGCGACCGAAATCGACGCGGACAGCAGGTCCGCCTTGTCGGCCGGATTCGCGTTCGAAACCGCAGTGAATGCTCGGATGAGGCCGATAATCGTGCCCAGCAGGCCAAGCAGCGTCGCGATATTCGCGAGCGTCGCCAGGTAGTGCGTGCGCTTTTCGAGACGCGGCAGCACTTCCATCATGCTCTCTTCCATCGCCTTTTCGATGTCGTCGCGACGGCGCGCACTCTTCACGCGATACAGGCCGTAGGTCAAAATCGAACCGATTGCCGCCTTCGACTTCGCCGTGTGGGCGGCCGCCTCCTGGAAGTTGCCGGCCTTCAGGAACGGCACGATCTTCTTCCACAGGGCGCGGTTGCTCGCACCCGACATCGTCAGGTACATCCAGCGTTCGATCGCGATTGCGACGCCGAACGCAAATACAAACAGGATCGGGTACATGAACGCACCGCCTTCCTGGAAAAATCGCACGATAGTGCTCATTTGATTGCTCCTCTAAAAATCAATCAATTCGTTGCGGCAAAATTTGCCATTGCCAATCGCGGCCGAAGCCGCTCCTACTTGCGTTCATCGCCGTACAGATCGCCGTAAAAATCGACGGTTCGTACAAATTCTTCTCGGTCAATGGGAGCCAGGACTTCATCGAGCAGCGTGTTGACCGGTTTGCCCATCAGGTCGCCCGGGTCGGCTTTCTTCCACGGGACGATGTACAGCACCTTGGGCAGCTCCTGGTTGCCGGTAATCTCGGTGCGGCCGAGCTCCATACGATCCATGACCTGTCCGCCCGACTGGCTGCGCGTCACGTCGGCGGCCAGTATCGCGGCCGGCGCCGCGGGTTCGAAATCGTCGGGCGATCCAGCGTCGGGCTCGACAGCCGACGTGTCGACGCCGGGCTCCAGCGCATCGATTTCGTCGCGCTGGACGGCAGTCCCGTCCGGCGCCTCAGCAAAAACGGCAAACGCCGCCAGCAAGCTGGCCAGCATGAATCCGGCGCCGATTCCCTTCGTTCCTGGTGCCAAAAGGTTCCTCATGACCGTCAGTCCGCCACGTTTGCCGTACTCTGACCCGCCGCCACGCGACGCGTCAGATCCGTAATCCATTTCTCAACCTGCTTGTCCTCACCGACAAGTGATTGATATGTCTCGAAATGCTGCAGGGCAACGTCAAGGCGCCGCAGGTACAACTCGTTCAGCACGCCGAGGTTGTAGTGTGCCAAGGCATAGTCCGGGGAGACTGTGACGGCCTTCAAATAAGCGGCCTCTGCCTCGAGGAATTTGCCATTTCTGCGAAGTAACATGCCCAGCTGGTTCAGCGCCGGCGCATGCTCAGGGTCGATGGCGAGCGCGGCATCGATCGCTGCTTGGGCACGGGCCTCATCGCCGTTGTTTACGTGGATAATCGCCAGGTTGACGTGTGCTCCCGGGTAATTCGGGTACCGCAGCAGAAACTCCTGAAAGCGCAGCTCGGCATCCAGGAAATCTCCGGCCGCCATGACGGCCGTCGCCTGCTCGAACAGTATCAGCGCCTGCGGCGGTACGATGACAGTTTCGTCATCGCCAGCCTCGGTGCCGCCCGCAAGCGATCGCGATGCAGCCGCATCGGCGGCGTCCGTCGGCGCCGGCGATCCCGACGTCGCACAGCCTGCGATAAACAGTGCACCGACTGGCAAGGCCAGTCGCAATGCGTTGGCAATTCTTTTAGTAAAGCGAAGTAACGACATCTTCGCTCCTCTCCATTTTTGCGTACCGAGCCGGCATCAATCCCGCCAGCCGCTCAAAACTTCTTTTCACCCACTCGTCGTATACGCCATCTGACGCACGATCGGTATTCGTCTTGTAAAGGTCGATGGCTTTTTCCTCGAACGGGAACACTTGCTCTTCGAGCAACAGTTCGTATTCCTCGAGCGCGAGCGCGTCGAGATCGGCCGGTCGCTCGGAGGTATTGAGATCCTGGCTGAATTGCTCGTAAATCTGACCGAGCCTGAACGTGGCCGCAGTCGTCACTTCGGCCACGCCGTAATCCGCGGCGTCGGTGTAAACCTTGATCGCGTCTTCCATCAGGCTGCGCTTCAATTTGACGCTGTCTGCCAGTGGCTGCGTCAGCTTGACAACGTTAAATCGCTCGCGCACCGGCTCGGCAAGCTCGAGCGATGCCGTGGCCGCCAGGTAGCGCGTGCGGTCACTGCGCTGGCTGCCGGCGTTACGGTCTTCATCGACGAGGTCCTGCAGCCGGCGCATGCGCTCGTCAACGTTGCCGTTGGTCTCGGCGATCTTCAGCAAGCGATAACGCGCTTCAATCGACTCCGACAGTGGATCGGGGAAGCGCGAGACGATGTCTTCGAGCACGCGTTTCTCGTCAGCGATCGAGTCGGCTTCCTCGTACAGTTCGGTGGCCTTCCACAACGCCTCGCGACGAATCGCCGGCTCGGTTGCGTCGGCCACGGCGATGCGTTCGAATTCCCGCGCGGCCTCAATACCGCGGCCGGACTCGAGATAGGTCACAGCAAGCTTTTGCGTGACTTCGTCGGCAAAATCGCTGTCGGGGTAATTTGCCCTGTATTGTTCGAGCACCGTCGAGGCCCGGTCCCAGGCCTGCAGGTTGATCAACGCTGCTGCAGCATCGTACTCGGCGGTTGCGCGAATGTCCGAATCCGGGACCGCCTGACCAAGGCGCGTGAAATGCGTGACCGCGGTTTCGAGATCGCCAGCATCGCGGGCTTTTTCACCCTGCTTGTAGATCGATGAGGCAATGCGGTCCTTGATTTCCTGTGACGCAGTCATGTCGTCGACCGGCGTGTAGTTCTGCAGCTGGTAGTAGGCTTTTTCGGCCTCGGCAAAATTCTCGATATCGAACAGCGAGTGCGCGATGACGGTCCACGCGGTGCGTGCCAACGGCGTCTCGACTGGCGGCTGCTTGGCGACCACAGCCTGGCCGACCGCGATCGCGAGGTCGAACTGGTTCTGTTTGAACAGGTCCTCGGCAACTGTCGCCAGGACGGCGCCAGATTCCGGGTGCGCCGGATAGGTATCCGCGAATCGCAGCCCGCTGTCGAGGTATTCCTGATGCCAGGCGATCTGCGCCTGTCCCTGCAGCGATCTCTCATGTTCGCGGTATGCCAGCAATGCCGCATATCCCGCTTCGGCGGATTTCTCGTGCGGTGGATAGGCGTACGCCGTGCGTTCGTATTCAACCTTCGCATCGGCGAAATCCTCGCTCTCGAACAGGATCTCGGCCAGCAGGAAATTCGTGTTGGCGCTGTCCGGGTCGTCCGGAAAGTACGTCAGGTACTTGCGATACCAGCGCGCCGCTTCCCGGTAATCGCTCTTCTTGCCGTCTTTCTGCGCCTCGGCATGGTAATACTGCGCGAGGTCGGTCAGGTTTGCCTTGAGGTGCGCCTTGACCGCGGTGTTCTCGTCGGGCGAATTGCGAATCCAGAATTCGCCGTCCATGCCATAACGCTCGACGAAGCCTTTCTTGGCCTCAAGCACCAGGGTCGGGAAACCGCCCTGCTTGTAGGCCTCGATGACCTCGACCTGCAGCAACGGCGCTTTGGGGTGATACGGATCCTGGCCGACGAAAGCCCCGTAGGTCTCGGCGGCATCGACGAAGCGCTGCTTGTCGAGATAGAGGTCGCCGAGGTTCAGATAGATAATGTAAGCATACGCCGGCTGGCCGTTTTGCCGCAGGAACGCGTCGATGCTTTTCGCCCCGTCCATGTAGGAGAAACTGATCGACAGCACCCGGAATGTGTCCTCGACAATTTCCTGCTCTGCACGACTGAGTGCTGCGAGTCGCTCCTCGCCATCAGACAGTTCGATTGCGCCGATCTTGCGATCGAGCAACTCGAAGAAAGGCGCCAGGCTGTCTTCGTGCCATGCCAGCTTGAACTGTGACCAGCCTAACTTGTACAGCGACTGCTCGTAATAACGCGACGAGTCGCCAAACGACATGACCGCCCGGTATGCCTGTTCCGCCTCGTTGTAACGTTTGCGCAAGAACAGCATTTCACCGCGACGAAACTGCACCTCGTCGATGACGGGTGTATCGGGATAGCGGCGCACGAGCTCGTCCAGCACTTCGAGCGACGCGTCCATCTTGCCACCGGTTTCGTAGCCGCGGGCGAGCTGGTAAAGCACGGTATCGTTGCGGCGGTAATCGGGATAGGCCTCCAGCAGCTGCTGGTAAAGGTCCACCGCATTGTCGTAGCCACTGGATCCCAGGGACTCGATGTTGTCGCCGAGCTGCTCGGCCTCGGTCGCTTCGAGTTCGAGGTCGCCGAGACGTCGCATCGCTTCGGCACGCAGCTCGGGATCGTCGCTAACGAGATCGAGAAATGCCCGGTAATTGTCGATAGCGAGGTCAGAGCTGTTGACGATGACCTTGCCGGGACGAATCTCGATGCTTTTGCGTTCCAGGCTCTTGATCGTCTCCTCTTTATTCTTGTCGCGCGCGTCCGCCGTTGCCGAGATTAACGGCAGCACAGCAAACAATAGTAAGCAAAGCACGCGCAACATCAGTCGGTCACCTCGCCCACGGTCGCCGCAATATCGTAGATCGCGGCGAGCGCGAATCGTGCCTGGATCGTGTAAATGTCGAGGCGTTCCTTCTGCGCCTGCAGTTCGCCGACGGCTATAGCCTGCAGGTAAGCTCGCTGCGCAGCGAGCTGGTCCTCTACGCGAATCTTCATGCTCTCGATACGCGGTTCGAGCCCGTAGACCCGCGCGGATATCTCGGCGAACTCGACCGGCTGGCGGCGCATCGACTCGTCGATCTGGCGCCTTGCGCGCTGCGTTTCAACGAGCGCTTCGCCGGTCTGCTGCAGGTCACGACGGATGCGCCACAACCGTTCCTTGAACTGCTTCTCCAGGTTCCACTGCAAAACGCCTTTCAGTAACGCAATCTTGTCGCGAACTTCGGCTGCCTCGGAAATGTTTGCCTGCAGCGCGGGCGTCGCTTCAAGACCGGTAATCTCGCCCCACATCCCGAACTCTTCCTCGGTTGCCAGCGCCAGCCAGTCGTTGCTGCGCTCGATGTCGTTCAACAGCGAGTCGAACTCGAGCTTGCGATCGACCATGCCGTCAAGATCGGCTCGCGCGAGCGCGGCCTCGACACGCGGCAGGCGTTCTTCGTAAGCCTCTTTGCGCGTTTCGAGCATATTTGCATAAACGCCGACGCTCTGCTGCCAGCTGTCGAGGTTCTCATGCATGTAAACCAGATCACGGTAATTCTTCAGCCCTTCCTGAAAGGTGTGGGTAGACAACAGGTGAAACAGGTAGCGCGCTTCCGGGCCATCCGGCAGCTCTTCCATACGCCAGTACCAGCCGGTGCTGTCGAGAGGGTCGTCCTCGATAAACGCCTCGAAAAACCCACCGGACTCGATATGGCCGATGGTCGAATCCAGGCGATTGCTCTCCTCGTAGAACGCCTCGATCGCGTTCAGGTAATGATCGGCCGCCTGGCTGATCGAATCGAGCTTGGCCAGTGCGTAGGGAATCGCCAGCATTGATTCCTGTACTGCAGAGTCGAGCAGGTCCCGACTGCGGAGCTCCATCCACGGTACGAGCGCGCGGTGAAATGCTTCGGCCTCGGCGTCCGCCCAGCCGACACCGAGCAAGGCCTTGTTCGAGAACGGCCCGTCCAGCCGCACCCGCTGCAGCGCAGGCTTCGCCGCTGTCGGCCGACCGTCCTGCAAAAGCGCGTAGCCGAGCGCAAGATTCGCCTTGTCCCGCAACGACGTCAGCTCTTCATTGAACGGATTCATGTCGCCGAGATCGGCGAGAATCTTTTCCGCCTCCTCGACCCGTCCGCTGCGCACCAGCGCGACGCCAAGGTTGAACTTCGCGTAGCTAGCCCACTCCGTGCTGCCCTTCCAGCTTCCCAGCAGCAGAATCGCCTGGTCATAGTCGCCGCGGTCGATCAGCAGCTGGGCGCGCAGCATCTGTGCCTCGCGTTCCAGATTCCCCGGCAGCTCGCCCTCGATACGATCGAGCGCCTGCTGCGACTCATCGAGATAACCGCGCTGCTTCCAGATTTTCGCAAGGAAAAACCACGTGCGGTCCCGGACAGCCTGATTGACGTTGTTCGCAAGCAACCGCTCAAAAATGCGCGCCGCCTCGAGGTGATGCCCGTACGACAGGAACATGCCACCAAGCAGCAGTTCGGATTCATCAACGTGATTTTCGAGTTGCTGCCGGGCCTGCGCGGCGAGCGTACGCACGATCGCCGGAAAGTAATCTTCCTGGTAGAAGTAAAACAGGATTTCGCCGTAGTGCAGGTCCTGCACTACGATCGGCTCAGGCTTCTCCGCCGCCTGCAATACCGCGGGGGCGGTCAGGGCAGCAAGAGCGAGACTAAGCGCTGCAAAAAGGGAGCGGCCTGTGGGCAACGGTTACTCCCATTCCCGGATTTCGAACTCCGGCTGTTGTTTCTTGACGCGGTCGGTAATCTCGAGTTCGAGATACTTCGCGCCAATACCCTTTTCGATGTTAATGGTCGCGCCGCGGCGATAGTCCCTGACATGCGGCCCCTGGCCCGTGAATATCGCAACGAGTTCGTGTTCGCCGGTCTTCAGGTTCGCCATATGCACCCGGTGCACGCCGCCACGCAGCAGCGCGTCGACCTCGCGATCCGTGTACAGGTAGTTGGCAACTTCCTTGCCGTCGATTTTCAGGCTCACCGAGTCCAGCTTGAAATATTCTCCAACATCCATCGATATGAAGAACGCCACCTGCGAGTTGGCTGGAAACAGCAATTCCTCTTCCAGCAGGAACAGATCCCGGTTCAGGTCCAGAACTTCCTTTTTCAGCGACTGCACGTCCTGATCGATCGCACGGAAGCGTTCCCGTGATTCCGACTCCGCCGCAGCGAGCATCGTGGCGTCGGCCGTCGCGCGTTCTGGCCCGACCGGCGCCGACTCCTGTGCAACGGTCAGCGCGCTCAGCATTACTGCAAGCGATAAGGTCAAACCCAGTTTCTTTACCAACGTCACGTTTCTCTCCTCACGAATCCCGGCGTACCCGACAGGCGCTGACTGCCACTGTTATTCGCGCAACAGCGAGCGGACCTGATCGAGGTACATTTCCTCGTAGCCGGGCTTGTAGCCCTGGTGCACGTAGCGAACATTGCCCTCACGATCGACCAGCACGGTGACCGGCATCGCATCGACGTCATACAGCTTGCTGACTTCCTTGCGCGCGTCGAACAGCACCGGAAACTTGACGCCGAGCTCACGAATCATGTCCAGGGCCCGGTTCGAGTCGTCGTCAATATTGACGCCAAGCAGATTGAAGCCGACACGCTCGTAACGCGAATAGAGCTGATCGAGCAACGGCATTTCCTGGCGGCAAGGGCCGCACCAGGTCGCCCAGAAATTGATCATGACGACATCGCCACGGTATTCCGACAGCCGCAGGTTTTCTCCAGTCGAGCTCTTCAGCGCGAAGTCCGGTGCGGGCTTGCCGGTCAGACCGGACGACGCCAGGCTGCTGGCGGCCAGAACCGACAGCGCGAGCCCCGTAAACAGTTTCCTGAAATCCATCGATGCAATCCTTTTGTTAGTCAGCCTGATTCCATTCGGGTCTTACGCACGCGAGTGCCGGCGTCGAGCTCGCCGGCAAAGCACACAGATGGTGACAGCCGGGGCTCTCAGGGGCCGTGATAATCGTCACAATTGACCCGACTGCCTCAACATAAGGCGGTCGATTTGCGGGACCGACATTGTGCCAAAGGTCCCCGGATTAAGTTAAGTCAGGTTCGAATCCGCAGGAATCCGGGCACGCCCGATCACCCGGACCTGGCCACGTCATGGCCGCACGGAGTGCGGCCGATGCGCAAACCCTATGATAGGCGTACCGGTCTGAATTTAAAGTGAAAACACGTCGCCTATCGGCGACAGATCGCGGCTTTTTTCTGGTCAGAAAGTCGTCGCAAGGCGACCGGCGCCGTCAATCGTCGGCGCCAGGCGGCATCAGCCCGTCAGAGTAGAAAATGCGGCCCTGGTCATCGATAACGATGCCCTCATAGTCGGGCAGCCCGGCCAGCAGTGTCATGCCAAGGTCGACCCCCATGACGAAAACGGAGGTCGACAGGGCGTCGGTCATGACGGCATCCGGCCCGAATACACTCGCACTGTGAACGCCGCCCGCCGGCGTGCCGGTGCTCGGCGTGATGATGTGATGGTAGCGGACGCCGTCTTCATCGAAAAAGCGTTCGTAGTCGCCCGATGTCGAGATCGCTTCGTTCTCGAGCGGCACCGAGATCGCTACCTCGCTGTCATCGCGCGGATTACGGATGCCTATCATGAACGGGCGGCCGCGCCGGTCGCCCAGGAGTCGAGTATCGCCACCTGCCGTCACGACGGCATTTTCGACGCCCGCACGCGCCAGCAGCATTGCGCCACGTTCGACGACATAACCTTTCGCAATCCCGCCGAGATTGATACGCACGCCTTCTCTCAGGAATCGAATCGTCGATGCCGTGTCGTCGAGTTCCACGAGGTGATAGTCGATCGCCCTGCGCGCTTTGGCGATCGTCGCAGCATCGGGCTTCAATCGCTCGCGAAAATCGTAGTGCTGCCCGACGCTGTCGTAAGTAATGTCGAACGCTCCTCGCGTCAGGACCGAAATATCGAGCGCCTGCTGCACGAGCCGGAACAGCTCCGGGCCGACAGCGACGGCACCCTCTGCCGCATCGCGGTTCACGATCGAGATCTCGCTGGTTTCCTTGTACGTACTCATCAGCTTGTCGATGCGCATCGCCTCCTGGAATACCGCATCGATCAGTTGCCGCCCCTGAACCGGATCCTCGTGCCATAGGAAAACGCTCACTTCGGTGCCCATCAGCGGCCGCGCATCGCCGACCCATTCCGCTCGTACCGACATGGAAACCAGCAAAATCAACGCCATAGCTAGAGAAACCCCCGAGCGGGCGCTATGCTTGAGCCTGAAACCCTGTTGAAAGGAGCTGGATAGTGACTTCATTCCTGGTATTCCTGGCGATCGTGGCCGCCATTGTGTTCTGGGTCATCGGAATGTACAACCGGCTGGTCAATGAACGTAACCGCGTTCGTAACGCCTTCGCCCAGATCGACGTACAGCTCACTCGCCGGCACGACCTGATTCCGAACCTCGTCGAGGCTGTCAAAGGCTATATGAAACACGAGCGGGAAACGCTCGAAGCCGTCGTCGCCGCCCGCAACAGCGCTGTTTCCAGCCTTGACGCGGCCAAAGCGGATCCCGCCAACGCCGAAGCGATCAAGAAACTGAACCAGTCCGAAGGCGCACTCGGTGCCGCGCTCGGGCGGCTGTTTGCGCTGGCCGAAGCCTACCCGGACCTGAAGGCCAACGAGAACATGATGCAGTTCCAGGAAGAACTCGCAAGCACCGAGAACAAGGTTGCCTTTGCTCGCCAGGCCTTCAATGACAGCGTCATGAGCTACAACAACACGGTCGAAAACTTCCCGAACAATATCGTTGCCGGCGCGTTCCGGTTCGAGTCGGCCAGTTTCCTGGAAATCGACGCGGAAGAGATGCGGCAGGTGCCGGACGTCAAGTTCACCTGAACCCGATTCCTGCACAGGCGATCAACTGAAGTGCGGGTCATCGTACTAACCGGCGGCACGCGGCACGCACGACCCTTGTTCCCTCGAAACCGCACTCGATCACAAGGGTCGTGCGTAAGTTGCGCCTCCACGAGTCTGACGCCATGAATTTCTTCGAGGCGCAGGATCGGGCGAAGCGGTTGAGTTTCTGGCTCGTCGTCATTTATCTCGTCGCGACCGTTTTGATCGTTGCCGGCGTCACTGCGATCGTCGGATTTGCAGTCTTTACGACGACGAGCCCGTCGCTCCAGAGCGGTAACTTCGTCGGGCAGTTTTCCGGACTGCTCGGGTTCACAGCCATAGTCACGACGCTGTTTATTCTTGGCGCGAGCTTGTACAAGACGTCGGCGCTGTCGTCCGGTGGCGGCAAGGTCGCAACGCAGCTGGGCGGTAGCCAGGTCAGTGCGGACGTCAGCGATCCGTTGCGGCGGCGATTGCGAAACGTCGTCGAGGAAATGTCGATCGCGTCCGGAATACCGGTTCCCGAGATCTATGTCCTCGAGGAGGAAAGCGGGATCAACGCGTTTGCGGCCGGCTTTGCGCCCGGCGACGCCGCCATCGCCGTTACGCGCGGCGCTCTCGAGTTGCTGAGCCGTGACGAATTGCAGGGCGTCGTCGCACACGAATTCAGCCACATACTGAACGGCGACATGCGGCTGAATATTCGGCTGATGGGTGTGCTGTTCGGCATACTCGTGCTGGGCCTGATCGGCCGCATGATTCTTCGCAGCAGCCGCCATACCAGCATCGTATCCAGCCGTCGTGACCGTAGCGCCCCGGTCGTCCTGATCATAGGGCTGGGTCTCGCCATACTCGGGGCAATAGGCGTCTTATTCGCACGCCTGATCAAGGCTGCCGTTTCGCGGCAGCGCGAGTATCTCGCCGATGCGTCTGCAGTGCAGTTCACGCGACAGAACCTCGGCATTGCCAATGCGTTAAAGAAGATCGGTGGCTACTCGGCCTCGTCCTATATTACCGAGGCCGACCCGGAGGAAGTCAGCCACATGCTGTTCGGCCGTGGCTCGCGATTGTCCGGATTGTTTGCGACACACCCGCCGCTGATTCGTCGCATCCAGGCGCTCGATCCGTCGTTCCGCCAAGGTGACTTTCCCGAAATCGACGCAATGCTTGCTCGAGCGCATGCCGGCCCGGATATGCGGGACGACAGCATCGCTGGATTGACGACGGCATTGGCGAGCGGCGGCAGCGTCGTTCTTCCCGAATCCATCGATGAATCGGTCGGCCAGCCGGAATCCGAGCATGTCGACTACGCAAGAAAGCTGCGCGCTGCGATCCCGGCAGCCCTGTACGACGCCGCGCATTCGTTCGAGCTGGCGTACCTGCTGACGCTCGCGCTGATCCTGGACAGGCGCGGCAAGACACTGTCTGCACAACGGCAGTGCATAGAGGAGCGACTAGGCGTTGATCGGACGCGCCTCGTCATACAGTACTACGACGAACTGCAGGCGACCGGCGCCGAGTTCCGGCTACCATTGCTCGAAATAGCCTTCCCCGCGTTGAAACAGCGACCGGTTCTGCAGCTGACGTTTCTCGTCGAACTCGCGTCGCGCCTGATCGAAATCGACGGCCATATCGACCTTTACGAATACTGCTATTACCGCGTATTGATGAGCAGCCTGGGCCAGGCGATCGACCCGGCCGGGCGACGCCATCCGCGCCGTGCGCCGCGGGCGGCGCTGCGAAGCGCCGCGGTTGCATTGCTCACAATGCTCGCGCAGGCCGGCCATGCCAATGCCGCCGAGCGTGAGGCCGCCTATCGTGCCGGCGCGGCAGTGCTCGGTAGCTGGGCTGCCGAACGTCCGGCAAGCAGCGGCAAAACCTCGGTCGCGACGCTGGACCGCAGCCTCGACCTGCTGCTGGCGCTGAACGGCAACGGCCGCCGCCGGCTGCTGCGCGCCGTTTCCGCGGTCGCTGCGCATGACGAGCACCTGAACGTCGCCGAAGCAGAGCTGATCCGCGCCGTTTGTGCAACGCTCGACTGTCCGCTACCACCTATCCTTGTGCGTAGCGCCGCTGCCTGATCCCGGTGAGCGTCAAAACGAATTGGCGTATCATGGGTCACATTAAGGTACCCCGACTACGGACACTTGATATGAATTTTCAAAGAGCGATATACGCAATCGTACTGATTGCAACCTTGACGGCATCTGCCGCATCCGCAGCCACCCGCGAAGAGAAACGCGTCGCCGACTCCGCCGATGTGCTCGATCAGCTGCTCCGGATTCCGGAACAGTCGATACCGCCGACGCTGCTTGCACGCGCCTACGCTGTTGCCGTCGTACCGAACGTGGTCAAGGTCGGCTTCGGGCTCGGTGCCCGGCGCGGTCGCGGCATTCTTGTCGTCCGCCAGGACGACAATTCATGGAGCAACCCGGCATTCATCACGCTGACCGGCGGCAGCGTCGGCTGGCAGATCGGCGCGCAATCGACCGACGTCATACTTGTTTTCAAGACACGGCGCGGCGTGGACGGCATTGCGAACGGCAAGCTGACGCTGGGTGCCGACGCGTCCATTGCTGCAGGTCCGGTCGGCCGTACGACCAGCGCGGCAACCGATATCCAGTTCGAGGCGGAAGTCGTGTCCTATTCGCGGAGTCGCGGGCTGTTTGCGGGGGTTGCGTTCGAAGGCACCGGCGTGACGATGGATCGCAAGGCCAACGCGGCGTTTTACGGGGACTCTGGCATGACTCCCGAGCGCATCTTTGCCAGTTCGGCTAATCGCGCTCCGGACGTAGCGAATACGTTCGTGCAGCTGCTGACCGCGCAAACGCAACGCTTGCCGACGCAGCCCGGCATGCAGACGGGTGTGGTGCCAACAGTCGATTCCGGCGCATCGCAGCCGTCAAGCGTCAAAACGTTCGGAATGCCGGACCCGGATGCGCCGGCGGAAACCGCCGATGAGTACGGCGAGTATCAGTAAAGACTGCGCGCGGTAACGGCTCGTCAGTTGCCGCTGTCGTCGTTGCGACGGCGTAATTCGTCGCGCACGGACTCGAGATCGGTCGCGGTGTCCTCGCCGGTCTCAACCACGGGCGCGTTGCTCCCATCGGTTGCCGATCGATCCGGCACGGGCGGGTCATCGAATGGATTTTCCGGGTAGTCGTTGCTGACCTGCTCTTCCGCCGCTTCCGGAATGACCGCCATCGGCACGTTGGTGCCGAATTCGTCAGCTGTCTCTTCGTCCGGAACGACACCGAACTGTGCGAGATACTCGGCTTCCTGGCGACGCTTTTCCGCCTCCGCAACGCGTCGTCGTGCCGCTGCCGCCGCCTCCTGCGTACGACGCAGTGCCTCGCGCTTGCGCTCAGATGCCGCTTCGAGCTCGGCGCGACGCCGGGCCTCGTCCTTCGCTTCGATCTGCTTAATGGCCTCGCGTGCGTTGACGCACTCCGCCTCGTATCGCGTGGCTGAACGATTTTGCGTGCAGCGTACGATAGCCGCCTCCAGCAGCAACGGATCATCGATGAATTCCGTAACGGACCGCGGCGGCGGCTCCTGCGAGCACGCGGCCACCAGCAACAGGCCTGCGAGCAGCAAGGAGGTGATGATTGGCAATCGGTTCATCGGTATCTGTCGGGTTGTCACGCGCTGTCTGGCCCGGCCTCACGTTGTCGGGCCTGTGTGAACGCAAATCATAGCATTACTGTCAAATTGCAAATCTCGCGCGAGTTCGCACTTTTTAAGGACAGACCGCCTTTCCTCAGCATTTCATCGGGGTTTGTGACCGGTGCAAGCCGGAAATGCGGTGCTATAGTCCCCGCAGCTGCAGCCACAGGACCAGCCCTTGTCAGATAAGAGCCAGTTTCGACTCCTGGGACAACGCCGATTTGCACCCTTTTTCGCCACCCAGTTCCTTGGTGCCCTCAACGATAATGTCTTTCGTAACGGATTCCTGATCCTTGCGACGTTCCAGGGCGTCGCCATCTGGAACATGAACGTCAGCCAGCTGGCAAATGTCGCCGGCGCATTGTTCATCCTGCCGTTCATGCTGTTCTCTGCAACGGCCGGTCAGGTCGCCGACAAGTATGAAAAATCGATGCTGATGCGCCGCATCAAGCTGGTCGAGATCGGCCTGATGGCAATCGCAACGATGGCATTTCTGACATCCAGCTATGCGCTACTGCTGTTCGTGCTGTTCCTGATGGGTTGCCAGTCGACGATGTTTGGCCCGGTCAAATATGCATACCTGCCGCAGAAACTCGCTACCAGCGAATTGATCGGCGGCAACGCGCTCGTGGAGTCAGGCACCTATATCGCAATCATCCTCGGTCTGATCATCGGTGGCATCGCCGTTGGCTTCAATCCGGATACCCCGATACTCGTTTCTTTCTGCCTGCTGGCCTTCGCGTGCGCCGGGTACTTTGCGAGCCGGCAAATTCCTGCGACTCCTGCGGTCGATCCCGGGATTACCGTCAACGTGAACCCGTGGCGCGAGTCGTTGCGCATCATCCGATATGCACGGCAGGAGCGCAGCGTATTCCTGTCGATACTCGGAATTTCCTGGTTCTGGTTTTTCGGTTCTGCGATGACGTTGCAGCTACCTGCCTACACGCTCGACATTCTGCATGGCAACGAGTTCGTCACAACCTGCTTACTTGCCACGTTCGCGATCGGCGTCGGCGTTGGTGCATTGTTGTGCGAGCGTTTATCGGGCCACCGCATCGAGCTGGGCCTGGTACCGTTTGGCTCGATCGGCCTCAGCCTTTTCGCGATCGACCTGTACTTCGCAGCGCCGGTCGCCGAGGTCGTTGCCGCCAATACGTTGTCCGATTTTCTGTCTCGTCCTGGAACCTGGCGCGTGCTCTTCGACCTGACGATGCTCGGCGCATTCGGCGGTTTCTACAGCGTGCCGCTTTACGCGTTGATTCAGCAGCGTTCGGAGCGCAGTCACCTGTCGCGCATTATTGCGGCCAACAACATTATCAATTCCATCTTCATGGTCCTTGCATCGCTTGTCTCGATCGCGGTACTCGGCGCCGGCTTCTCGATTCCCGAGCTATTCCTGGTTATCGCCGCGCTCAATGCGATGGTCGCCATTTACATCTATTCCTTGCTGCCTGAATTTTTGATGCGATTTATTGCGTGGATCGTTATCAGCGTCGTCTACAGGATCCGGCCGTTCGGCGAGGAAAACATTCCGCAACAGGGCCCGGCAGTTCTCGTCTGTAACCACGTCAGCTTCATGGACCCGGTCATTCTCGGCGGCTCTATCCGGCGCCCGCTTAGATTCGTCATGTACTACAAGATCTTCGAGATTCCTTTGTTGCGATTTTTCTTCAAGCATGCGAAAGCGATCCCGATTGCATCAGCCCGGGAAGACGAGGAATTAATGCACGCAGCCTTCGAAAAGGTCGACGAGGAATTAGCCGCCGGCAATCTTGTCTGTATATTTCCGGAAGGAGGCATTACACGCGACGGTCACGTGCAGCGGTTTCGCCCCGGCATCGAAAAAATCATTGCGCGGCGTCCGGTACCGGTCATTCCGGTTGCCGTCGGCCGGCTGTGGGGCAGCTGGTTCAGCCGTCACTCGGGCGGCGGCCTGCGCAAGATCCCCGGCCGCTTGTTTGCACGCGTCCCGGTCATTATCGGCAAGCCTGTACCACCTTCCGACGCAACTGCCGGCAAGCTCGAGCTGCTCGTCAGAACGCTGCGCGGCGACATGCGTTAATTCGCGTGTCGCTAGTTCGCTGGCGGCGCTGCCGGATACGCCAGCCGCCGTCGCCAGCGGTCCAGTAACTCATCCATGTTGCCAAACAGTCCGGGACCCGTGGAATCGGAAAACGCATACTCAGCGAGATACGCGCCGCCGTCCCTGAAAACCGGCAAATAGAATTTCTTGCCGGCCTGGCTGGCAGCGTCGATCGCCGGACCGAAAACTATTCGTGCGCCGGGCAAGGAGCCCGACACATGCAACCCGTCAAGCCACACGAGGCCGGCACTCGACGAACTGGCTTTGTGAACCCACCGGGCCGTGTTGAATAACACTCGAGACTCGTTCGGGCTGAAGACGACATCCTCGACGTCGGCGGGCAACTGGATCGACAATGCGCCTGCTTGACCGCTGGTCAGGTTCAACAACCTGGCCTGGTGCGCTGCATCGACGATAACCAGGTACCTCCCCCGCGGCGACACTTCGAGCAGATCGACCGGCGCGCTTCCTGTCCAGATTCGCTGCATTTGCCAACCGCCGGCATTATCGCGATCGATGACGTTGAGTGCACCCGCCTGGCTACCGACATACAGCTCGTCGTCCCTGCTGAAGGCCATCGCCGTGTGCATTTCTCCCAGTTCCAGTTCCGCTTCGACTTCCCCGGTCGCGGTATTCAGTAACGCGACACGATTGCCGACGAGAATCGCCAGCAGAGCGCCACTCGACGAGAATGTAATGTCGCGAATCCGGTCGCCGGCGTGGCTCGCAATAAAGGACTCCGGCAGTCCATCTCTCGTATTCCACACCCGTATCGAGTTGTCAGCGCCGACGCTCGCCAGGCGTTGGCCGTCACGGCTTGCTGCCAACAGGCGAACCGGGTCGTTGTGTCCGATGAAACTCAGGTCCTCCGATTCGGCCTCGATGGGTTCGCCGCCTGCGGCTGCGGACAGCATGTGCACGTGTCCGTTCCTGTCCCCGACAGCGATTGTCGATGCGTCGGGTAAAGCGACGACCACGGAATCACCCGACGGCGACCATACCGCATGCCCTTCGCTGCTCGGCTGCAACGCAACCGGCTCGACCGGCATCTTCCAGAACCGCACATTGCCGGTCGGACCGCTGGTCGCGATGACGTCTTCGTCGCGGCTGATACCAAGCAGGTTGCCCGCGCTGCGATTGCCGCCGGCGCCGACCGCGGGGCCGATGCGCCGCCCGCTCGCCGAGTCGTACAGCTGGAATCCGCTTTGCGGCCGTCCGGCCACGAGACGTGCGCCCGAGGGCGAGAAAGCGAGTTCCCATGGCCCGCGTCCGAATGATTCGAGAATCGGATTGGCCGGCGATGCGAGGGACCAGGCCGCCAGGCCGTCCATGCCATAAATCACAGCAAGAACGTTGCCGCCCGCACTGAGCAGAATTCGGCTCGGCTGGCTCGCCATGCCGAGCTGCACGAGCATGTCTCCGCTCTCGAAGTCCCAGACCCGCACGGCGCGATCGTAATCCGCGATCGCGAGATGCCGTCCGTTGGCGTCGACAACGGCCAGTGCCGGCGCGCCGGCGACGGTGATTGCGGCGGTTTTCGATGCCGACTCCAGCGACCAAAGCTCGAAACGGGTCTCAGTGTCGCTGCGATGCTGGACAAACAGGTGCCGTCCATCCGCCGTTAATTCGGAACGCCCGCTCGCCGGCCCGACCGGCAGCGTCGCGACCCGGTTGCCGGTCGCGGTATCCCACAGATTGACTTTATTGAGTGTCGCAGTAACCAGCCTTCGGGCGCCGTCGTCGACGCCAATCAGAATTTCGCTCTCGCTGACGGCAATTTCCGCGATCGGTTTTGCCAGCGCGAGATCCCAGAGTCGAGCGCTGTCGCTTTGCGTTGCGCGTGCCACCGCATAACGCCCGTCACCGCCGATCCAGAACTGGGTCGTCTCCTGTTCGACAGGATCGGGAATGCTGATGCCGCGCTGAAAGTCCTCGACAAGCCCCTGCGAGTTCAGCGTCAGGTTCCAGCCGACCAGGTGGCCTGCCACGCCGGTCGCCTCATCACGTAAGCTGATGCTCCAGGTGCCGTTCAGCGGCTCCCCGACCAGCGGGCGCAATTGATCGGCAGGGATTCGAATATCCTCGCCGGCGGAAGCACGTTCCTTCCCGGTCGTTATCTCCACGGTCTTGCCGGACGGCGAAATCACCTTGATACGCAAATCGGCAAGGCGCGGATGAGACAGGGTCAGCGTCAGCCCTGCCCTGCGTACCGTGCCTTCGGAATCGACGATGACGCGACGAACCAGCGGCGACACCTGCAGTGCAGTCATCGTCCATTCGTTGCTGCGTGACAACCCGTCGGCGCCGACTGACCACTGCGAGATCTTTGAGCCATTGGCCGCCGTCAACAGCAGGCCGCCTGGATTGAAAATGAAATCGCTGCTGGCATCGACCGGCGAACTCGCGACCAGCAGCGGGTAATCACTGCCGACCAGCATGGCGCTGCGATTACGCCGAATGGCAGTCGACACGACCAGCGCTTCCAGGGATGCGATCAATGCATCGTCACGCCGCTCGTCCCGCATGGCCGTGCGGACCTGCCGGTCCCAGAAACCGGCGAGCAAAGTCTGCGGCAGCATCCCGGCTTCCGGCAATGTCGATGCCAGCGTCGTGATTGTCGTTATCGTACTGACGTCATTGGTGCTATCCGCGCGCTCGGTCAAAAAGCTTCGAAACAGCTTGTCGGCAGTATCGGCATGCCCGGGAAACGACCGCAAATTGAGCCACGCGGTTTCCGCGGCACCGAACTCACTGCTGTCGGACGTAAGTACCGCAACGTAAGGATTCGGCAACCACTGTGTGTACCAAAACGGGATCAGCGCCAGTATCAGCATCGCCGCCACGACGGCAAGTGGCGTGCGCCAGCGGGTCGGCAAATTTTCGTTGGCCCAACGCGTCGTAAACACGGCCTCGTAAATACGGTTGCGGATCCTGAGCTCGCCCGACTCGTCGAGTACCAGCAGGCCCGTTGCCATCAGGTGGCGCTGTTCGGCTGACCCGAGATCTGCCGGCACGGCGATACCCTTACGCAGCTTGCCGTAGAGGTTGAGCAGGCTCTCGGTGTTATTACCCGACTCAACGATCGCACGATGAAGGTGGCTCATGTGCGGTTCGCTGTGCAAGGCGGCGCGGCCGGCGAGCTGCTGGGCCACGATCCTGTCCACCTGCTCGGGTATATCGCCGTCGATGCGCTCGCGCGCGATCGCACGCGCCAGTTTCTGCGACAGGTACGGCTGGCCGCGCGTCCAATGGTAAATACGGTCGAGCGCGATCTGTGCGTCGACGGTATGGAGGTTGAGTTCGGTTGCGAAAAGGTTCAGGTCATCGCGCGTGAAATCGTCGAGAGGGACCGGTTGCGTCGCGTTGAAGGGCGACATCTCTGGCTCGTTGACCAGACTGTGCGGATCGCATTCACCGAGCAGGAGAAACGTCAGGCGCGTGAAATCGGGATCCGTCGTGCGGGCATTGTGGGCCGAACGAATGCTGGCCAGCAGCTGATCGGCGAACGGCAATTCGGCAATGCACTGAATTTCATCGACGAAGACGACAATCGACTGCTGAATGTTTTGCAGCATGACTTCGGCATAAAATTCGAGCAGCCGCTGGCGGTTGTTCAGCACTGCCTTGTCCTGCCACCAGGTCTGCAGGTCAAACCGTATGCGCAACTGCCGCAACAAACGGTAGGCAACGTTGTAGTACCACCGGCCAGCATCGACGGAACCGTCGCGTACGCTGAACTGTGCGAGATCCAGAACAGCCACCGCAATGCCGTTGTTTTCGAGACGTGCAGCAGTAGCGGCAATCAGGCTGGACTTGCCGCAGCGATCGGGCGCGATGACGTGAGCATAGCGGCCGGCAATGGCAGCTTCATACAGCATGTCGTCCGCGCGCCGACGGATATAGCCGGCCCGCACCGCATGCAGCGGCGTGCCGACACTGAAGAATTCGCCGGTGGCATCCAGTTCGCGAAGGTCTTCGGGGAATTCTTCCAGGGGAGTGTCAGCCATCAGGTCTCTCGGCGCGGGGGCTCGTGTATTCTCTGCATTTTGCCGCACACACGCCAGCCCGCCGGCCGGCGGGCTGGCGGGCTGGGCGATGACCAACCAAAAACTCCTTAAAAAAGACCTGTTCGGCGAAGTTTGGGTCGAATCGGCTAGCGAAACCGCACTGATCGTGCGAGATACGTCCTCCGCGTCGCCGTGGCTGCGCTGGCTCGCGCGAGCCTTGATGCGACGCGAGGCCAGAGCGCTGCTGGCGCTCGACGGGCTTTCCGGCGTCCCGGCGCTGGAATCGATCAGCGACGATCGGCTGTCCCGCCGTTTTATCGGCGGCCGCCCGCTGCAGGATGCGCGGCCCACCAGCCCGGAATTCTTCCGGCATGCGGCCAGGCTGCTGCGGCGCCTGCACGTAGCGCGCGTCGTCCACAACGACCTCGCCAAGGAACCCAACGTACTCGTCACGGACAGCGGCGAGCCCGCGTTCATCGACTTTCAGCTGGCCGGTGTGTTCTCACGCCGGGGACGCCTTTTCCGCGCTCTGGCATACGACGACATTCGTCATCTGCTGAAGCACAAGCGCACGTACTGCCCGGCCGCGCTGACTGCGAGGGAACGCGCGATACTCAACCGGCCGTCGGTGGCGTCCGGACTCTGGATGCGCACCGGCAAGCCGGTCTACCTGTTCGTCACGCGACGGCTGCTCGGCTGGTCCGATCGCGAAGGCGCGAGCGATCGCGGCCGGCAGAGCTGACCGGTCCTTCGGCCGATTCGGTATACTCCTGCGGTCCCTTTCGGTTCGGAACCCGCGCATGGAAATCTGCCATCCACACAATCTCGTCAACCCCGACCACGTAAGCGGCGAACGGCATTACGGCATTCGTGTCACGCTGCCGCCCGGCGACACCTTACGCAACGTGCTCGGCGATGACTGGGAACGCATGCACTGGTACGACAGCGAAGCGGAGCGTGACGCGGCCTTCGAGAACATGGCGACGCGCCACGGCTACTACCGCTCAACCGACACACCGAGCCAGGTGCTGGAAAAAATTGCCCGCTAGGCAATAGCGCCGTTATCAATCCGGAATCGCGCCGATAAACAGGTAAAAATTACTGTTGCCGGTTTCAGAAAGCCCGGCAGCGAGGAACATGGGCCCGAAGAACGTGTCGAGCCCGAAGAACAGGCTGCCATTTGTCACCAGGGAATCGATACCAATATCATCGCGTGCCTGCCAAACGTTGCCGGATTCGAGCGACGCGCCGAAATAAATCGGCAATTCGACCAGACCGCCTGCAGAGCTGCCGATGCGTCGATAGTAAAGTAACCGCGCAACACCGGCATGCGGCCCGCGCAGTTGCCCGCGCTCGAGTCCCGACAGCCTGAGGAATCCGCCGAGCGGGAAATGCGCCTGCACGACGGGCCCAGCGTGATTCGACGTCGCATAATTGAGGCCCGCTACGAGCGTGCTTTTGCCACGGCTCCACGCACGGTTGATATCAAACGTCAGCGTATCGTATTTTTCCCGGGCGCCCAGCCCCGGCCGCGATGCATCCCAGCGAATCTCGGCGCGCGTTCCGTGGCGCGGGAAGTTGGCGTCGTCGAGCGTATCGACCTGCAGGCGCCCGAAAACGCCGCCGATATCGTAGCTCTGGTTCGGCACGCCTGGATCGCCAACCTTGACACGCGCGTTGCCGTCACCGCGATAGATGCCGGTGCGGAACTCTCCCCAGTTGCCGAGAGCGACACCGACGTCGAGTCCCGCCAGCGCTTCCGACACGCGCAGCCGCGCAATCGCCTCATCGTCTGCAAACGTCTCGATATTGCGCTGGCTGAGATCGATGCGCGGCGAAATGAAGAAACTCGAATCGAGGCCGAGCGGCTGATAGAACTCCGATTTCAGCGACGGCGATGTGCCGACCCTGAGGTCGGTCCGCCACTCGGCTCCGTATCGATTGACACCCGGCTGCCACAGCCGCGCTGCAAAATGAAAAGCCGTCGAGCCCTCGAAATCGTCCTCGATGCCGAGGCCGAATTTCAAAAAGCTCTTGCCCCACGATCTTGATGAAGCGGTAAACAGCACGCCCGTTTGATTGTTCCGGTCGACAAGCTGATAGCCGACTTTTTCAAACGCGCGCATGCCGAACAGGCGATTGGCTTCACGGCCGAAGCGCTCCGCATCAATCGCATCGCCGGGTTTAACCTGCAGCTGCTCCTGCAGCCGCGGCATGGGACGGCCATTGCCGTCGACGACCACCGCGAACGCGACGGTATCCGCATTTCGCTGTTCGTGTGTCCTTGACGCCTGCCAGGATGCGTACTCTGATTCGGACAGCGAAAGTTGCTGCAGACGCTGCGATTTTTCCCGGGCTGCCACGACGCCCGGCATGATCGTTTCCGAACTCCGTGCGAACTCTGTCGAACCGAAGGTGCCGAGTTGCGGCCGGATCAGCACGTCATCCTCCTTCAAACGCTCGATCTGGCGCAACGTCTCGTTGCGAATCAGGATTGTCAGCACCTGCTCCGAAATCGACAACGCGGACGTCAATTCGTCGAACGTGTACAGCGGGAACTCGACGTCAACGGCGATAATGACGTCGACGCCCATCGCCTGCATGACCTCGACGCCGAGATTGCCGACGATGCCGCCGTCCACCAGCAGGTGTCCGTCGATGGCAACGGGAGCGATTGCGCCGGGTACCGACATACTGGCGCGTATTGCCTGCGCCAGGTCGCCGCTGCCCATGACATACGGTTTGCCGGTAACAAGATCGGATGCCACGGCACGAAACGGGATCGGCAGTTGGTCGAAATCCCGGATATGCGAGACATCGATCGTCAGGTCGCGCAACAGCAGGTCGAGGGCCTGTCCCTGGATCGCGCCCTGCGGCAAACTGAGGTTGCGCCCGCTGAGACCGAGTTCCAATTTCATTGGAAACGCCTCGTCATCCTGTTTTCGCCGGAACCCGAGGTCGGACCTGTCGGGGCTGTCGCTGAGCGCATCGGCCCAGTTCAATGTCGACACCAGTTCCTCCAGTTCGGCCGGCGACATGCCGGACGCGTACAGGCCGCCGACGATGGCACCCATGCTGGTACCGACCACGGCGTCAACCGGTATGCGCAGCCGTTCGAGTTCCTGCAGAACACCAATGTGCGCAGCGCCGCGCGCACCGCCGCCGCCGAGAACGAGCCCGATACGTGGGCGCTCGGCGCCCCGCAAATCAAGGCTGGCTGTATCAGCGAATGCCTCGCCGGCAGCGGACAGGGGCATCAGGCTGGCGATCATGACCAGCCAGGGAGTTCGAATTGGAGACATGGGCAACTCGTCAGGACGAATGAGGTCGGATTGTCGTATCAATGACGTCCGGCGTGATTATAATCACCGGCCGCAACGAGGGGGTAAAACCATCAGCTCGACCGAGTTTTTCACAGCAACCGCGTTTGCGATGATGCTGACCGCTGTGTCCGCAACGGCAGCTGAGACCCGGGCAGGCGGCCAGCAGGCGCTCGACGAAATCGTCGTCACGAGCCAGCGGCGCCCGGAGCCGCTGACGACGCACACCGGCAATATCGCGAGCGTATCGGCGTCCGAGATTTCGATGGGCGGTCACCAGCATGTACATGAGCTGCTCAGTCGCGTTTCCGGCGTCTGGATCAGTCGCGGCAGTGGCCAGGAGAGCCTCGCCAGCATTCGTTCGCCGGTCCTGACGGGCGCCGGTTCCTGCGGCGCGTTCCTGACGCTCGAGGACGGAATCCCGACGAGGCCGTCCGGCTTCTGCAACGTCAATCAGCTCTTTGAGATCAATACGGAGCAGGCGCGCCGTCTCGAGGTGGTACGCGGGCCGGGTAATGCGCTTTACGGGTCCAATGCCCTGCACGGCATCGTCAACGTGATCCTGCCGGCGCCCGGCGAACCGTTTGCGGAGACCTTGTCCGTCGAAACCGGCAGCAACAATTTTCTGCGGCTGGCGGGCAGCCTGCCTTCGGATCGGTCGTCGCCACTGCATGCGATGGCGATAGTCACCGACGACGGCGGCTTTCGCGACGATGCCGGCTACCGGCAGGCGAAAGTGCACGCGAAATATAGAAGCTCGATTTTCGGCGGTGAATGGTTGACCGGTTTCTCCGCCAGCGATCTCGATCAGCAAACGGCCGGATTCATCACTGGCGAGAATGCCTACCGGGACGACGCGATCAACCGCAGCAATCCGAATCCCGAGGCGTTCCGCGACGCGTCGAGTCAGCGCCTCTATGCGATCTGGACACGGGATGCCGGTCGGCTGTCGATCGACCTGCGCCCCTACGCCAGGCATTCGGAAATGACATTCCTGCAGCACTTCCTGCCCGGGCAGCCGCTCGAGGAGAACGGACACGTGAGCACAGGCATGCTTGCGTCGGTTCGGCTTGCAGGCGATCGGACGCAGCTCATTGCCGGCCTCGATCTCGAGTGGAGTGACGTTTTTCTCAAAGAGACCCAGGACGGGCCCACGGCCGGTTCCCCGTTTCTCGTTGAAACCCGGCCGGCCGGCAAGCACTACGACTACTCGGTGACCGGGTACGCCCTGGCGCCGTATATCCAGGCCGAGTTTGACGTAACTGCACGCCTGTTACTGTCTGCCGGCCTGCGCGGCGAATGGGTACGCTACTCCTATGACAACCGCATGATTGACGGCAATACGCGAGACGACGGCAGCGCCTGCGGTTTCGGCGGTTGCCTGTATACGCGCCCCGCCGATCGCAGCGACCGCTTCAGCAACCTGGCGCCGAAAGTCGGCGCGCGACTGGCATTGAGTCCCGAAACGACGCTGTACGCGTCCCTGGCGCGCGGATTTCGCGCGCCACAGATGACCGAGCTGTATCGACTGCAAAGCGGCCAGCAGGTCGCCGACCTCGATTCCGAGCGGCTGGACAGCGCGGAGCTCGGCATGCGCCTCAACCGTCCATCATGGTCTTTCGACGGCAGTCTGTACGCGATGAGAAAGCGCGGCAGCGTATTTCGCGACTCGAACGGATTCAACGTCAGCGGCGGCCGCAGCCGCCATCGCGGCATCGAGATGGCGTTTGTATTTCGACCGCTGGCCTCTGTAGCGATCAACGTCGATGCGAGTTACGCAAAACACACGTATGACTTTGACCAGGTGGCAGCGCGCGGCGAAAATTTCGTTGCCGGTCGTGACGTCGATACCGCTCCGCGATGGCTGGCAAGCGTCGAAATCGTCGCCGAACCTGCTGACCGCTGGATCGCGGCAGTGCAGTGGTCGACGATAGGACCCTATTACCTCGACGCCGAGAACAGCGCTGAGTATCCCGGACACCGGCTGGTCAACGGCGTCGCCACCGTGAAGCTTGGCGAATGCTTCACGATTTCCGCGCGGCTCAACAACCTGTTCGATGCCGAGTATGCAGACAGGGCAGACTTCGCGTTCAATCAGTACCGTTATTTTCCCGGCCGTGGCCGCGAATTTTTCGTCGAGCTTGCCTATTTTGCAGG
>JBFIQH010000018.1:0-26842 GCA_041609735.1 Woeseiaceae bacterium | reverse complement strand
TTCTTCGTCCTTGACGTAGCGCCGCAGCGCTTCGGCGTGATGATGAACGCAGTACGCGCAGTCGTTGTTCGCAGAGACCACGACGGCGATGGCTTCGCGTTCGGCGCGCGACAGTCCCGAATTGCCGAACATGATCGTCATATACAGGTCGAGATGATTACTCAAAGCATCTGGGTTCAGGCTGTGTACCTTGAGAATGTTCGAAACCTTGCCGCGCTTTGCGACGAGGTCGGCATAAATGCCGGCAAGCTTGCCGTCGGCCTCGTCGATATCGATCTCTTCTATCCAGGCCATTGTTGCGCTCCTCCCGGTACGATTTGCTACCTTGCGAACAGCCTCGACGGGTCCGCAAAGCTCTTGAACTCCAGCGCATTGCCTGAAGGGTCGCGCAGGAACATCGTTGCCTGTTCACCAACCTCGCCTTTGAATCGAATCCGCGGTTCGATCAGAAATTCCATATCTGCCGCTTGCAGGCGATCGGCAAGCGCCTGCCAGACGTCCATATCCAGTATTACACCGAAGTGGCGGGCGGGCACGTTGTCGCCATCGACCGGGTTCGTGTCTCGTGCGGCATCGCCGCCGTCGACAAGGTGCAGCGTCACCTGGTGGCCGAAAAAGTCCAGGTCGATCCAGCGCGATGCGGTACGGCCTGTCCCGCAACCGAGCAAACCGCAATAAAAAGATTCCGCTGCTTCGAGATCGTCAACCGGGACTGCGAGGTGGAACGGTTGCAACTTTGCTGTCATTTTTTTTCCCCGAGCCAGTCTCGCGGTTGCAGGTAGTCCCTGTAAAGTTGCGCTTCGGCGGAATCGGGGGATGGCGTCCAGTTGTATTCCCAGCGCACGCGCGGCGGCAGCGACATCAGGATCGACTCGGTGCGGCCCCCGGACTGCAGCCCGAACACGGTGCCACGATCATAGATCAGGTTGAACTCGACGTAGCGGCCGCGGCGGTACAACTGAAATTCACGCTGGCGGTCACCGAACGGATGCTTGCGGCGACGTTCGACGATTGGCAGGTAGGCCTTGGTGAAGCTGTCGCCGACGGATTGCAGAAATTCGAAGCAGGTCTCGAAATCCGGTTCATTGAGGTCGTCGAAGAACAGCCCGCCGACGCCGCGCGTCTCGTTGCGATGCGGCAGGAAAAAGTACTCGTCGCACCACGTCTTGTAGCGATCGTAAGTGCCGTCGCCGAGCGGCGCGCAGGCATCGCGTGCGGTTTCATGCCAGCCGACGACATCCTCGATGAACGGGTAATACGGCGTCAGGTCGTAGCCGCCGCCAAACCACCAGATCGGCTTGCCGGTTTCGTCACCGGCGATAAAGAAGCGAAAGTTTGCGTGTGTCGTCGGTATGTACGGGTTGTGCGGATGCAGCACCAGCGATACGCCGACGGCCTGGAAGCCCTGGCCCGCGAGATCGGGCCTGCTTTTGGTTGCCGACGGCGGCAGTTCGCGGCCAAAAACATGGCTCAGGTTGACACCGGCCTGCTCGAACACGCCGCCATTTTTCAGCACCATGCTGCGGCCGCCGCCTCCGGCCTCGCGTTCCCACGCGTCTTCCACGAAGGTCTGCCTGCCGTCCGTATGCTCGAGGCGCGCAACGATGCGATTCTGCAGCGATGCGAGATACTCTTTTACCGGGTCTATCGCAATCATTATTTTCCGGGACGCAGGATTCTTCCATCGGCGAGCACGCGGATCTCCGACGGGCCCGTTGCCGGGCCGCAGTCGCCGGGTACGATATAGTCTACTCGATGCCTGAATGTGCGTTGCAGCTGCATCCTGTGGCGGCTCACCGGCTGGCCGGACAGGTTCGCGCTGGTCGACGTAATCGGCGACTGTACTGCATCACAGATGCCGGCAGCGACGGCATTCGTGCTAATGCGTATTGCGACACCGGCGTTCGCACCGCGAACGAGCGCGTGGGTTTTCGGTCCCGGCGTCGCAATCCACGTAATCGGTGATGTCGGGTCCGGCGCGGGCAACCGGTCGAGGTCGCTGGCGGCAACGA
Source organism: Woeseiaceae bacterium (assembly GCA_041609735.1). Taxonomy (GTDB): domain Bacteria; phylum Pseudomonadota; class Gammaproteobacteria; order Steroidobacterales; family Woeseiaceae; genus UBA1847. Next base: position 24,830 of record JBFIQH010000018.1, on the reverse strand, counting down.
AACCCTCGAACTGGTCGCGGGAAGCTGCGATCAGGATAAGGCCCTTGGACGGGTCACGTCCCTTGAGGGCGATCAGTCGAGCGAGCGTGCGTGGGAGGTCGGGCATGCAGCCGAGGCCGAACACGCCTTCCGTCGGGTACGCAATAATGCCACCAGCGAGCAGCGTGTCCGCGGCCCGTTTGATTGCAAGGTTCATCGGCGAATTTCGTGCGTGACGCCGGCGTCAGCCGCTCTTCGCCTTGGCAACTTTTTTCTTTGCCTTTTTCTTCGCCTTTTTCCTGGCCTTCTTCTTTGCGGGTTTCTTCTCGGCCGTTTTCTTCCCGGCTTTCTTCTTGCCGCGACGCCCGCGCTCCGGTGCCGCCGCGAGCAGTTCCTTGCATTCCTCGAGCGTCAGCGTATCCGGCTCGCGATCTTTCGGTACGCGTGCGTTCTTCTTCTTGTCGGTGATGTAAGGACCGTAGCGTCCCTTCAGGACCTGGATACCCTCATCCTCGAAGTCGAGAATGATGCGTTCCAGATCCGCCTTCTTCTTCTCCGCGATGACTTCGAGTGCGCGCGGCAGCTCGATCGTGTAGGGATCGTCGTCACCCTTGATCGAGACGTACTTGTCACCGTAGCGAATGTAAGGACCAAAGCGGCCAACGCTTGCGGAAACCGACTCACCTTCCGGCGTCTTGCCGAGCTTGCGCGGCAGCTTGAAGAGCTCGAACGCTTCCTCGAGGGTGATCTCGTTCATTTTCTGTCCGGGGCGCAGGCCGGCGAACTTGGGCTTCTCTTCGTCGTCCTTCGTGCCGATCTGGACGAACGGGCCGTAGCGTCCCATGCGCACGGTGACCGGTTTGCCGGTCTTCGGATCGGTGCCGAGTTCGCGCGCCTGTGCGACCTGCTCGCGGGTTACCGATTCCTCCTTTTCCTCGCACAGTTTCTGGAACGGCTTCCAGAATTCATCGAGCACCGGGACCCAGTCTTTCTCGCCGAGCGACACCGCATCGAGGTCGTCCTCGAGCCGCGCGGTGAAATCGTAGTCGACGTATTGCGTGAAATGATCGGTCAGGAAACCATTGACGATGCGGCCGATGTCGGTCGGGAAGAATCGCTTCGCGTCCAGTTCGACGTATTCGCGATTCTGCAATGTCTGGATGATGCTCGAGTAGGTCGACGGACGTCCGATGCCGTATTCCTCGAGTGTCTTGACCAGGCTCGCCTCGGAGAATCGCGGCGGCGGTTCGGTGAAATGCTGTTCCGGGCGCAGCTTGTCGAGGCTGATCGTGTCGCCCTCGGCGATTTCCGGCAGCAGGTTGTCGCCGTCGTCGTCCTTCTTGTCGTCCTGGCCTTCCTGGTACACCTCCATGAAACCGGGGACGACGAGCACGGAGCCGTTGGCGCGCAGGCGGTGGCCTTCGTCTTCAGGGCCGGCAGCCAGCTCGATCGCAACCGTGTCGAACACGGCAGGTATCATCTGCGACGCCATCGTGCGTTTCCAGATCAGCGAATAGAGCTTGCGCTGGTCGGAGTCCAGCGCCTTCTCGATCGACTCCGGCGTATGCGCGACCGACGTGGGCCGGATCGCCTCGTGCGCTTCCTGAGCGTTCTTCGACTTGTTCTTGAACTCCCGCGGCTCGTCCGGCACGTTATTCTTGCCGTAGCGTTCGGCGATAACCTCGCGGATTTCGTCGACCGCAGTTGCGGCGAGCGTGACCGAGTCGGTACGCATATAGGTAATCAGGCCGACCGTGCCTTCGCCGTCGAGGTCGATGCCTTCGTACAGCTTCTGCGCGACCCGCATCGTGCGCTGAGTATTGAAACCGAGTTTGCGGGAGGCCTCTTGCTGCAGCGTCGATGTCGTAAACGGCGCCGTCGGGTTGCGCCGCCGCTGGCGCTTCTTGACGCTGACGGCTTTAAGCATGCCGTTTGCGGCGCCGAGGATAGTCTTCTCGACCTCGCGCGCCGCCGTTTCGTTCTCGAAGCTGAACTGCTCAACCTTTTCGCCCCTGTACGAAACGAGCCGCGCGAGGAACGGCTGCTCCTCCTTGCTGACATCTGCCTCGATCGTCCAGTATTCACGGGGCTTGAACGCCTCGATTTCCTGTTCGCGTTCGACGATCATCCGGAGCGCCGGGCTTTGTACGCGACCGGCACTGAGGCCGCGCTGCACTTTCTTCCACAGCAGCGGCGACAGGTTGAAGCCGACGAGGTAATCGAGCGCGCGGCGCGCCTGTTGTGCGCCGACGAGATCGCCCGACAACTCGCGCGGGTTGTCGATGGCATCCTGCACGGCCTTTTTCGTTATCTCGTGAAAGACGACGCGATGCACGGGTTTGTCGTTCAGCGCTTTCTTTTCTTTCAGCAACTCGATCAGGTGCCACGAAATCGCTTCGCCTTCGCGGTCCGGGTCTGTGGCCAGATACAATGCGTCGGATTTCTTCAGCGCTTTGATGATCGCGTTGACGTGTTTCTCATTACGCTCGATCACCTGGTATTTCATCGCAAAACCGTTATCGGTTTCGACGGCACCTTCCTTCGGCACGAGGTCGCGAACATGGCCATAGCTGGCGAGCACCTCGAAATCCTTGCCGAGATACTTGCTGATAGTTTTCGCCTTGGCGGGCGATTCGACGATGACCAGGTTATGCGACATGAGTCAGTTTCTATGCCTTTCCTACGTTGCCAGATGAAAAAACCGCGGGTGATGCCGCGGTTCAATTACATGCTTGAAGACGAAGTGTCAAGAAAATGGGGAAAATGGGGCCAGCCCGTTTTTTTCTCGAAGGAAGATGTTGTCAGATTCGCTCGGCGCAAAAAAAACGGGCTCACCCCATTTTCCTGTCAGTGCACGGCGCCGGTATTCTCCTCGAAAACAAGGTCTTCCATGCGCGCGTAGGCGACTTCCTGGCCGGGCTGGCTGAACAGCACCATCAGTACGACCCACTTGACCTGCTCGACGTCGATGTCGTGGGTTTCCAGCGCGAGCAGGCGATCCACGAGGATTTCGCGTTGTGGCGCGGACAGGATGCCAATCTGCTCGAGATAGGTAATGTACCCGCGGCACGGCACGTCGAGGCGCTGGTGCTCGAGTTCGTTGTAGACCCGCGTTCCCTGGACCGTCTGCGCGTGAAATGCGAGGTTGTCCTGGTGTTCCGTCAACCCGTCAAGCCAGTCCAGCGCGCGATCGATCTCCGCGTCGCCAAAGCCGGCTTTCGACAGCTCGACGCGCAGTTCGTTATGGTCGGGTTCGGGTTCTTCCTCAGCGTCGACGTAAGACTCGAAAAGATACATCAGTACGTCGAGTACGTTTTCTTTCATGCCTGGAGCGGCTCCATTTCCTTCGAGAATGCTGGCCCGAACGGCGAGCCAAGGATCAAGACAGAAGCGCGTAACGCCCGCCGGACAGTTTTTCGACGATTCCGTCTAGCTCCAGGATAAGAAGCATGGAGGAAACCTCTCCGATCGTCAATCCGGACAGTTTCGCGAGTTCGTCGATACTGACCGGGTCATGGCCGAGATGTTCGCGCAGTTTGACATACTCGGGATCGCGAGTTTCCTGTCGTTCCGGGGAGGCTGTTGATTCCAATGAGGTTTGCAGCACGTGCCCCGCCAGCGGCGCAAGCTCGGACACGATGTCGTCGCCGGATTCCACAAGCTTGGCGCCATCGCGAATCAGCCGGTGGCAGCCGCGCGCGAGGGGATTATGGATAGAGCCCGGCATGGCGAAGACTTCGCGCCCCTGTTCGGCGGCAAGCCTTGCAGTAATCAACGATCCGCTCTGGCGTGCAGCCTCGACGACCAGTGTCCCCAGCGCCAGACCGCTGATCAGCCGGTTGCGCTGCGGGAAGAATGGCTTCTTCGGCTGCATGCCGAGCGGGTACTCGCTGACCAGCGCTCCGCATTCGGCGATTTTCTCGGCAAGCCCGCGGTTCTGCGCCGGGTAGATGATGTCGATACCGTGGCCGAGGAACGCGACGGTCGGCGCTCCGGCGTCGAGCGCACCCCGATGGGCGGCCGCGTCGATGCCGGCGGCGAGCCCGCTGACGATGCAGAAACCGCTGGCCGCGAGGTAACGCGCAAACTCGAACGCGTTACGCGCGCCCCCGCTGGTCGGGTTGCGGCTGCCGACGATCGCCAGCGACGGCAGGTGCAGCACCGAAGGCTCGCCCACTATATATAAGAGCCGCGGCGGGTCCTTGATTTGAGCCAGCAGCTCGGGATAGTCGTCGTCACCGAGGCAGACAATGGAATGACGATCCCCCTCGAGCCACTCGAGGGTGCGGTCGTCCAGGTTTTCGGCAGGATTGGCCACGCAGCAGATGATACAGCGCCAGAAGATGCATCATGTAGGCCTGTTACTGAGTTCCACCTCCCGATTCGGTAACGGCGGACGGCACGGGCCGCGACCATTCACAAGACGGAAGCAAGCGGGGCCGGCACGGTTGCATTTCGCTCCCTCGATACTCCACCCGATTACGAAACACGAACGTATCGGCCCCGCGTGACGATGCCCCGTCCGCGAAAGTCGTGACAATGCCGGGCAAACAAAAGGGCGCTCGCTGAGCGCCCTTCCGACTTGCATTCGTGAACCTGATTTTAGGTCGGGTTTCGTACCGCGTCGTGGATATGGATGGCGTTGGTGGCTTCCATGACGAGCCCGTAGCCGATCTCGTCATAGACTTTGAAAACCATGATCGTGCCGGCCTCTTCATCGGGCAACCTGACCTTGCCGCCGCCGATGCGGTCGCGAACTTCCGCGCCGGCCTGGAATACCGTCAACACGTCACCGACGTCGAGCCCGTCGCGGGAGCCGCGGTTCAGCACGACGACCTGGTACTGGCCGATCTGCGTAACGCCGCCGACGACAGAAATGATGCGGCCATCGATGACATTGCGCGGCGCCTTCGGGAAGAAGTTCAGCGGGATGTCGATCGTCTCCGGAATCAGGCGATCGCCTACCTTAGCTTCCTGCGCGGTCTCATTGAGACGCACCGTCGCCGGGTCTCCACTGCGACGCATCGTGCCTTCGCCGACCCAGATGCCTTCGTAACCAACGACGCGGTCGTCATCGGGGTCGACGAGCGGGTCACCGATACTGACGATGCCGTAGCGCGTCCCGGCACCGTCGCCGCCAACGCCACGGACATACACTTCGTTACCTGCCGACGCGATCAGATGATCGCCGCGAGAAGCCAACAGATACGGAAGTCTGTCGATTTCATCCTTTTCGAGGATGACGCCCGTGGTCAGGAACGACGAAATGGATTCGTAAGGTATGCTGTTGACGGCTTCTGTCAGCGGCGTTACGCGCGCCTGCGGCGACAACCGATACGTCGACGCACGCACGTTGGTGATTCGTGGCTGGCCGTCAATGTAGACGAGACCGAGCACGTCTCCGGGATAAATAAGGTGAGGGTTTTCGATGTCCGGGTTGACATACCAGATCTCGGGCCAAAACCATGGATCTTTCAGGAACGTTGCGGCAATGTCCCATAGCGTGTCGCCGACCTTGACGACATACTCGTTCGGTGCGCCGGATGCGAGCGGGGCCGGCTCACTGACCTTGACGAGCTGGGGTTCGTACGATTGCGTGCTGGCGGAACCGCCGGTGTTCATCGAGCCGGAACCCGATGGTGCGGGAGCGCTGGTCGCAACCGGTGCAGCGCGGCGCGGTTCGTCGTCACCTCCGAACGGGTTCAGGGAACATCCCGCGAGGGTTGCGATCGATGCGACGGCAGACAGTCGCAGCCAGTTCTTCAGGCTGTCATTGATGGCATACATGATTTCGAGGAGCGCTCCGTATCGTCTGATCAAACGTTTCGTTTTCGGGCATTGCTATAATATGTCGCCCGCGGCGGGCCGGGGCTGCCAAACACGTCACATTTCCGGCCCAGAGGGCGGTCGTTCAGAGCCAAAAACTGTCGGCATTGTCTGACATCTTATTTAATGAAGTCAAACATTTAGGTCGTTTTTGTGCAAAGGTACACGAGAATGAGGCGGTTTCAATCGGCGTAAACGACCCCATACTGGCCGCAACCGATGCACATGACACAAGCAATATTATGACAAAACTGAGTATTTTGGAGTTTCCGGACCCCCGGCTACGCAAAAAGGCGGCGCCGGTCGAGGTCGTCGACGATGCGCTACGGACGTTGATCGACGACATGTTCGAAACGATGTATGCCGCGCCCGGTATCGGCCTTGCGGCAACGCAGGTCGACGTTCACAAACGCTTGCTCGTCACCGACGTGTCCGCCGAAAAGAACGAACCGCACGTGCTGATCAATCCGCGCATCATCGAGAAAGACGGTATTGCGGTGACGGAAGAGGGCTGCCTGTCGGTGCCCGGCTATTACGAGGAAGTGCAGCGCGCCAATCACGTTCGCGTGGCGTTCCTGGACCGGGACGGCAAGGATGTCGAGATGGAAGCGGAGGGTCTCTTGGCCGTCTGTATCCAGCACGAGATGGATCACCTGGACGGCAAGCTGTTCGTCGACTACCTGTCGGAAGCCAAGCGCAGCCGGATCCGCAAGCGACTGGAGCGCGATCGACGCCACCACGGCGCTGCCGCGGTGCTGTAAGCGACGCCCGCTCCGACAATCGCATGACTTCGCACAAAGTGCTTTTCGCCGGCACGCCGGCGTTTGCGCGTGCGTCACTGCAGGCGCTGACGGGTGGAGGCTTCAAGCCGGCCGCAGTGCTGACACAACCCGATCGGCCGGCTGGCCGCGGCAAACAGCTGACGGCAAGCCCCGTCAAAACGTTTGCGGTCGATAACGGCATCGACGTGCTGCAGCCGGTAACGCTTCGCGACGAAGCGGTGCAGCAGGCGTTGCGGCAGCTGCAGCCGGACGTGCTGATTGTCGCGGCATACGGTCTCATCCTGCCGCAGGCCGTGCTCGATATTCCGACCCACGGTTGCCTCAACGTGCACGCGTCGTTATTGCCGCGTTGGCGCGGCGCGGCGCCGATCCAGGCGGCGATCCGGAGCGGTGACGCACAAACGGGAATCAGCCTGATGGCGATGACGGCGGGTCTCGACTGCGGACCGGTCTACACGACCCGTGCCACCGACATCGGCAGCGAGGAGACGGCCGGGGAACTGCATGACCGCCTTGCCGTGCTCGGCGCAGAGCTGCTGGTCGAAGAGCTGGCGGGCATACTCGGGGGCGCGCGTCGCGCGACCGAACAAGATGAATCACAGGCAACCTACGCGCCAAAGATCACACCGGCGGATGCGCGGCTGGACTGGCAACTCGACGCCAGCGCAGTCGATCGGCACATCCGTGCGTTCAACCCCGTGCCCGGCGCCTGGTGTCTCTTGGATGGTGAACGGATCAAGTGCTGGCGTTCGCATCCTGCTAGCGGGACAGGCGAGCCCGGCGAAGTCATCGCAGCAGACGCCGACGGCATTGTGGTCGCCTGTGGCAGTGCGTCGCTGGCAATTACGGAACTGCAGCGCCCCGGCAGGAAACGCGTCAGCGCGGGCGAATTCGCCGCGCAATTCGAACTGTGCGGCAAGACGCTAGCCTGACAATGGCGCGCGACAACACGGGGGCGGAAGTACGGGCTGCGGCAGCGAAGATCGTCGATGCGGTTACCGGCGCCGGCCGTTCGCTGGATGATGCGATTGCAGAGTATGAAACGTCGTTTCCGCCCGCCGATCGTTCGCTGCTGCGCATGCTCGGCTACGGCTGCATTCGGCATCACTGGTCGCTCCACGGCGTTATCGATCGCCTGCTCGATCGGCCGCTGAAGAAACGCGATCGTATTGTGCGCTCGCTGCTCGCGGTGGGTCTTTACCAATTGACCGATACGCGGATCCCGGACCATGCCGCTGTGTCGGCCACCGTCGAAGCGGCGAGACGGTTGCAGCGGCCGAAGCACGCCGGGCTGATGAACGCGATATTGCGGCGCTACATGCGTGAACGGGAGCTGTTGGCCTTCGATGACGAGCAGGCCCGTTACGACCATCCCGCCTGGCTGATCGAAATCCTGAAAAACGACTGGCCGAAAGACTGGCCGGCGATCCTCGCCGCAAACAACGAGCGCGCGCCGATGTGGCTGCGCGTGAACCGGCAGCGCGGCGGCGTCGAGGCGTACCGCGAGAAGCTGGCGCGCGAGGGCCTCGAGGCAATGCAGCTGCCCGGGTTCGACGATGCGCTGCGGCTCGACGAACCCGTCCCGATCAGCGTGCTGCCCGGTTTCGACGCGGGCGACGTGTCGGTGCAGGATGCTGCGGCCCAGCTGGCAGCGCCGTGGCTGCTCGACGGCAGGCGCGGCGATATCCTCGATGCGTGTGCGGCGCCGGGTGGAAAATCCGCGCATTTGAAAGAAATGGCAGCGAACAGCATCGATCTGACCTGTATCGACGTCGATCCTGATCGAGCCACTCGTATTACAGACACGCTGCGACGGCTCGGTCTCGATGCAACGATAAGGGTCGGCGATGCATCGAAACCGGGGGAGGCCGGCGAATCGGGCGCCTGGGACGGGATTCTCGTCGACGCGCCCTGCTCCGGCACCGGCGTCATTCGTCGCCATCCCGACATAAAATTGCTGCGGCGAGCGTCTGATATCAATGAGCTGACGCGGTTGCAGGCCGCGATCCTGTCGTCGTGCTGGGCAAGCCTGGCGCCCGGCGGGCGCCTGCTGTACGTGACCTGTTCGGTGCTCGCCGCGGAAAACGACGGTGTCGTCGGTCCCTTCCTGGAGGCCCACAGCGATGCACGGGAAAACGATATGTTGCCAAATAACAACATCCGCGATGTAATGCGGCGACGGGCCTGTGGCTACCAGGTTCTGCCGGGAACAGCCGGCCTGGACGGTTTCTATTTCGCCTGCCTCGAAAAGGTCGCCTGAGAGATGTCAGCACCGCACGACTTTCGCATGATCGCGACGCGCGCCCTGGTCGGCGTGCTGGCCGGTCTGCTGGCGATGACCGGCATTGCGCAGGATGCCGTCGAGCGCGAGGGCTACTTCGAGGTCCGTTCGGCTGAGACAACGCCGGTCGACGGCGTACATCACCTGGATGCCAGGCTACAGCTCGTGCTGTCGAGCGAAGCGCTGGAAGCACTGAACAGCGGCGTGCCGCTGACGATCGAGCTGCAGATGCAGGTCATCCGGGTGCGCCGCTTCTACATGGACGCACTGGATGCCGAGCTCGCCGTACGCTTCGAGCTCGAGTACCGGCCGTTGAGCCAGCGTTACATCGTCCGCAACATCAACAGCGGACACCAGGATTCGTTTGCGACGCTGTATTCGGCGTTGAACAACCTCGGTCGCATTACCGACCTGCCGATAATCGATGACGCGTTGCTCGCGCCGGACAAGCCTTACCGCATCCGGGTGCGTGCAATGCTGCAAACCCAGCAATATCCCGCGCCGTTGCGACTGTTGTTTTTCTGGCGCAGCCAGTGGCAGCTGCAGAGTGATTGGTTCGAGTGGACGCTAGAACGCTAAAACGGGCATTCATTACGCTGATCGCCATGTTCGGCGTCGGCCTGGCGCTCGTGGCGCTGTTTCTCCTGAGCCGAACCGCGCAGAACTCCGATGATTTCGACCGCCTGCACATTGTCATACTGTCGATCAACGTCGTCGGAGTACTCGTCCTGTTCGCGTTGCTCGTCGGCAACCTGGCACGCTTGCTGCGCGAGTACCGCACCAATGTCCCGGGCGCGAAACTCAAAGCACGCATCGTCGGCATGTTCGTCGGCCTTGCCGTATTGCCGCTGCTCGTCGTGTTCTACTTCTCCTACGAGTTCATTAATCGCGGCATCGACTCGTGGTTCAATGTCGAGGTCGAGGAAGGTCTCGACAACGCACTCGAGCTGAGCCAGGCCGTGCTCAATATTCAGAAACAGGAATACCTGCGCGGCACACAGCAGGTTGCACAACGGCTGGGCGGCGTCAGCGAGCGGCAGATCGTGTTCGAACTGAGCATGCTGCGACGCGAAAGCGGTGCTAACGAGATGACGTTGTTCGGCCAGAACGGCCGCGTTATTGCGACGAGTTCGAATGCATCGGCTGCGCGTCTGCCGCGCGCGCTGACCGAAGAAGTAATGCTGCAAACGCAGCAGGGTCGTCCGTACGTAAATCTCGACATACTCGACAACGGCAGCTACGAGATCCGGACGGCGGTCGTGTTCACGATTCGTGGCCGGGCAGAGCCGGCGGGTGTCATCCAGGCGTTTTTTCCGGTGACCGAACGCCTCGGCCGTATGGTGTCCAGCGTCGAGACGTCGCTGTCCGAATACCAGCAGATGGTGTTCCTGCGCGAGCCCTTGAAGAGCACTTTGACGCTGACGCTGGCGGTCGTGCTGATGCTGTCCCTGCTCGCTGCGATTTACGGCGCGTTCGTGCTGTCGCGCAGGCTGGTCGCGCCGATCCAGGATCTCGTCGCCGGTACGCGCGCTGTCGCCAAAGGCGATTTCGACACGCGCCTGCCGACGCCGTCGCGCGACGAAATCGGTTTCCTGATCAGTTCGTTCAACGACATGACGCAGCGGCTCGCGACCGCGCGTCGCGAGGCCAGCCTCAGCCAGGCGCTGGTCGAGGCCGAACGTGCCAACCTCGAAGTCATCCTGGCGCGGTTGTCGACCGGCGTCGTGGCGCTCGATTCCGACCTGCGCATTCGCACGGCGAACCAGGCGTCCGGTGCAATCCTGAACGTCGATCTCGAGAATCGCGTGGGTGAATTGCTGACCGATGTCGCAAAAGACGAGCCGCTGCTGGATCAGTTCGTCGACGTTGCCAAGGTGCACCTCGACGCGAACGAGACGGAATGGCGCGAGCAGATCGTGCTGCGCGGCGAAGTCGGGCGGCGCGTGCTGACCTGCGCGTGCACGACGCTGCCGTCGGACGAAAGCACGCCAGCCGGCTACGTCATCGTATTCGATGACATCACGGCGCTGCTGCAGGCGCAGCGCGATGCCGCCTGGGGCGAAGTTGCGCGTCGATTGGCGCACGAAATCAAGAACCCGCTGACGCCGATACAGCTGTCGGCGGAGCGCCTGCGGCGCAAGTACCTGGACGTTATGAGTGCCGAGGAGGCACAGGTGCTCGATCGCGCGACGCACACGATTGTGCAGCAGGTCGAGGCGATGAAGGAAATGGTCAACGCGTTCAGCGACTACGCGCGTGCGCCCGATATCGATATCGGGCGGTTCGACCTCGACAAGCTCGTCCACGAGGTGGTCGACCTGTACAGGGCCCAGGACCGGCAAGTCGATATCGTCGTGACGTCGGACCCGACCATGCCGCTGATCGATGCCGATATCGGCCGCGTGCGACAGATATTGCACAACCTGATCCGCAACGCGATCGAGGCACTGGAGAACACAAAGGACGGACGCATCGACGTGCACGTCAGCGCCGCCGAGATCGACGGCGTCGAGATCGCGCAGATCCGCGTCGAGGACAACGGCCCCGGCTTCCAGACGGGCTCGGTCAGTCAGGTGTTCGATCCCTACGTCACGACGAAACCGAAAGGCACTGGGCTCGGTCTTGCGATCGTCAAGAAACTCGTTGAAGAACATATGGGATCGATCCGGGCAGAGAACCGCAAGGGCGGCGGAGCGATGATCAGCATCCGCCTGCCCATGCACGAGGCCGCACGCGAACAGATGATTACGCGCGGTTCGCGGCGGTCTGAACAGAGGAGGGAAAGAGCGTGAGTCAGGTACTGGTGGTCGATGACGAAGCCGATATTCGTGCGCTGATATCGGAAATTTTGAGCGACGAGGGCTACGGTGTAACCGTCGCCGCGAACGCCGCTGAAGCACGAACGGCAAAGGGCTCATCGAAGTTCGACCTGGTGTTGCTCGACATCTGGATGCCGGATACCGACGGCATCACGCTGCTGCGCGAGTGGCAGGACAAGGGAGACCTGAACTGCCCGGTTGTCGTCATGTCCGGTCACGGCACGGTCGATACAGCCGTCGAAGCGACGCGTCTCGGCGCTTTCGATTTTGTCGAGAAGCCGCTGTCGCTCGCGAAGCTGTTGCGTACTGTCGAGGGTGCGCTCGAGTCCGGCGGTGCATCCGCAAAGAAGTCCCGCAGCATGCTGCCGTCATTGTTGACGCCGGTCGGACGCAGTGAACTGATGAAGGCGCTGCGCGAGAAGGTGCAGCAATACGCGCGCCACGACGCAAGTGTTCTTTTGAGCGGCGAGCCCGGTACCGGGCGTGGCGCATTTGCACGCTACATGCACGCGCTGAGCAGCCGCGGCGAGGAACCACTGACGACGGTGACCGCCGCTTCGCTGACGGACAGCAACGTCGAGGAGCAACTGCTGGGCCGCGAGTCTGACGGCAATATAACGGCGGGCGCGTTCGAGCGCGCCGGCCGCGGGACGCTCGTCATCGACGAGCTTGCCGATCTCACTGAGAAGGGGCAGAAGATTCTGATCGGTGTGGTCGAGGACGGCCAGTTCAGGCGCGTAGGCGGCGCGCAGCCGGTGCGACTCGAAGCGCGTATCGTCGCGACAGTGAGTGCCGATTACGACGCGCTGATTGCGGCCGGCAAGCTTCGCCGCGACCTGTTGTCGAACATCCAGAATCTGAGCCTGCAGGTACCACCGCTCCGGGAGTACGCCGAGGATGTACCCGAACTGCTGAACTACTACGTCGACAAGCTGGTCGATTCGGAGGGGCTGAAGTTCCGGCGCTTCAGCGTCGCAGCGCAGAATCGGCTGCGCAACTACCCGTGGCCGGATAACGTGCGGGAACTGAAGAACCTCGTTCGGCGGCTGCTGCTGGCCGATAGCGACGAGGATATTTCACTCGCCGAGGTCGAAGCCGAAATCAGCGGGGCAACGCACAGCGACGAGCCCCTGGTCAAACAGGATCTGCTGGCGCTGCCGCTGCGCGAGGCGCGCGAGCAGTTCGAACGCGCCTATTTGCAGCAGCAACTCGTGTTGTGCGACGGCAAGGTCGGCCAGCTGGCGAAGCGCGTCGGCATGGAGCGTACGCATCTGTACCGCAAGCTGCGTTCGCTGGGCGTTGATTTCAAGTCAGTCTCGGCCGACGACTGAATCGCCGCGGTGCGCTAGCGCCGGTCGGGTTTCCCGCCGGACGTCAGTAATGCCATGTAGATCTGAAGGTCGGCTTCGGAGAAGCAACAGAAGATCACGCTGGCGATTGTGCTCTCCGTTCCCGCCATGAAATCCTGAACGGTCGTCACGGCGATCGATGCCGCTGCGTCTTTCGGGTAGCCGTAAACGCCGGTACTGATCCCCGGAAACGCGATCGATCGCAGCCCGTCGTTGAATGCCAGCTTCATGCAGTTCCGGTAACAGGACCGGAGCAGTTCCGGCTCCCCGCGATCGCCGCCGTGCCAGACGGGGCCAACCGTGTGGATGACGTGTCGAGCCGGCAGACTGTGACCGTTGGTGATTTTCGCGTCGCCGGTACGGCAGCCGTTCAGCTTGCGGCATTCCTCGAGCAGCGCCGGCCCGGCCGCACGGTGGATGGCTCCGTCGACGCCACCGCCGCCCAGCAGCGACGTGTTGGCGGCATTGACGATCGCGTCGACGTCGAGCGTCGTGATGTCGGCCTGTATCGCGCGGATGGTGGCGGTCATCGCTCTATCCTTACTATTCCGGTTTGCGGATCTCGTCGAATCCGAACGGCCGCACCCAGAACCAGCATCCGGCGACGAGCAGCGCGAACAGCGTGTAGCACGCGGCAAACACCCATGCCGGCGCCTGGTAATAAAGGATGGCCTGCAGCCAGTGCGCAATGAACGTGCCCGAGTACACGGCATCGCCGGCGCGTTCGCGCAGCGCCATTTCCCACGTCGTCAGCGGACAGACCAGGCCGATCCACGATTGCAATACGACGATGCCGATGGCTGCGAGATGCGCGTAGCGAAACCACGGATTTCGTACCCAACGCCATGCGGCGAACCGGCCGATGACGATCAACACGAGGCTGAACACCACGAATGCGACGAACGATACGTGGGTGACAAGAATGAGGTCGGCTGCCAGCAGGAAAAGCGTTTCGGAATTCACGTGATCGATCGTCAGCAAGTCGGTCGATCACATTTTATCAGCCGGCCGGAGCAGAGCTCCGACTCAGTGACGTGCGTCGTGCATCTGCGAGTCGAAGTACGTGCACCAGAGCGGTGACGACACCGGCGGTGCGCCAGCGTCGCCGCGCAGGCCGAGCTTGAATTGCACGGTCGATTTCCATTCGTTGGAACCGATGTCCGGGCCGTGACCGTCGCCGTCCCCGGATGGGACGATCGATTCGACGAGCCAGAACCAGGCTTCGGTACAGGGCTGCGGCCCGCCCTCGCCCTCGGTGCCCGGCTCGAATACGCGCTCCGCCAACGGCGGCCGTGACGCCGGCGTCAGCCGCCCGCTCTCGCCGAACGTGATGCCCGGATTGCCGAAATCATCGATACTCAGCCGGCGCATCAGGTCGAATGCGCGGTTGCGCGGGTCGATCGACGGGCCGGCAGGCCTGAGCTGGATTGTCGAGATGACTTCGCCGTCGACGAATCGGCCGTAACCGTCGAGCGTCGTCACCAGGATCGGCGCGATGCCCTTGATGCCGTCAACGCTAATCCCGTAATAGGTCGCGAAATTTCCGAGGCTGTATGCGATCAACCGGTCCTTGTATCGCTCGATGCCGCGGACCACGTGTGGACCATGGCCGATGACGAGGTCTGCGCCGGCGTCGACGACGAGTCGCGCGAACCGGACGACGTCGCCGCGCGGCTCGCCGTAGTACTCCTCTTCGGCAAACGGGATGCGCGTGACGTCTCGGCCCTCGGCACCGCCGTGAAACGATACGATGACAATGTCGTGCAGAGCGGCGACTCGCCGGACGTTTTGTTCGGCGTAGGCGTAATCGAGCATCATGTTGGAGTTTTTCGTCACCGCGTACGCCATAACGGCGACCGACAGGCCGTTGACACGAAAAGAGGCGAACTTACCGATGCGGCCTGAATGCAGGATGCCGACGCCGTCGAGCGCGCGCATCGTCGCGGTTCGGCCTTCCTCGCCGAAGTCGCGGGCGTGGTTATTCGCAAGGCTCAGCACGTCGAAACCCGCCGCGAGATAGTGCTGCGCATAGCGGGTCGGACTGCGGAACAGGTAGCACGCGTTCGGGTTACTGCATTTCTTGGCGGGCGTACCGCCGTCGACGAGCACGCCCTCGAGATTGCCGATCGCGATGTCCGCCGCCGACAAATAGGGTGCGACGTCAATCAGGAAGCTGACGCCGTCGTCGTCGGGCAGGTGGTTTCTCGGGTAATCGGTGCCGATCATCATGTCGCCAACCGACGCGATCGTCAGGCGTATACGGGACTTGTCGGGAATCACCGGCGCTGTCGGCGCGGGCTCCGTATTCTCGGGGATGGTTGGCGCCGTCGGCGCCGTCGGCGGCGGATCGGGAATCGGTGGCGGCGACGCGCAGGCCGCGAGCAACAGCATGGCCACAGGTAGCAGTCGCCGCACGCTATTCGCCAAGCCGGATTCGCAGCACATCGATTTTCGCCGCGCGCAACCGGCTGCGCAGCAGGTTCAGCTCGTCGAGATCGTCGATCGGGCCGATGCGCACGCGGTGGTAGGTCTTGTCGTCGATCGTGACGCGCTGAATGGTCGAACTGATTCCCTGCAGTGCAAGTTCGGCACGCCGCCGGTCGGCGTCGGCATAGGTCGTGAATGAGCCCGCCTGCAGCACGTAAATGCCCGGCTGCTCTACGGCCTTCGGCTCGACGTCCTTGGCGACACTCGAATCCTCTTCCGGCACGATGACTTCGAAATTCGGCAGCATCTCGTAAAAGTCGAAGCGGCTCTTCGTCCTCGTCGCCTCGTTTGCCGCCGGCGTCGGTTCCCCGTTCTGGTCCAGTGCGCTGTCGAGACTCGCCGGTTCCCGGGCCGCCGTCGCAGCGGTTGCCGCCGGCCGGCGATCGCTGATCCAGACAGCGGCCGCAACCGACAGGCCGATTGCGAGGCCGAACAGGCCGTAGACCCAGCCCGGGTATTCCTGCTTCTTGCGCGACGTCGACCGCGATTTACGGCGTGTGCGACGCTTGGCCACTACATTTCTTCCGGGGCGGACACGCCAAGAATGGCGAGACCGTTAGCGATGACGAGCCGCGTTGCTGCGCACAGCGCCAGGCGCGCGTTGCGGGTGCGCTCGTCGTCCACAATAAATACGTGCGCGTTATACCAACTGTGGAAATCATTGGCGACGTCTCGCAGGTAATGCACGAGATGCTGCGGCGCGCGATTGTTCGCCGACAGTTCGATGACCTCGGGATAGCGGCTGAGCGACGTCATCAGCGCCGTTTCCTGGGCTTCGGTCAGCACGTCCAGATGATTGCGCCCGGCGTCGGCGTCGAACGCCAGCGACTTTTCCTCGAGCTGGCGAAATACGCTCGCGATTCTTGCGTGCGCGTACTGGATGTAAAACACCGGGTTGTCGTTCGACTGCGATTTGGCCACATCGAGGTCGAAGTCGAGGTGCTGGTCATTCGAGCGCGATACGTAAAAGAAGCGCGCGGCATCATTACCTACCTCCGCGCGCAGCTGACGCAGCGTGTCAAATTCGCCGCTGCGTGTCGACATCTGCGCCTTCTTGCCGCCACGGTACAGTGCAACAAACTGGATCAGCTCTACCTCGAGATCGTCCGCCTCGTAACCCATTGCAACGAGCCCGGCCCGGACGCGCGCCACGTAGCCGTGATGATCAGCGCCGAGAATGTCGAGCAGGTGATCGAAGCCGCGCTCGCGCTTGTCGAAATGGTAGGCGATGTCGGAAGCAAAGTAGGTCTTGATGCCGTTCTCGCGCACGACGACGCGATCTTTCTCATCGCCGAACTGCGTCGCGGGAAACCACGTTGCGCCGTCTTTTTCGTACAGCATGCCGCGCTTGCGCAATACGTCGAGCGCGTCGTCGATGCGGTTCGACTTCGTCAGGCTCTGTTCGGAATACCAGGTGTCGAACGTGACGCCGAACTCGGCGAGGTCATCCTGGATATCGGCGCGAATCGACTCCAGCGCCTGCTGGCGAATGCGGTCGAAGCCGGCTTCGCCGAGTCGCTCCCTGGCGCGCGCGATGATCGCTTCGACGTAGTCTTCCTTGTCACCGTCCGGCGCGTCGGCAGGCAGGTCGTGCGCGACGTCGTCGACAGACACATCGGCCAGGCCGCTGGTATCAATATTCCTGGCGATATCGCGAATGTACTCGCCGCGATAGCCGCCCTGCGGAAACGGTACCTTGACCCCGTTATCCTCGAGATAGCGTAGCCAGACGCTCGCGCCAAGGATGTCCATCTGGCGGCCCGCATCATTGACGTAGTACTCGCGGCTGACCGGGTAACCGGCGGCTTCGAGCAGGTTGCCCACCGTTGCACCGTAAGCGGCGTGCCGGCCGTGGCCGACGTGCAGCGGCCCGGTCGGGTTGGCCGAAACGAATTCGAGCAGGATTGACGGCGACTCCTTTTTCGGCTGTCGCCCGTAATTCTCGCGCAGGTCGAGAATTGCGCGAACCTCGTCATGGTATGCGGACGGACTGAGCCGGAAGTTGATGAAGCCGGGCCCGGCGATCTCGACCGAGTCGACGTTGTCGTGGGCGGGCAGCGCGGCAATGATTTTCGTCGCGATGTCCCGCGGCTTCATCCGTGCCGGCTTTGCGAGCCGCATCGCAACGTTGGTCGCGAAGTCGCCGTGCGATGGGTCGCGCGTCCGCTCGACGGTCGAATCGAGCGCCAGGCCTTCTGCCGCTGCGGACAGCTCCGGCAGCGACGTCAGTGCGTCGTTGACAAGTTTGGCAATCAGGGACTTCATAAGCGGTCCGCGATTCTACAGCAGGACCGCAGCTCGTAGGAGCGGCTTTGGCGGCGATTCGTCAATTCGGGCCTGCAGACCCTCCCGCACGACGAACTTGCGCAAAACGGGGTCGGACCCATTTTCCTGACCGGAACGGACGTTGGACCACGGCATTGGCCAAGAAAAACGGTCCGGCTGCTGCTTTACGTCAAAAAAGCTCGATCGGATCGACGTCGATCGACCACCGAACCCTGCGCCCCAATGGCGATTGCTCGAGCGCCGGGCGCAGCTGCCGGAGCCCGGCATGCAGCGCCTGGCGATCGTGCGATTGCAGCAGCAGCTGCGCGCGGAAACGGCCGGCCTTGCGGGCCATGACGGCGTCGACAGGGCCGAGAACCCGAACGTGCGTGGCGGCGGTTTTCGCAAGCGTGCGCTTGGCTGTCCGCAGGAAAGCATGTGCATCGTCACGTTGCCGCGCCGAAGCGCGGATCAGCGCGAGCCGGGAGAACGGCGGCCAGCGGGTTTCTTCACGTTCGGCCAGCGCGTCCGCGGCGACGCCGGCATAGCCGACGTCGATCAGGTGTTGCCAGAACGGGTGCGTCGGGAATGCGGTCTGGATCAGTACTTCGCCGCGCACCTGTTCGCGGCCTGCGCGCCCGGACACCTGGACGATCGACTGTGCAAGCCGCTCGTCGGATCGAAAGTCGGAGCCGAACAGCCCCTGGTCGGCGTTAATGATGCCGACCAGCGTCAGATTCGGGAAATGATGGCCTTTGGACAGCATTTGCGTGCCGACCAGGATCTCGGTTGTGCCACCCGTTGCGGCAGACAAAGCTTCGTCGATCGACCCTTTGCGCTGGGTGCTGTCGCTGTCGATGCGCACGACCGTCCTGCCCGGGAAGCGCTTCGCGAGCGCGTCTTCGAGCCGCTCCGTCCCGGCGCCCAGCGGGCGCACGGCGCTTCCGCATTCCCGGCAGGCATCATCGAGCGCGCGTGAGTCGCCGCAGTGGTGGCAGCGCAGGCGACTGTCACGCGCGTGCACCGTCATGCGGGAGTCGCACTGGCGGCATTCGGCAACATGGCCGCACGCACCACAGATCAGTGTCGGTGCAAAACCGCGCCGGTTCAGGAACAGCATCGCCTGGTTGCCGTTCGAGAGGTGACGGTCGATCGCGTCCGCGAGTACGCGCGATAAACCGTCGTCGACAAACTCTCTGCTGATATCGACGATGCGCATGTCCGGTGGTTCGGCGCCGCCCGCTCGCTGCGGTAACGACAGGTGCCGGTAGTTGCCGTCCATGCAGTGTTTCAGCATCTCGAGTGTCGGCGTTGCGGTGCCGAGCACGATCGGGATGCCGGCATGGTTCGCGCGCGCGATGGCGAGATCGCGCGCCGAGTAGCGCAGGCCTTCCTGTTGCTTGAACGAATGATCGTGTTCCTCATCGACGATAATCAGTTGCGCGTTCGGTAATGGCGTGAAGACCGCCGAGCGCGTTCCGACGACGAGCGGTGCGGTGCCGTTGCGCGCGTTTCTCCAGGCGGCCAAGCGCTCCGGATCGCCGAGGCCGGAATGCAGCAAGGCAGGCTCGATGCCGAGTCGCTCGCGAAACCGGGCGACGAGTTGTGGCGTCAGGCCGATTTCCGGTACCAGCACGAGCGCCTGCCGACCGGCGGCGACAACGTCTCGAATCAGGTGCAGATAAACTTCGGTCTTGCCGCTGCCGGTGACACCATCGAGCAGGAATGCGCCAAATCCTTCGCATTTCCTGATCGTGTCGACAGCGGCTTGCTGATCGTCATTCAGCTTGGGGCCATTGCTCGGCAACAGGTCGGGTGACGCGGGCATGCCGCTGTCGCGCGCCTCGAAGCGGCCGACGAATCCGCGATCCTCGAGCGGTTTCAGAACGCGGCGCCAATTGGGCAGGGAATCGTTCAGCGCTTCGATGCTGAGGCCATTGCCGCCGGCATCGACGAGTGCCTGCAGGAGTTCCGCCTGTTTTGGCGCGCGCTTTGCCAGGATGTCGATGTCGGCCGCTGCACCGGCATCCGTGGCGACGAAGAAGGTCAGTGTCGGATACAGATCGCTGCCCTTGCGCAGCATGACCGGTAAAGCCGCCGCGGCAACCTCACCGATCGGGTGATGGTAGTAGTCGCTCGTAAAGCGAATCAGCCAGAGAGCCTCATCAGGCACGAGCGGCTCGTCGTCGAGCGCGGCTTCGGCGCGCTTGAGCTTCGAGCGCGGCAGTTCGCTCTTGTCGTCATCCGCCATGACCAGCCCGACGATGCGCTGCCGGCCGAACGGCACCCGGACCCGGGTGCCTGCGCCGACGGTCGGGCGCCCGGGTGGCGGCAGGTAGTCAAAACACCGTGCCAGCGGCACGTTGATGGCAACCTTGAGTACGCGTTCGCCTTTCAAAACAGCATTAAAAACAGCAAGTTAGCTGATTGACAGGTGGGTTTATTTAACATAACAAGACCGTCCTGGCATACCGCGACACGTGTCAACCGGAGGGCTGGCCGGACGTTATTCGGAGTGAGACACGTTAGATCACCTCAGGATGGAGTCAAGAGGATAATCGTCATGGATGCATCGTATAGAGCTGCAGGGAACCCCGCTCGATGAACGCCTGTGCCGGTGTTTTTGCGGTATCGTCGGAGTGCGAGCAACGGCCGGAGGGAGCGCTGCAGATCGAACGGCAACTAAACGTCTTTTTTGCCGAGGTCGAGCGGCGTGCGTTGCGCATCGCAGAGATCGCCGTGCGCGACAGAGACGACGCGCTCGATCTCGTGCAGGACGCGATGATCAAGCTGGCGCAAAATTACGTGAAGCGCCCGACCGAGGAATGGACGCCGCTGTTTTACCGCATTCTGCAGAACGGCATCCGTGACTGGCATCGGCGGCAAAATGTTCGCAACCGTGTCATGGTCTGGTTCGGACGCGGCAACCGCGACGAGTCCACGTACGACCCCGTCGCCGAAGCACCCGATCCGATCGGACGTGCACCGGACGAGGAGCTCGAGAATCGCGAGGCGATGCGCGGGCTCGAACGCGCCGTCGGTGACCTGCCGGCGCGGCAACGCGAGGCCTTCATGTTGCGCACATTCGAAGGACTGGACGTTGCCGGCACGGCAATCGCGATGGGCTGCAGTGAGGGCAGCGTGAAGACACACTATTCCCGCGCGGTACATTCGCTGCGGGAAACATTGGGAGAGCACTGGCAATGAATACGCCACGCGACAAGGACCCGATTCGTTCGGGCAACAACGAGCCTGACGGTGACGAGCAGTTTGCGGCGCAGGCGAAGGCAATGTTCGACAGTAGCGTCGATCGACTCGACGCGGCGACGTTGTCGAAGCTGAACCAGCGCCGCCAGGCGGCGCTCGCAAAGGCGGGCGGCGCGCGGCCGGCACACGCGTGGTTGCGGTGGGCGCCGGCGAGTGGACTGGCCGCCGCCGCCGTCATTGCCGTCATGATGATGCAGGGGCCTGGTGTTACCGACATCCCGGCGATGCCGGATACCGCAGCGACGGACTTCGAGATTCTGCTGGGTGATGAGCAGCTCGAGATGATCGAGGAGCTGGAGTTTTACAGCTGGATCGACATGGCCGATGAGGCCGTCTTCGACAATGTCGGTTAGCTTGAAGAGCACTGTACTGGCATCCGGGCTGCTGCTCGGCAGCGCACTGGCTCTTGCTGCCGACGAGGACATTCCGGACGTGGCGTTCCTGGAGTACCTCGGCATGTGGCAGGAATCGGATGAAGAATGGCTGGCGTTTGAAAACGAGACCGACAGCGTCGCCACCGAGTCGGAAAAGCGGATCGATCCCGCGCCGGACGGCGAAGAATCGAAGGAGTACGACGATGAAAGCTAAATGGACAGTCACCGCAATCGCGATACTCGCGTTCGGCACAGCGATCGCCGACGACGGTATCGCGTGGAGCGAGCTGAGCGACGACCAGCAGCGCGTGTTGCGGCAGTTCGCGGATGACTGGGACGCCCTCCAGGCCGAACGCCAGGAACGGCTGGCCACCGGAGCCGACCGCTGGCTGTCGATGAACGCCGACCAGCGGCGCCAGGCGCGGGCGCGATTCGACCGCTGGCGCGACCTGCCGCCGGAGCGGCGCGACATGATTCGCGAACGCTACCACGATTTCCTGAGCCTGCCGCCGGAACGCCAGCGGCAGATCCGCGACAACTTCCGCCGCTTTCAGCAAATGAACCGCGACCGCCGCCAGGAGCTGATGGACCGCTGGCGCGACCTGACGCCGGCACAACGCCAGCGCGTACGCGAACGCATGCGGGACCGCCGCCCGCACTCCAGCGACAGGAACTAGGCATCGCCCGGCGCCGATTTTAGCGGCAAGCCAGATTTCTTGACGTCAGTAACGGTGTGCGGATCACCGCATAATTGCTAGAGTACGCCGGTCCTTCAGGAGGCGGCGTATGAAAATCGGTGTACCCAAGGAAACTCACAGCGGCGAAAAGCGCGTTGCGACGACGCCTGACGTTGCGGTCCAGCTGATCAAGCTCGGTTACTCGGTGCAGGTCGAATCCGGCGCCGGTGCCGCGGCAAGTTTTGCTGATGACGCTTACAGAGACGCAGGCTGCGACATCGCGGCGTCGGCCAGCGATATCTGGGATTCATCGGACATTATTCTCAAGGTGCGCGCGCCGGAGCCCGAACGAGCAGCCGGATTGCGCGCCGACCAGACGGTGGTCAGCTTCCTGTGGCCGGCGCAAAACCCCGATTTGCTGAAGACACTCACCGGGACCGGTGCAACCGCGATCGCGATGGACAGCGTGCCGCGAATTTCGCGGGCGCAGAAGATGGACGCACTGAGCTCGATGGCGAATATCGCCGGCTACCGCGCGGTGATCGAGGCGGCGCAGCACTTCGGGCGCTTTTTCACCGGCCAGATAACGGCCGCCGGCAAGGTGCCGCCCGCGAAAGTGCTGGTCATCGGCGCCGGCGTCGCCGGGCTGGCCGCGATCGGCGCTGCGAGAAGCATGGGTGCGATCGTGCGTTCCTTCGACACGCGGCCAGAGGTAAAAGAGCAGGTCGAGAGCATGGACGCCGAGTTCCTGATGCTCGACTTCGACGATGATGAGGACGGCGCCGGCGAAGGCGGCTACGCCAAGGTCATGAGCGACGAGTTCATCAAGGCCGAGATGGCGCTGTTTGCCGAGCAGGCCAGGGACGTCGACATCATCATCACGACAGCGCTGATCCCGGGCAAGCCGGCACCGCGCCTGATCACGGCCGAGATGGTCGAATCGATGAAGGACGGCAGTGTCGTCGTCGACCTCGCCGCAGAGCAGGGCGGCAACTGCGAGCTGACCGAGGCCGACAAGGTTGTCGTCAAGCACGGTGTATCGCTGATCGGCTACACGGACCTGCCGAGCCGGCTGGCGGCACAGTCGAGCCAGCTCTACGGCACGAACCTGCGCCACCTGCTGACCGACATGACGCCGGACAAAGACGGCAACCTGGTCGTCGACATGGAGGACGAGGTCATCCGCGGCGCAACGGTCTGCACCGGCGGCGAGACCACCTGGCCACCGCCTGCGCCGAAGCTGTCCGCGGCGCCGCCAACCGGTGCGCCCGCGCCGGCGCCGGCACCCGAACCGAAGAAGCGGTCGATCGCGGGGCCGATCATTGCAACCGCGATCGGTGGACTTGCGCTGCTCGGGCTCGGAGCCGTCGCGCCACCGTCATTTATGGCGCACTTCACGGTATTCGTTCTCGCCTGTTTCGTCGGCTACATGGTGATCTGGAACGTCACGCCGTCACTGCATACGCCGCTGATGAGCGTAACGAACGCGATCTCGAGCATCATCGTCATCGGTGCGCTGCTGCAGATCAGTTCCACAAACAACGTCATCATGGGGATCGCGGCGCTGACTGTCCTGTTAACGAGCGTCAACATCGCGGGCGGTTTCGCCGTCACGCGCCGCATGCTCGAAATGTTCCGCAAGTGAGGTTGAAATGATCAGCGCCGGCATCGTAACCGTTTCGTACATCGCTGCGACGATACTTTTCATTCTCGCGCTCGGCGGGCTGTCTCACCAGGAGACGGCGCGGCGCGGCAACTGGTACGGCATTGTCGGTATGACGATCGCCCTGCTCGCGACGATTCTCGGTGTAGTGACGCAGCACTACACGATCCTGTTCGTCGCGCTGCTCGTCGGCGGCAGCGTCGGTATCGTACTTGCGCGCCGCGTGCAGATGACGCAAATGCCCGAACTGGTTGCAATCCTGCACAGCCTCGTCGGCCTCGCCGCCGTGTTCGTTGGTTTCGCGAACTTCATGGATACGACCGGCCACTACGTCGGCGTCGAGAAGACGATCCACGATATCGAGACCTACCTCGGCATCCTGATCGGCGCGGTTACCTTTTCCGGCTCCGTCATCGCATTCGGCAAGCTGTCCGGGCGCATCGGCGGCAAGCCGATGCTGCTGCCGGCGCGGCACTGGATGAACCTCGGCCTGCTGATCGCGGCGATCTGGTTCGGGCGCGAGTTCGTCATCCAGTCTGCTGCAGGTGGTGGCATGGGCCCGCTGCTGGTCATGACGGTGGTTGCACTGCTGTTCGGGATTCACATGGTCATGGCGATCGGCGGCGCCGACATGCCGGTCGTCGTGTCGATGCTGAACAGCTACTCGGGCTGGGCCGCGTCGGCAACCGGCTTCATGCTCAGCAACGACCTCTTGATCGTGACCGGCGCACTGGTCGGCTCGAGCGGCGCAATCCTCAGCTACATCATGTGTCGCGCAATGAACCGCAAGTTCATCAACGTTATTGCCGGCGGCTTCGGTACCGGCGGAGGTACGACTGCCGGTGGCGATGAACAGGATGGCGAAATCATCGCAATCGATCCCACCGAAACGGCGGCACTGCTGTCGTCCGCCAAAGAGATCATGATCATCCCTGGTTACGGCATGGCCGTTGCCCAGGCGCAGCACATCGTCTACGAATTGACAACCGCGCTGCGCAAGAAAGGCAAGAACGTCCGCTTCGGAATACATCCGGTCGCCGGCCGCATGCCCGGGCACATGA
>JBFIQH010000017.1:0-28053 GCA_041609735.1 Woeseiaceae bacterium | reverse complement strand
ACCGATACGCTGCCGCTGGCGTTCAGCCAGATTCGAGAATCGGACAGCATCGTCAAAGCGCGCAGCGGCCAGATCATCGTCATCGGCGGGCTGATGCAGAACTCCAGCAGCGACGAAGACTTTGCAACGCCGCTGCTCGGCAAGATTCCCGGCGTCGGCAGGCTCTTCAAGAGCACGCGCGCTGTCGAGCAGAAAACCGAGCTCGTGATCCTGCTGAAGCCGATTGTCGTCGACAGCGACGACGTGTGGACCAATCTTGCGGACGAGTCGCTGCAGCGCATGCGGCTGAACGGCGGCTGGTAATCAGGTCGGCACCGTGAAATCGACGACCAAGATCGCAGCACTGAATGCGCGCAAGCGCTTGCGCCTCGGCGAGCTGCTGCTCGATGCCGGGCGCATCACGCAGCAGCAACTGGACGACGCACTGGCGTTTCAAAAGAAGTCCGGCTTCCGTCTGGGCCGCGCTCTGACTGAAGTCGGCGCGATCGGGGAGCTCGAACTGCACCGATTCCTCGCCAAGCGCCTCGGCATCGAGTACCTCGATCTCGGCAATATCGAGCTCGACAAGGAGACAGTTGCGCTGCTGCCCGAAGTCCAGGCACGCCGCCTGCGCTCGCTGGTGCTGCGCCGCAACCGCGAATCGCTGCTGGTGGGCATGGGCGACCCGACGGACCTGTTCGCCTACGACGAACTGTGTCGGCACCTGAACCAGAAGGTCGAAATCGCACTCGTCAACGAAACCGAGCTGTTGCGCACGATCGACATCGTCTACCGGCGCACCGATGAAATCGATGCGCTTGCAGCCGAAGTCAAGGAAGAACTGGGCGAGGACCGCATCGACCTCGAGCAGCTTACGGCCGAGGCGGATGCCGAGGAGGCGCCGGTTCTGCGCCTGCTGCGCACGATGTTTCGTGACGCGGTGCAGGTCAAGGCCTCCGACATCCACATCGAGCCCGACGAAAAAGTGCTGCGTGTGCGCCAGCGTGTCGACGGCATATTGCAGGAGCACGTCATCGATGGCCGTCGCGTCGGCAGCGCGCTGGTGACGCGACTGAAACTGATGAGCGGGCTCGACATATCCGAAAAACGCCTGCCGCAGGATGGAAGATTCTCCATCCAGGTGAACGAGTCCTCACTCGACGTCCGCGTATCGACGCTGCCGGTGCAGCACGGCGAGTCGATCGTGATGCGATTACTCGACCAGAGCGCAAACCTGATGACGCTCGACAAGCTCGGTATGCCGCCGGCGATACTCGAGCGCTTCCACCGTATTATCGAGCGGCCGGCCGGGCTGATTCTCGTGACCGGACCGACCGGCAGCGGCAAGACGACGACGCTGTATTCGGCGCTGAACCACGTCAACAAGCCGGCAACGAAGATCATTACGGCAGAGGACCCGGTCGAGTACCGGCTCGAGCGCATCAACCAGGTGCAGGTGCACCCGCAGATCGGCCTCGATTTCGGACGCGTGCTGCGAACCGCGCTACGGCAGGATCCGGACATCATCCTCGTCGGCGAAATGCGCGACCGCGAGACCGTCGATATCGGCCTGCGTGCCGCGATGACCGGCCACCTCGTATTCTCGACGCTGCACACGATCAGCGCCGTCGCGACGGCGAATCGGTTGTTCGACATGGGCGCGCCGGGCTACCTGATCGCGGCTGCGTTGCAGAGCATCATCGCGCAACGGCTCGTGCGCCGCGTCTGCGACAGCTGCAAGGAGGCGGCGACGTTGACCGACGGGCAGCAGGCCTGGCTGGCGACACAGCTGCCGGCTGGCGCGCTGAAAAAAGCGAAATTCGTCCAGGGACACGGCTGCAATTACTGCCACCTGTCCGGCTACCGCGGTCGCATTGGCGTTTACGAGCTGTTGGAAATGGACGCGGCACTGACCGACGCGCTGCGCCGCGAGGACCTGACCGCCTTCAACGAAACCGCGGCGAAGAAGGCAAGCTACGTACCGCTGGTCCAGTGCGCGCTGGAGTACGCGATGGATGGCGTGACGACGGTCGAGGAAGTCATTCGCGTCGTCGGCGGGCTCGACGGCAAGAGCTTCGACGTGATCGACGCGCCGGACGAAGAGCGCACCGATGGCTGAGTTCGCCTACAAGGGGCGGTCGCCGGAGGGCGAACTCGTCACGGGCAAGCTGCACGGCGGCTCCGCCGATGCGGTTGCGGGACGCCTCGTCGACATCGGTATCACGCCCGTCGAAATCCGCGACCTTGCGGAAAAAACAACGCTGACCGTCAATGACCTGTGGCTGCGCATGGGCGGTGGGCAGCCGACGACAAAAGATCTGATCATGTTTTGCCGGCAGATGTACACGATTACGCGTGCCGGTTTGCCGCTGCTGCGCGGGCTCAAGGGGCTGATGGAAACGACGCACAACGAGGTGCTGAAAGCCGCGTTGGTCGACATCCTGTCCAGCCTCGAATCCGGCCGCGGCTTGTCGCAATCGATGGCAGCGCATCCGAAAATATTCACGCCATTGTTTATCAACCTGATCGAGATCGGCGAGGCGAGCGGCACGCTGGAAATTTCGTTCCAGCGTCTCTACGAATACCTGAGCATGGACCGCGAGGTGCGCGACAAGGTCAAGGCGGCCGTGCGTTACCCGATCGTCGTCATGGCCGCCGTCGCCGTCGCGCTGGGCATCATCACGGTCTTCGTCATTCCGAACTTCGCCCCGATATTTCGTCAGCTGGGTGACGACATCCCGGTGCCGACCATGATCATCATGGGCGTCTCGAATTTCGTCATCGCGTACTGGAGCGCCATGCTTGCCGCACTGGTTGTCGGCACTACAGCGCTCTCCTACTGGAAGAAAACGGACAGCGGGCGCCTGAAGTGGGACCGGCTGATGCTGAAGATGCCGGTGACCGGCGTCATCGTACGCAACGCGGCGATGTCGCGAATCACGCGTTCGCTGTCCGTGTCGATCGCTGCCGGGTTGCCGATCAACCAGACGCTGAAAACCGTGTCGGGGTCGATCGGCAACGAGTGGCTCGGCCGCAAGCTGACATCCCTGAGCGCCGGTATCGAGCGTGGCGAGTCCCTGTCCGCAACGGCTCGGACCAGCGGCCTGTTCACACCGCTGGTGCTGCAGATGATTTCCCTCGGCGAAGAAACCGGTGCGTTGCCGGAACTGATGGACGAGGCCTCGGAATTCTATCGCCGTGAGGTCGATTACGACCTCGACAATCTCAGCGCAGCGCTTGAGCCGATACTGATCGTCTCCGTCGGCGCGATCGTGCTGGTGCTGGCGCTCGGCGTGTTCCTGCCGATGTGGGACATGATCGCGCGGGCGAAGGCAGGCTGACGATGAGCGAGCAATCCGGATTCTCATTGCTGGAGCTGGTGACCGTGATCGCGATCATCAGCATTCTCGTTGCCGTCGCGCTTCACCGGCTGCTGCCGTACATGGACGAGGCCGAGCGAGTCTCGGTCATTCGGCTCGAGGGCCAGCTGCGCAGCACGCTGATGATGGAGGCGGCCGAGCGCATCGTCCGCGGCCAGTCGACGACGCTGACCGAATTAAATGGCAGCAATCCGGTTAATTTCCTGCTCGAGCCGCCGAAGAACTACCTGGGAGAACTGCAGGGACCGTCGGCCCGGGAACTGCGCGCGAGGCACTGGTATTTCGATACCGCGTCGCGGCAGCTGACGTATCGGCTCGGCGAGCCGTTTGCGACGGGCCGGGATGGCGAATTGTCCGAGGATCCGGCATTCAGCGTCCGCGTGGCGTTCGCGGATGCGAACGGCGACGGCGTGTTTCAGCCGGAAACTGACGAACTTTACGGCGTACGCCTCGCGCGAGTGGCCGGTACAGAATGGCTCGCCCCGGAGGGCGGCGGGTAACGACAGCGTTTGGGTGCGGAGGCTCTGGCCTTCGCGATTGACACTAAAGGTAAGGTAACAAGGAGTACTACATGAAGACGAAACGACAAGGCGGTTTCACGCTGATCGAGCTCGTGGTGGTCATTGCACTGCTCGGGATACTCGCAGCGTTTGCGATACCGCGATTTGCATCGCTGGAACGTGAAGCGCGTTCGGCGACGACGCAGGGCCTGTCAGGCAGCGTGCGCAGCGCCGCCGCCATGGCACACGGCCTGTATCTCGCCACCGGCGCGACCCCGGTCAATATGGAAGGCAACAACATTGTCATTACGAATGGCTACCCGGATGCCGACGATATTGCCGACACGCTCGCTGATTCCACGGGTTTCACGATCACGACCAACGGGGTTGGCGACACGACGACGTTCGACAAGACCGGTGCCAGCGGCACCTGCCAGGTCACCTACGTCGAAGCAGCAGCCAACAACCCGCCGGCGATTTCGGTCGACACCTCGGGCTGCTAATGCGCCCGGCACACAAGCCGGGCCGCTAGCAATGATCGCTACGTCGGCCCGGTGGTGCATGGAAAAACCAAATGGTGTCAGATGTATTTTTTCTCTGGCGCCGAAGACGGTTTTTCGGGGCACGCAGGAAAATAGATGTGACACCTTTTCAAGGAGTTGAAATGAACGAGTTATCAAGGCCTGGCGATCGTGGGTTTACGCTCATCGAGCTCGTCGTCGTTATCGCGTTGCTCGGCATACTCGCCGCGTTCGCGATACCGCGATTCGTCGGGCTCGAGCGCGAAGCACGCACCGCGACGACACTCGGTATTTCGGGCAGCATCCGCTCCGCGGCAGCACTCGTGCACAGCGTCTGGCTGTCGCAGGGCGTCAGTCCGGTGGTTGTCGAGGGGAATGCGATTACGGTCACCGAGGGGTATCCGGATGCTACCGATATCGCGGCGACGCTGGCCGATATGACGGGCTTTACGGTAACGGTCAACGGGACCAACGACCAGGCCGTCTTTACCAAAAACGGTTCTGCCGGTCCCTGTGAGGTTACGTACAGCGATGCCCTTCCAAACAGCGCGCCGCTCATTGGTGTGGACGTCAGCGGTTGCTGAGCCGTGAACGCCACGGGTGCGCATATCCCGCCTGCGCGCTTGATGGGCGCCGGCCGCCGTCACCGGGGATACACGATCGTCGAAGTCCTGCTCGTTATCGTCATCCTCGGCGTACTCGGCACCGTTGCCGGCCCGCGATTTTTCGATAACGACGTTTTTGATGAACGTGCATACTACGACGAGCTCGTCAGCGCGCTGCGCTATGCGCACAGGACTGCAATCGCGAGTGGCTGTCCGGTCCGTGTCGACGTCGGCGTCTCGTCGTATGCGCTGGCACAGCAGGCGGCCTCGGCGGGCCACTGCGATGCCGCAGACGCGAGTTTTCCTGTTCCGGTTAGGCTCCCGACCGGCGAACTCATGAGCGGCACGGCGCCGACCGGTATTACGACCGCGCCGACGACCACCCTTGTTTACAATGCCCTCGGGCAAACGAGCCTCGGCGCAAACCAGGTACTTGCCGTCGGCGGCCGCACGCTGACGATTCAGGCCGAAAGCGGCTTGGTGGTCGCGCAATGAAACCCGTCCGCCCACAACAGCACGGTGCGACGCTCGTCGAGCTGCTGATATCGATCGTTATCGTTGCGATCGCGGCCAGCACGATTCTCGGCGTGCTCGCAATGACGACGGCAGGCAGCGCCGACCCGATGATCCGCCACCAGGCCGCCGCCATTGCCGAAGCCTACCTCGAGGAAGTGCTGCTGAAGCCGCTAACCGATCCCGACGGCATCGATGGCGAAGGCGCGCGCGCCGATTTCGATGACCTGGACGATTACGACGGCCTTGCCGACGCTGGCGCGCGTGACCAGTTTGGCAACGCGATCGCGGGGCTCGACGCCTACAACATCGTCGTCAACGTAACGCCAACGGCCGCGTTGGCCGCGGTACCGGTTACCGACGCGATGCGGGTCGACATCACGGTGACGCATACCAGCGACCTCAACTTCGTGCTGAGCGGCTACCGGACGAGATTCTGAACGATGCACCGGCGAAGCCAGGGATTCACGCTCGTTGAACTCGTCATCACGATCACGCTGACGACGATCGTCGTTTCGTTCATGGCGGTCTTCATTTCGGGACCGGTGCGCGCTTACGCCGACCAGGGCCGGCGCGCGGAGCTGGTCGACATTGCCGAAAATTCGTTGCGGCGCATTGCGCGCGACATTCGCGCCGCTTTGCCGAACAGCGTCAGAGTCACGACAACCGGCAGCGTCGTCGCACTGGAAATGCTGAATACCGTTGACGGTGTTCGCTATCGCGATCGTCCACCGCCCGGTGATCCCTCGAAACGGCTACAGTTTAATGCGGCGGACGACGCGTTCAACAGCATCGGCCGTTTCAATGGCATCACGCGGCCGTTCGCGTCGAATGATCATTACCTGGCGATCTACAACGTCGGCGTGCCCGGCGCTGACGCCTACGAGCTCGCGAACGTCATCACGCCTCCCGGCACGCAGATCAACATCGACGCAGATGCCGTCGCGGACGAGGACAACATCCGCATCAGCCCGGCATTTCGGTTTGCCTATGCGTCACCGGGACAGCGCGTCTACCTCGTCGACCAGCCGGTCACTTACCTTTGCGACCCGGTCGCCGGGACGCTGGTCCGCTACTCGGATTATTCGATTACATCGAACCAGGCGAATCGCGACAGCGATGGCGAACTTGTCGGCGCCGGCGCCAGCTCGACACTGATCGCGAACAAGGTCGACAGTTGCGACGCGCAATACACGCCCGGTACGGCGCAACGCGCCGGGCTCGTGTCGCTGGCACTGCGCGTTTCCGACGCCGGCGAATCCGTGTCGCTGCTGCACCAGGTCCACGTCAACAACGTGCCGTGAGCTGATGCGATGAATCGTCAACGGCAATCCGGAATCTCGCTGGTACCCGCACTGTTCCTGCTGATCGTGCTCGCCGCGCTCGGCGTCGTCGCCGTCAGGTTGACCGCGGTACAGAGCCAGACGGTCGTGCTCGCAATGCAAAGCGCACGTGCATTTTCGGCTGCACGTGCGGGTATCGACTGGTCGGCGTACCAGGCGCTGGTCAATGGCAGCTGCGCCAGCGCGACTCTAATGCTGACCGAAGCCGGCCTGAACGGCTTTTCCGTCGACACGACCTGTTCCGTTACGACCCACTCGGAAGGCCCGCAGACGGTCTCGATCTTTACGATAGAGGCGTTTGCGCGCTCCGGCGTCTACGGGACGCCGGACTACGTGTCGCGGCGCATTCGCAGCACGATCACGGATGCCGGCTAGATGCGCGGGTTTCGTGTCAACAACCGCTTGAAGCTGACGTCGGTGCTGTTGCTGTGCATGCTCATTGCGCCGGGGCTCTCGCAGGCTGCCCAGGTCTGCACGGTCGAGCGAGTGGGAAACGATGAGTTTCGCGGCATTTCCGGCACTTCCGACAGCAACGTCATTGTCGTTGCCAAGAAGGGCAGCATTTATCGATTTGACGGCACGAGCTGGAATCCGGAGGACAGCGGCAGTGGCGAAGATCTGAACGATGTCGAAGCAGTTGGCAATACCGCATTTGCCGTCGGCAAGGACGGAGAAACGTTGCAGTATCTTGGTACCGGCTGGATATCGCACACCGGCTTTACCGGCGAGGATCTCTACGGCGTCTGGGCGGCGTCGGCGAGCGAAGCCTGGGTTGCCGGAACGAACGGCACGATATTTTCCTACAACGGCACCGGCTGGACCGACGAGAGTGCGGCGGCCGGCACGCTGGGTGACGACCTCATGGACGTTTGGGGAGATGCGAACAGCATCTACGTCATCAGCGAAAAGGGCGACCTGCACCAGTTCGACCGCAACACGAATACCTGGCTGCCGAGAGATACCTCGTGCACGTTAGGTGACAAGTTTGAGGACCTGTGGGGCGATGGCAACGGCAACCTGTACCTGGTCGCGAAGGAAGACGTCTACCTGTATGACGGCAGCAGTTGTTCTGTCATTGCGACAGCGAGCGAGGATGTATTCGGCATCTCGGGATCGACGCCGGCGGGTAATATCGTCGCGGTTGGCAAGAAAGGGGTCGTGTTCGAGTACGATGGCAGCACCTGGACGGAAACCCGGGTTGGTAACAAGGAACTGCAGGACGACTGGGTCTCGCCCGGCGGCAACGCGTACTTTGCGGGCAAGAACAAGGAGCTGACGACCTGTACCTGCACCGACTGTGTCGTCTCGGGCCAGCCACAGTTCGTGATTACGCACGACAATTACGGCATACACTGTCAGCCGGAGACGATACAAATCGAGGTCATCGACAGTACGGCCGGCACGCCGCGTAACGACTACAACGCAGAAATAACAATCGATACCCAGTCGGGCTCCGGGACGTGGTCGCTCCTCGCCGGCTCGGGCAGTTTTTCCGATGCCACCGCCAACGACGGCATCGCAACCTACGACTGGCCGCTTGGCGAGAGTACGGTTTCGCTCACGCTGTCTTATACCGAAGGTTCGTCACCGTTCAATATCGACGTGTTTCAATCGAGCGATCCCGGCATCCGCGACAATGATGCCGAAGGTGATGTCGAATTTTCACCGAACGGTTTTACGCTGACGTCAACGCCGCTGTCGAATCCGCCGCCAGCCGTGATCGCCCCGTTCTCGGCCGTGCAAACGGCTGGCGTCGATTTCCCCGTCTACCTGACGGCTTACGGACAGACACCCAACGATCCGGTTTGCGGCGTCATCGAATCGTACAGCGGGCCGAAAAACCTCAAATTCTGGTTCGACTACCTTAATCCGGCGGCGGGCAGCGTCGCTATGTCGATTGATGCGCTCGGGATCCCGGCGGCGGAAACCGCCTCGGCCGACCAGGCAGTCACGTTCGTCAACGGGCAGGCGGCCGTCACCGCGAAGTACAAGGACGTCGGTCGGGTGCAGATCGCCGTCAAGGACGACAGCCAGGCGCACCCCGATCTGCCGAACGGTATTCGAGGCGCGACCGCCGGATTCGTCGTCAAGCCATTTACGTTTGTATTGAGCAACATCGAGGATACCGGCGGCAGCCCGAACCCGGCGGCGATCGATGCGAGTGGCGCGGTGTTTGTCGCGGCCGGCGACCCGTTCCGAGTGACCGTTACCGCGCTCGATGCGGAGGGCACGGCGACGCCGAATTACGGCCAGGAGACGGTCGCCGAAGGCGTATTGTTGACGCCGGCGCTGCTTCTGCCGGCCGCCGGTGACAACCCGCCGATCGGCAACGGGACCGGGTTCGGCGCGTTCGTCGGTGGACAGGCCACCGGCGTGAACTTCACCTGGCCGGAGGTTGGCATCATTTCGCTGCAGCCGTCGGTTGCCGACGGCGACTACCTCGGCGCCGGCGATGTCACCGGTAGCGCGTCCGGCAACGTCGGCCGCTTCAGCGCACATCACTTTACGTCGGCACTGAACGTGCCGACGCTGGCGACCGGCTGTGCGACCGGAGCTTACACTTATATAGGGGAGCCGTTCGGTTACTCGAACGTTCCGCAGGTCACGTTCACGGCGCGAGCTTTGGCGGGCGAGGTCGCTGACAACTATACGGGGACGTTTTTCAAGGTCGACAACGTCAGCGTCTCCGGACCGGTTTATTCGGCGACACCGGCAACCCTGGACACCTCCGGCTTGCCGCCAGCCGCGGCCGATCCCGTCATCGCCGACCTTGGTGGAGGTATCGGCAGCCTCGTGTTTTCGAGCGGTAGCGGACTTCGTTTCGATCGCAGTGGCGAACAGGCGCCATTCGATGCCGACATACGTCTGAGCGTTACACTGGCCGATGGCGACGGCGCGAACGACACAGGCAATCCGCTGACGTTCGGCGATCCCGGTGGCATCGTCTTCGACGCCGGTCCGGCGATGCGTTTCGGCCGTGCGCGGTTCATCAATGCGTACGGCTCGGAACTCGTCGACCTCGGATTGCCGCTCCGGACCGAGTATTACGTCGATGCGGCGACCGGCTTCGTGCCGAATATCGACGACGCCTGCACGACCAACGTCGGCATCACGTTCGGCGCGTTTACCAAGAATCTCGACCCCGGGGAAACCTGTGTCCACGACAGCGGCGCGCCGGGACAGAGCGGTGCCGGTTGCCCCGCGGCCGGGCCGCCGGCGCTGCGTTTTCGGCAGCCGCCGCTCGGCGGTGACTTCAACCTGCACCTCCGGGCACCCGGCGCCGGTAACGATGGCAGCACGACGGCGACCGCCGACGTACCGGCCTGGCTCGAATACGACTGGAATGCGGCGATCCCGGGCAACGAGGATCCGTCCGGCACCGCGGTGTTCGGCATTTACGAAGGCCAGGACCGGCGCATTTACATCCGCGAGTTGTATTGAGGCGCTAGCGTCCCTCGACACCAAAAAAAGCCGCGGTTCGGCGGCCGGCGCTTGACATAAGTCGTTGTTTCAAAACGAACTGTCTTTTTCAAGTCGCGGTTTTCGCAGGGGTTTCCGGTGAAACTGTCCAGCAAGGCAGATTTTTTTGACGGATTGCCACCAGTGAGATAAGTTGTCTCACATATGGACGACGCCAAAACAACAGCCCTGAAAGCCCTGCGTCTCGCATTCCGCCCGATCGCGCGCATGCTGCTGAAGGCGGGGGTCAACTGGAAGGAACTCGTCGAGGTCTGCAAGACCACCTACGTCGAAGTCGCCAGCGAGGACTACGGTATTCGCGGCCGGCCGACGAACGTCTCGCGCGTCGCGATCCTGACCGGCTTCTCGCGGCGCGAGGTGCGGCGGCTCCGGGTCCTGCTCGAGCAGGAGGCATTGCCGGCATTCGGCCGCATGAACTATGCGACGCGCGTTTTGAGCGGCTGGTTCAGCGACGAGGATTTCCTCGGCGACGACGGCAAGCCCCGTGCGCTGCAGGCGTTCGGCTGTAATCCGTCGTTCGAGACCCTGTGTTCACGCTACAGCGGTGACGTACCGGCAACGACGATGCTGAAAGAATTGCGCAAGGTCGGTGCCGTCGACGAGGACAACGACGGTCGGCTCATTGCAAAGTCCCGCAGCTATATTCCGGCACCGACCGATCCGCAGCAGATGCTGCGTATCGGCAAGTTGCTCGAAGACGTCGGCAGCGCTGCTGCCCATAACCTGCATCGCTCGGACGACCAACCGGCCCGTTTCGAACGTCGTGCAACCAATATGCAAATCCCGGCGAACGCGATTCCTGCGTTTCGCGACTTTGTCGAAGTCGAAGGGCAAGCCTTCCTTGAACGGATCGATGCCTGGCTGACCGACCACGAGGACGACGAGGCTGACAACGGAGTGCGCCTCGGCCTGGGTGCCTATTGGATAGAAGAACACAATATCGAGAGGACACAGCCATGAACGCGAACAGGTCCATGACTCTGATCAGCGCGGCAATCGTAATAACAGCTGCGGGCAGTAGCGGCACTGCGAGTGCCGGTATTGACGGCAGCGGCATCACGAAACCGAAGGTGACGAAAGGTCCCGTCAGCGGCTTTGGCAGCATCTATGTCAACGGCGTGCGCTACAACACGGACACGGCGCTGTTCATCATTGACGGTGCGCTCGGCAACGAGTCAGACCTCGCCGTCGGGCAAATCGTTTCGGTGCTCGGCACGGTCAACGACGACGGCAACTCCGGCACCGCCTACCTGGTGACGTTCGAAGACATCGTCGATGGCCCGATATCGTCGATCGATGTCGGCACGAATCGCATGACCGTCATGGGTCAAACGGTGCTCGTCAACGCAGATACGGTGTTCGAATTGTCCGGTGCCGGTTCGTCGATCGCAAACCTGAGTGTCGACGACATCGTCGAAGTGTCCGGCTATATCGATTCGCAAGGCCGCGTCGTCGCCGCAAGCGTGCGCTCCGGTCTCGAGCCGGGTGAGTTTGACCTGACCGGGACGGTCGATTCGGTCGACAACGATGCAATGCGGCTCACGGTCAACGGGTTGGCGGTCGATTTCCACATGGCTGGCGTCTTCGGGCTGTCTGCCGAAACGCCGCGTGTAGGTGATGCTGTGGAGATTGTCGGCAGCGGCTTCGACGAGGCCGGTGCATTCGTCGCGTCGCGGATTTATGGCGGCAACAGCGGCCTGACGGCAATCAGCGGCGTCGAGGCGGAGTTCGAAGGCCTCATTACGGGCTTTCATTCACTGAACGAGTTCGATCTCGGCGGCACACGGGTCCGGTTGACCTGGGAAACCCGTTACGTCAACGACTGGATTTTCGGCTTGTCGATCGACCGCAAGGTGCAGGTCAGCGGAGTGCTGGATGCGTCGGGCACGCTCGTCGCCGAGGAAGTCGTTTTTGAAAAGCTCACGAAAGAGACGATTGTTGGCACCGTCGATGCGGTCGCCGGAGATTACCTGGTCGTTAGTGGCCGCCTGGTGCGGGTACTGCCGGAAACAAAGTACAAGGACGACAGCGACGCCGACCTGCGGCAATTCAACGTCGACAATCTTGATATTGGCGACGCGGCCGAGATTCGCGGCTACGGCTCGTCCGATGTGCTGCATGCAACGCTGTTAAAAAGAGTAGACGACGATGACGATGACAAAAGCGATGATGATTGAAGCGTGGAAGATCATGAAGACACGCACAACGACCCTGGACCCGACTGCGCCAGCAAGCAACGACAAGTTTGCGGGAGACGGCGACGGCGAATTCATCAGTGGATCGTTGCCACTCGTCCTGGTGACGGTCGGTAACGGCAAGGGCGAGTTCGAGTCGCTTTATGATCACCTCGAGGCGCTGATGCAGGAACCGAAACCAACGGCGCAGACGCTGATTGTTGCTCGCCCGGAGGTTCCGGACGTGCTCTACTCCGTGCTGCGCTCACGTGTGCGGGAAATGCCGCACGTCTACCTGCGGCGTCTCGGCAAGAGCCGGGAAGACTGCGCCGAGTTGCTGCACAGCAGCGGTACCTTCCTTGCCGCGCGCAAGCGGCCGAAGATCGGCGGCTGACACGATGCGTTACGTCCGCCTCGGCAAAAGTGACCTGAATGTGTCCCGGCTAGGGCTCGACTGTCATTCGCTGGGTATTGTCGAACGCGATCACGGCTGGGACCCTTTCAGCTACGACGGACAGGTGTTTGCAAAACGCACCGTTCGAGCGGCGCTCGATGCCGGTATCAATGTCTTTGACACGTCACCTGATGTCGGCATTGGACGCGCGGAGTCGCTGCTCGGCAAGGCGCTCGATGGCCGGCAGAAGGACGTCATACTGGCCTCCAGGTTCAATGTCGCTCGGGCGGGCACCGATATCGCAGCGAGCGTGACCGCATCGCTGCGGCGGCTGCGCGCGGATCGCATCGACGTGCTGTATGTGCACGGCATTCAGAATGGGGCATGTTCTCTTGCCAGTGGTCTCGGAGAAAGACAACAGCAGGAACTTCTGCGTCTCCGCGAAGACGGTTATATCGGGCACCTGGGGCTGCTCGTCTCCGATCCGCACGCCGCGTTACCGCTTATCGGCAGTGGCCTGTACGACATTCTGCAGCTGCAGTGCAACGTCGACGACGGCGACGCGGCGGACAAGGTGCTCGACGCCTGCTATGCGCGCGACATCGGGGTCAGCATCGTCAAGCCGCTTGCGCAGTCGACATTCAAGTCCATCGTTGATGCACTCGACCCGACGTGGTCCGGCACCAGTGCCGTTCGGGAATGCTGTTTGAAGTACCTGCTCAGCGATCGGCGCGTACACCTGATCAACGTCGGCATGCGATGGGAGCACGAAGTCCTCACGAACACTCGCCTCGTTGCCGGCCTTGACCCGGCGCTGTTCGACAGCGACCGGGGAGCGCTGCAGGCCGCTACCTGACGGATTCGGGTGGCGGCCTGCAATTTATTCTACCGGCGACTGGCGATGGCGGCCTGTTTCGATTCCGTCAGATGGCCAACCAGATATTCCTCCGCATCAATCGCCGGCATCGGTTTGGCGAACAGGTAGCCCTGGCAGTAGACCGGCTCCAGCGTTTTCAGCATGTCATGCTGTTCGGTCGTTTCGACGCCCTCGATGATTGTTTCCATGTCCAGGAAATGCACCAGGTTGATAATGTTCCTGACGAGCCCGAAGTCTTTCGTGTCCCAGGTTATCGCCTGCGTAAACGAACGGTCGATCTTGACGGCGGAGAAAGGGAGCTGCCGCAGGTAGCTCAACGACGAGAACCCGGTGCCGAAGTCGTCCATCATGATGCCGAATCCTTCGTCGCGCAGGTCGTTCAGCATATTGCGCGTCTGCGACACGTTGTTGATGACCATTGACTCGGTGATCTCGAGCCTGAACGACGACGGCGACAACCGGGCTTCGCGAACCAGCGTCGACAGTTCCTCGACGAGATGCGGGTACAGCAGGTCGTAGGGGGACAGGTTGATACTCAGGTAACAGCCCAGGCGGTGCAGGTTATCCCACGACTGCGCCTGGCGCACCGCCTCGCGCAGCTCCCAGCGAGTCAATTCGGTGATAAGCCCCGTACTTTCGCCGAGCTCAATGAAACGTCCCGGCGGCAGCAGTCCCTCGATCGGGTGTTGCCAGCGCACCAGGCATTCGAACCCGCGCGGCTTACCCGTCAGCGTGTGAACGATCGGCTGGAAATACAGCCGGAACTCGTTGTTCTCAATCGCCGACTTGAAGTCGGACTCGAGCTGTATCCGCGAGGCGCGGTCGTCGCGACTGTCGGAGCGGAAAATGGACCAACGGGACGTACTGGCGTCGGCATCGCTGAGCGCGGACATCGCATCCTCCAGCAGTCGCTCGGCGAAGCTGTAACTGTCTTCGGCCGTCGCGATGCCGAACAGCGGTGATACGTTGATGTTGCCGAACTTGTGTTCGTAAATGCCGGTGACGATCGATTCCGACCATTTGCGCACGCGAGCGGTCGCCTCTCCCGTGTCGCAGTCGGGTAACAGAACGGTCAATTGGTAGTTGTTCGTCCGGGCGAGGTAATCCGACTCCGCGAGATGCTCGGACAGGCGGCGCGCCATCTCCGGCAGTACCGCGGGCACGACACTGTGGCCGAGCGTATGTTCGGCATTCTCGACGTCGCGCAGTCCGAGAACGACCGCGGTAACCGGGCTCGAGACACCGGCTTCCCGCCGCTCGGTGAACAGCTCGTCGAGCCGCGTCGTCAGCGCTTGACGGTTCGGCAAGCCGGTTTCGGTGTCCGTGACTGACAGCTGGTAGATGCGGTCCTGTACCCGGTCACGATTTTGCACTGTCGCGGCCAGTTCCTCATTGAGCCTGACGAATCGCTCGCTGAGGCGATCGAGGTCGCCACGCAATACCTGCGGCTGACGCTGCAGGCGATGCACGGTTATCGCCATAAGGTATGCGAAAATCGCGACCAGAATATACAGGGTCCAGCTGGTCTCGTCGCTGCGCAAGCTTGCCGTCGATGCGTAGTGCAAAACCCATTGGCCACCCGGAACCGGAAACGCGATGTAATGCGGAGGCGTATCGGTTCTGCGTGACGCCCGGAAAATGCTTACGGCGTCGGCTGCCGGATCGCCGGACGAAACGCCGAGTTGCAGGCTGTCCAGCGCAAGCGCATCGGAGTTAACAACGCCAATCAGCGTATCGACGGGCAATGTCAGCGCCGCATAGCCGCCCGAGCGCGGCACCTTGATCAACACCAGGTCGCGACCGGTCGCGCTGGTCAGCGGCGCGGACACGGACGGCGCACTTGCCGCGTCGACCTGCGCGAGCACGATCGGATCTTGCGGACGGCCATCCGGCAGCAACGACACGCGTCGTCCTTCACGAATCCACGCCGTGGCTTCGTCGCGAGCCAGTGTGCCGGTTTCAATCCGGCTGACGTCGCCAGGAAGGCTGCGTAGTGTCGCGTCGATATCGAGCAGCTGACCCTGGATCGACGTCACGATGCCGGTGGCATCGACGTGTGCCTGCTGCTCGATCGAGGCACTGCGGTACTGGTCGCCGGCACGCAGCGCGGCAATGCCGAGCACCAGCAACAGCAGGCCGGCGCCGACCGGCAGCACTATTCGCGACAGCGCTTTCATTCGTCGCTCACCGAAGAATCACCAAATGGAATGCGTACGACGAAAGTGATTTCGCGACGGATGGTGTCGTCGAGCCTGAGGTAATCAAAAAGAGTCAGCAGCGAATAGTCGCCAATCGGAAACTCGATCCCGGCGTAAGCTTGCCGCAGACGGGCGTCGCTGCTGCCGAACCCGGTGCCGACTTCATTGAGCAAGACCGGGTTGCGCGTTTCACCGACGTAGGCGCCGCCCAGGTAGCTGATTGGTCCCTGCCAGCGAAACTTCAGCCCCAGCTGTTCCGTATCGAGGTTGCCGCCGGCCGAGCGCGATGCATCGAGCGTCACGCTGTGCCGTTTGCCGATAACGCGACTGACGGAGACACCCAGAACGTGCCCGATCGAGTCGTCGATGTTGATGTACGTATCGCTGACGTCGACGGACCACTCCGGACTTGCGATCCACGTCGTGCCGAATCCGGCCTTGCGATACGAGATTCTTCTGCCGTCGATACGTCCCGGACCCACGTCGATGCTGCCCCGCATGATGACGCTGTCGGAGATGCGCCCATTCATGCCGAGTCGAGCGAGCGTCCAGCGCGCGCCACTGCCATTGAAATACGACAGTCCCGCCTCGACGCCGGATCCGCTGCCGTTGAAAGTCCGCGTTACCGAATAGCGCTGGCTGCTGACCGTGCTCTCGGCGCCGGACGCCTGCAGGTACAGGTCATCGGCCGCGGCCTGCGAAGTCATCAGCATCACGCACAAAACGAGCTGCCTTCGCATCATTTTGCACCTCGCATCGGCGCCAGCCTGAAGACGATG
This sequence comes from Woeseiaceae bacterium, assembly GCA_041609735.1. Taxonomy (GTDB): domain Bacteria; phylum Pseudomonadota; class Gammaproteobacteria; order Steroidobacterales; family Woeseiaceae; genus UBA1847. The sequence goes on along the minus strand of JBFIQH010000017.1, from coordinate 11,310 downwards.
ATCTCCGTCAGGCTGTGGTCCCCGTAATATTCCTCGCGATGCAGGTGCAGCTGGTGGTCGCTGCCGTCCACCGCCAGCGTGCGGCGGTGCTCGCGGCGCGCGCCGATCTGCCACCAGCCCGCGGGCAGCGGCAATCCGTCGGCGCGGTCTCCCGCAGCTGCGCCGGTCAGCTCGGTCAGGGCCTTACTCACATATAGGAACGAACCCTTGCTGTCGATCGCGCCAAACAGCTCGCCAAGCAGGTCGATGGCCAGCTGCGAGTATTCCCGCGCGCTGAGTTCGGTGAAGGTAATACGCTGAAAGTCGTACCCGTCCGACGACCCGGCATGCGTCCGCATGTTCAGCAGGCGGCAGCCGGACGGCGTCGTCAGGCCCTGGTTCAATAGCTCGCCGCTGTCGCCCGATTCGATCAGCCGACGCGCGGCATGACCGGCATGGAACGGCAGCACACTGGTCACGTGGCAACCGATGACAGACTCCGGCGTTTCGTCGAGCAGCACGGCAAGTTTGGGGCTGATCGCGATGATCGACTGTTCGTTGCGGTCGAGCACGAGTTCGAGATCATCGGTGTCGGTCACAAAACTCTCACTGATGCGCGATGCTCGTTCGCCAGTCGCGCTCGCGAATCGCAGCCGTTCGAACAGTCGGCCGATCAATACGACGACGACGGCGGAAGTCGTCGCGACACCCAGCAAAGCAAATGAAAAAACGATCATGAACTGCAGCTGTTCGCCGCCGCCCGAGACGACGCCGTAGCCGGCGAACTCCCGCTCAGACAGGGCTGGCACGTGATCCCAGAGTGGCGGCACACCAAGGTTTTCAAGCTTCAAGCGCAGTGCAGAGCTCGCGTGCAGCGCGACGACCCAAGCGGCAAGAATCGAATAGCCGGTTACCGCGTACTGGACGCTGAGACGGGCCACCATGCCGAGCGCAACGACCGGCAATGCAAAGAACAGCGCGAATGCCGGTGCCTCGAGAGCACCGATCATCGACCAGATGACGGCAAGCCCCGTGACCGCTGCAAGATTGACGGCAGTATGCAGCGCCATAACGCCACGCAGACTCGACAGGTAGTCGAGCGCGCGCGACAGAACGAGGTACGCAAACGCCAGGCCGAAGGTTGTCCACAGTACCGTCGCGAGATCAATTGCCAGCACGCCGAGCGACCACGACACGAGGTAGGCCGCGGTCAGCAGGAACAGGAGCAGCGGCCAGCTAGTGTCGAACAGTACGCGGCGTTCCGAAATATCGATAGCGCTGCGGGCAATGTTTTTAGTCAGCGTCGACATCATGGTGACTGCACCACGTAGTCACCGAACTGCACGTCATTGCTGCCGTTTCCGCTTAGCGTGTTATTGGTCAGCCGCGGCTCTGCAGCGATCGTCGGCAGGCCCGGGCGCACCAGGTTCATGATTCGTATGCCGGCCTGTGCGTTTTCGATCGAATGGTTGCCGTCGATATACGGCGACTCACCGATGGCAATCAGTCCATCGATTGTCTGGCTCGCGAGCGTATTCCGCTGCACCGAAGCGTCGATCGGTTGCAGCCCCACAGCAGCAATGCCGTAGCCGTTACGGTAAACCTGGTTGTTCTCCACCCGCAATCCGTGCGCATCGACGATCAGAATGCCAATCTGCTCGTTCCTGGCCACTTCATTGTCGTCGATCGCCGAATCACGCGGCCGCGCAACGTGAACGCCAATGCCCTTGCTGTCGAGCACCTGATTGCCGACAACGTTGGCGCGCGTGTCGAGCAAACTGATGCCGGCATGCGCGAAACCGCTGATACGATTGCCTCGCACGTCGGCACGAACATTGACGGCGACGATACCGTCGCGGCCTCCAAGGAGACGATTGTCGTGGATCCGAATGTCCGAATCGGCATCCGGATTTTCTGTCGCCAGTGCTACCCAGATGCCGCTGTTGCGGCTGTTGCGAAAGACATTGCCGCGTATCGATGCCGTCGCGCGGCTGCCGGCGAGGCGGATGCCGATGTCGTTGTCCGAGAATTCGCTCGCGACAATCGTCAGCGCATCGCAGTCGAAACCTTCGACGGCCACGCTCGCGTTCCGAATCGTGACTCTGTCAAGATGGGCGCCGTCATTCTTGACCAGGATTGCAGGCTTGCCGGCTGCGTCGATTGCAACGTGCTGCAGGCTGACGTCATCCGCGCCGATCTGCAGCAGGGCGTCCGTTGACGTATTTCCCGGTGCACGACGCAATAACACCGGGGCATCCGCATTGCCGATGATCGTGGTGCCGTTTCCCATGATCGGCGGCAGCGGCACGTCGATGTCGATGACGCCGACGCCAATGAGTATCGTGACCGGATGTGGCGCTTTCATTGCCGCGAACAGCGCCGCGCGTAGCGATCCGGGCCCGCGGTCAGAGCGGCTGGTGACGCTGATCTCTGTCGGAAATCCGACGTCGGCATCGCTACCGGACTGCAGCATGCCGCCGATTCCGGCAAGCGTGCCCAGCACGATGAGCAGCAGAATCGGCAGCCAGGTTGTCAGGTCTGTCCGCACGGGTCTCCCATCCTGGTCGCGATGATCAGCTTGTGCCACGACTGCCGCACCAGCCAGCGGGCGAGCAGCAGGTCCAGCGGCAGTGACAGTGCCGTTACCAATGCAGTCAATGAGACGCCGACGGGTCTCGGCAATGCGCGTAAATACGGCAACAGCCAGGTTTTGAACGGCATCGGGTCGACGCCGGAAATCGCGTCAATGCGAAAGCCGCTCGCCAGAAGAGCGTCGGTGTACGCTTTTTGCGAGCGCGCCCGGAAGATCGGGCTGTCGCAGCGTGCAATGTCGTCGGTCGGTGCCGCCTCGAGCAGGATCGCGCGTCCGCCCGGCTTCAGCTGCCGTGACAGCTGATCGAAAACTCGTCGAAATTCAGCGTCATCAGTCACATGCTGGATAACCGTCACGCTGACGACACTGTCGAAACGTTTCCCGGCGTCGAACGACGCGACGTCGGCTATGTGCAGATCGGCACTGTGCCCGGCCTCAAGCAAGCGCGTCCGGGTCTCGTCGATCATCGTGGGGCTGAGGTCGATTGCCGTGACGCGATTGCCGTTTTCGGCGAGCATGCGAGTCCAGCGGCCGACGCCGCATCCGACCTCCAGCACATCCTGGCTCGTCACTGCGTTCAGCCACGGCCGCAATGCACGCCGTTGGCAGATCTCTATCATGCGATTGTAGAAGCGCGGCATGCCATAGGAACAAACGGCAGCGAGGCCATCGCCTTGCCGTGCAAACTTGACTGCGCGCCGTTCCCAGTAATTTGCCAGAGTATCTATCGCTTCAAACATTTTGCTGCTGCCTCCCGAGCAAGGGTTTGCTGTCGTAGTGATCGTCATAAAGGCGCCGGCCGAACAGCCTGAGCGTTATCCAGTTCAGGTAGCCGATACCCGTAGGGATGACCAGCGCGACGCAATAGGGAAAGAAGAACGGCATGAACAGCAGGCCGCGGGCTACATCTCGGGCGGGTGTCACAAGCACGTATGCGGCAAGCACGATGAACGAGTACTTGACGTAAAGCGCGGCAAAGTAGGCCGGGTGGTTGAGCGAGTTGTTCGGTATCAGGTCGAGCGCAAGCAATTCGTCGACCCCGTTCACGGCGCTGTAAGTCAGCAAGGCAATGCTTGCGATCTTGAACGGCCACAGAAGCATCGACAGGACCATGAAATAGATGCCGAATTGATAAAAGCTGTAAGGCGAACGGCGGATGATGCGGCGTACGTCCGCAAAATGCTCTGCGTAGACTTTCAACAGGCTGAACGACCAGCCGACGCGCTGCGAGAACCAGCCTTTAATGTCGCGTTTGCCCTCTGTCTCGACGACGAGGGTGGGGTCGTAAATAATATCGTTGCCCTCGCCGAGCAGGACCACGGCGTTTTCGAGGTCCTCGCCGTAGACGGACAGGCTGTGATGCTCGAGCGCGGTATCGAGAGCACGCCTGTCGTACAGCGCGACACCCGACGTGACCGTATGGGGCGTCAAGCTATGGCGGCCAAGATCGAAAGACAACGCATACTCGATATGCTGCAGCTCGGCCAGGTAGCCGTCGGGCCGCACCGTGATTTTCGGGCACAACGCCGCAGCGCCGGAGGCCTGGAACGCATTGATGCGTTCGGCGAGGTTGTCCGGAAGGCGCACGTCCGGATCCATGACCAGCACGGTTCGAATTTCTGCGGGCAGCTGCTTCAGCAGCAGGTGTATCGCCGCCGGTTTCTTCTGGTTTGTTTCAGCCGCGAAAACCCGCCAGCCGGCTGCGCGCAGGCGCGGCACGGTCGCGTCTGTCGAGGCGTCATCGATGATCCAGACGTTCGAGCGATACGGCCCGAGGTTTTCGAGCAATGTATCGACGTCGTGCTCCATGTTGTATACGGAAAGACAGATTGCGAATGGCCGCACCCGGCCGTCCGGAGCGTCGAGCCGCTGTTTCCGCCGATTGGCGTTGTAGCGCATCAGCAGGCGAACCGCGATGTCGATGCCATCCAATAGCACGATCGAACTCGCCAGCAGGTAGACCGGCAGCGACAGCCCGGCGTCGACGAAGATTGCCACCGAGGCAGCCATTGCAGCCGCAAACAGCATGCCGGCCAGCCAACTGGAGCGATGTCTGTTCACGCGCGACATGGTTTAGACTTCGTGCGACAGCACGGCGGATTCCGGGAACCCGGCGTGGTCATATTTTGCAGTGCGCCGTACCTGATGGGCGCGGTTCCTGTGCCGTTCGACCATGTCGCTGATCGCGTTCACAGCCGGCACCGGCAATCCATGGTCGGCCAACAACGGCAGCGCCGCCTCGATCCAGATCAATGAGCGGATGCGAGACGGCATGTGCCGGACATCGGCCGAAACATCGGCGAGGCGCTTTTCAAATCGCTGCTCGACCTTGCAGATCAGATCGCGAGCGAGTGTGTCGATCGGCAGAATTTTTTGCGGTTGCTGCCAAACGACATTGCTGCCTGCGACGGCGACCGATTCGCGCACGGTGTATTTTTTCAGCGCCGGATCCTTGCTCATTGCCGATCCCGAAAACGGGATGATGTACGGGTAAAGACCGACCTCGCAGCCTTGCATCAACCAGTGGTGCGCGCGCACGACGGTTGTATGGATGTCGTCGATGCCGCTGCCGGGGGAACTCAGGATCAGGTCGAGAAACGGCGTAATTCCCAGTTCGACAGCTGCGGCGAGATTCGTGTCAATATGACGATAAATCTGTGCCTTGTTGAATTCCTGCAGGACGTTTTTCGAAAAACTTTCGACACCAAAGCCGAGCACACGAAAGCCGGCCGCCTTCATCAGGCGCAGGCGGTCCGAGGTCATCGCGTCAATACGGTTGGTGCTGATAAAATTGAGGTAGTCCGGAAACCGCCCGGTTTCCTTGCCCTCGATGATGCCGTTGCACAACGGCACGATGCGTTTGTCGTTCGTGAAAACAAAAATATCGTCCTGCCAGATGATCGTGCGTACACCGGGCTGCGCCTCGAGCACCCGATCGATCATGGCGAGGCAGTCGTCTGCGTCCAGGCGTGTCACTTTTGCAACCTTGCCCTGGACCTCATGCAGGAAGTTCGTCGACGAGCAGAAAGTACACGCCATCGGGCAATAATTGAGCGTTGCGATGCGGACAGAGCGAATCTCGGACAAGCGGGCCTCCCGCGCCGCCTTTTCGCTCAGCGCGTCGATTGCGTAGGCCTCCTCGAGGCGCTGCCAGTAATCCTCGAACGGCATGTCTTCGTAGGGTGTCTGCATTGCCGACTCGCGAAATTCCTGGTAGTCGAGCGCGTAGCCGTGGACGCGATGAACGTCGCCGTTGCACAGCGGCACTGCAGTGGACTCGATTCCCATCAACGCTTCGCCGGCCTGCAGACGACGGGCAATTTCCTGCAGCGGCTTTTCGCCTTCGCCGAGTACGACAAGGTCGAAGCCGCCGAGCTGGCTGACAAGCGCGGGCGCAAACGTGGCCTCCATGCCACCGGCAATGAGCAACGCGTCCGGGCAGATCTGGCGGGTGATGTTGCAGAGTTCGAGGTCGAAACGCAGCGTCATGCCGGTTGTCGACGACCCGACTATATCCCACGACCGGGATCGCAGCCGTTGATCCAGCGCGTACCGGGGGTCGGCGGAGCAGTTGTTCGGATCGAAAACTTCGGCGTAATGCCCGTGTCGATTGAGATAACCGCAAAGCCGCCAGACACCGAGCGGCGGGCTCAGAAACGTGTACTCACCGGAATGCGGATCGAACGGTCCGATGAGCAGGATATTCGCCGGGCGTTTTAACGGGGAGCGAGCTTCGATTTTTGGCGCTGGCCTCGCTTGATGCATTCATTGCTCCGGTAGCTGTGTGGTCGTTGGCTGAAATGAAGACGGTCGGACGCCGGTTTATATTCCTGGTCCAGATTGGTCAGAATACGGGCGAAACCCCGCAGGTACAGGGATTCAGGGCAAAAGTGTGACGCCGATAACACAAACTGTTAAATCGCTGTGTCCGCTGTCCGCAGCGCCGATGGACGGCGGCGGCAGCGCTGACGAAAGGCAGGCTATTCAGATACAGGAATATAGGCGCCGCTGAGTGCCTGCTTGCGTACCGCGTCCAGAGGCGCGGTGTGGATCAGCGTGAATACGTCAATCATGCGGCGCTCGATGACGGCAAGGAAATGATCGATGTCCGGAATGTCCCTGAAGGTCAGGTAACCGTTCTCGAGAAAGTCGTGCAATGCGGCAAACCCGGCAGCACGGGCCGGCGTTCGCATGGCACGCAGCGTCATGCCGATCATCGGCACACGGACCAGCGACTTCAGCGACCGCCCGAGTCCGCACACGACCCGCACCAGATCGACCAGTTCTTCGAGCGTGCTGGCCTCACGGCACGCGATGCAATAAGCGACCTCGGTAATTGTCGCGGGTAGTTTCGAATCAACGCTAAGTGCCTTGCAGATGGCGATGTTGATTCTGAGGACGCGTGCATTGGCTTCCGCCGCCTCACAGAGGGTGATCAACGCGCGCAGCGGCAGCATTCGCGTTATTGCCGGGGCGGCGCGTTCAAGGTCTCGATCGCGATGACTGATGCCGACGCCGGCCAGGTCGGTCATCGTGAATTCAATCGCCTGTTGATAGCCGTCACGACCGGCAAGGTCACGGAAGAACGGCAGCAGGTGCCTGAACTGCCACGCCGCAAAACGCTCGTACTCGTCCCTGAAAGCCGGATCGTCAAGGTGGGCAGTGTGCAGTGCAGTGGCTGCCCGAATGTGTTCACGGAAGCGCTTGGCGGCGCTGTGTCTGTTCAATCTGGACATGGCAAACAGGGCATATTGGTGGTTTCGACAATCGGGCAATGGTGGCCTGGCCGGGTTCGTGCCGCCGCGCCAGACGTTTGTATCCGCGCCTGAACGATGCGACATTTGGATCGGTAGCCCGCAAAGCCGTTGATATTGACATGAAACCCCGGATTTCAATTGCACCGATGATGGATTGGACTGACCGGCATTGCCGATACTTCATGCGGCTGCTGAGCCCATCCGTTCAGCTCTACACAGAAATGATCACGGCCGCCGCGGTCGAACATGGCGACAGGGATACATTATTGCAGTTCGATCGTAACGAGCATCCGATTGCGGTTCAGCTCGGCGGCTCGGACCCGAAACAGATGGCGCTGGCTGCACGTGAATGCAGCCGACGAGGTTTTGACGAAATCAACATCAACGTTGGTTGTCCCAGCGACCGGGTACAAAGCGGCCAATTCGGTGCCTGCCTCATGGCGACGCCGCGGCGCGTCGCCGATTGCTACCGCGCAATGGTGGATGTGTCCGACGTACCCGTCACCGTCAAAACGCGCATTGGCATCGACGACGAGGATTCCTACGAATTCCTCGCGCGCTTCGTGGACGTACTGCGCACGGCCGGCTGTCGCGAGTTTATCGTGCACGCGCGTATCGCCATCCTCGAGGGGCTCAGCCCGAAGGAGAACCGAACGGTGCCGCCGCTGAACTACGAACGCGTCATCCGCCTGAAGCGTGAGATGGATGACCTGACGATATACCTCAACGGCGGGATCACCCGCCTTGAGGAAGTCGATGAATTGCTGGCTCAAGTCGACGGCGTCATGATTGGTCGCCAGGCCTATCACGACCCGTATTTTCTCGCGCAGCTCGAGCGGCGCTTCCTGTCCGGCGCGCCGCTGCCAGAACGCCGCGCGGTCATCCTCAGGATGCAGGCCTACATCGACCAGCAACTCAGCCGCGGCGAGAAGCTGGGCCGAATGACGCGCCATATGCTCGGGCTGTACGCGGGGCAGCCGGGTGCGCGCGCATGGCGACGGACAATCAGCGAGAACGCGCACAAGCCCGGAGTCGGGCCGGAGCTGCTCAAGACAGCGCTCGACGCGATACCCGAAGCTCTCTAGAATGCAGACCCCGGCCGGAATGCCGCCGGGTAGCCGCCACGAACACCAATTTTGAGGAGTTTTTCCGCCCGATGAGTGCGAAGCATGCGAAAAAGCGGCCGACGATGGCCGAGCAGGCCGATATTCATGAGCTATATGAGCAGTCGGTACAAAACGTCGAAAACGAAATCGAGTTCCTGCAGACGACATTCAAGGAGATCCGTGGCCGCGCGGCACACCTGTTTCGCGAGGATTTTTGCGGCACGGCCAGCGCGTCATGCCAATGGGTGCGACAGGGGCCGGAATTCCAGGCCATTGGCGTCGATATCGATCCGGACGTGCTGGAGTGGGGCCGCGAGCACCGCGTCGGCCGCCTGCCGTCGGAGGACCGGGCGCGGGTCAGCCTGATCGAGTCCGACGTCATGACCGTCGAGACACCGAAGGTCGACCTGCTCGCCGCATTTAATTTCAGCTACTGGATTTTCCAGGAGCGCGCGACGATGGTGCAGTACATGAAGCGCTGCCGCGACGCGCTGAAAGACGACGGCGTGCTGTTCATGGACATGTTCGGCGGCCCGGAAGCCTTTGAAGAGACGAAGGAAAAGACCAAGTACGACGGATTTACCTATATCTGGCACCAGGCAAAGTTTCACCCGGTGACGAACTTCATGCGCTGCCATATTCATTTCAAGTTCCCCGACGGCTCGCGGCTGAAAAAAGCATTCACCTACGAGTGGCGCCTGTATACCGCGCCCGAGCTGCGCGACATGCTGCTCGAAGCCGGATTCAGCAAAGTCACCGTTTACTGGGAAGGCGAGGACGAGGACGGCGAGGGCAACGGCGAGTTTACGCCGGATGAAAAGGGTGAGGCCGATCTCGCCTGGATCGCGTATATCGTTGCCGAAAAATAGCTTGTAAAATAGACAGATGGCGCGGGATCTTGAAGTAGCAATCGTGTTTGCTGACGTGGTCGGCAGCACACAGCTGTATGACAAGTTCGGCGACACCAAGGCAAGCGAGACGGTGGCCGCGTGTCTCGACATCATGAAAGACGCGACCCACCAGCACAACGGTACCGTCATCAAGACCATTGGCGATGAGGTCATGTCGACGTTCTCGACCGTCGACGATGCCATGGGCGCCGCCGTCATGATGCAGACGCGGATCTCGGCCGACAGCCGCAAGAAAGACAGCATCCCGGTCTCCATTCGCATCGGCTGTCATTTCGGGCCGGTCGTCCAGGAGCAGAACGATATTTTCGGCGCCGCCGTCCATACGGCGAACCGGATGACGTCCCAGGCGAAGTCTCGCCAGATCATCATCTCCGGGGAAACGGTCAAGAAAATGAGCCCGGAATTGCAGAAACAGACGCGCCAGATCGACGTCGCGACCGTCCGCGGACGCCTCGACGAAGTCGCGCTGTTCGAATTACTGTGGAATCCCGAAGAAGCCACGAGCATGCTGCCGACGATCGGTTGGGAGGATCAGAAAAAAAACGCGTCGAAGATGGTCCTGAGCTTTCGTGACCAAAAGGTCGAAGTCTCCGAAAAACGCAAAGGCGCCAATATGGGCCGCGCCGAGGACAACGATCTCGTTATCAAAGGCAACCTGATTTCCCGCATCCACGCGAAGGTCGAGATGCGCCGCGGCAAGTTTGTCCTGATTGACCAGAGCACGAATGGCACGTTCCTGCAGGATGTGCGCGGCAAGGAAACTTTCGTTCGCCGCGACATGACCGAGCTGTCCGAGGAGGGCACGATTGGCCTCGGCAGGGCCGAGGAGCCCGGGTCGTCACTCGCAATCCACTACAAGGCGGTGGACTAGCGGCGCTGCACGGCCCGTTGGCGCCAACCTTTCCTGGAGCGCGCGCCGCTGCTGACTCGAAACCCCACTCCATCGCAACGCCATCGCACACGGCTCGCTGCAGAACCAGCGCCAAATGCGCTTGCCTCGGCGAGCTGACAGGCGTGGGGATCAGCCTGATTCGAGTGCCTTGACCACTCGTTTGTGTTCGTCGCGAAGGGCACTCGGCAGGCGGTCGCCGTAGGAGTCGAGGTAGTCGCCGATCGACTGCATTTCCTTTTGCCATTGGCCGATGTCGACCGACGTCAGTGCTTCCAGTGCGGATGCGTCGATGTCGAGGTCGGTCGTATCGATGTCCGTTGCGTTGGGCAGGTAGCCAATTGGCGTTTCTTTTGCATCGACTCGCCCTTCGCAGCGATCGATGATCCAGCGCAGCACGCGCAGGTTTTCGCCGAAGCCCGGCCACAAAAATTTTCCGTTACGATCCTGGCGGAACCAGTTAACGTGAAAGATTTGCGGTAACCGGCTGCTCTTCTCGTCGAACGACAGCCAGTGCGACCAGTAATCGGCAAAGTTGTAGCCGCAGAACGGTTTCATTGCCATCGGGTCCCGACGTACGACACCGACCTCGCCGACATTGGCGGCGGTCGTTTCCGATGCGACGCCGGCGCCGACGAGGACCCCATGTTTCCAATTCCGTGCCTGATAAACCAGCGGCGCCAGCTCCTTGCGGCGGCCGCCGAACACGAGCGCCGATAGCGGCACGCCTTCAGGTGCCTCGGCCAGCGTCGAGTAGCAGGGGTTATTGGTTGCGGCGACCGTGAACCGAGAGTTGGGGTGTGCGGCCTTGCCGTTGGCCGGATCGTAGGCACGTCCGCACCAGTCGATGGCAGGCTCGCCGACGTTCTTGTTTTCCCACCAGGGTTCGTTATCCGCGGTCAGCGCGACATTGGTGAATATTGCGTCGCGCGTAATCATGTCAAACGCGTTCTTGTTCGTGCTGGCATTCGTGCCGGGCACGACGCCGAAATACCCCGATTCGGGGTTGATCGCACGCAGCCGGCCGTCGTCGCCGAGATGCAGCCAGGCAATGTCGTCGCCCAGTGTCCAGATT
>JBFIQH010000016.1:0-28318 GCA_041609735.1 Woeseiaceae bacterium | reverse complement strand
TCGAGGCAATGATAGATGGCTGCCCGGAATGCCTCCCGCATCGACTCAGTGCCCTTCCAGCAGCACGGGATTCTCGAGCTCGTGCACGTCGCAGTTCGGGCGGTCGGCGGCGCGGTCGATGATCAGGTAGCGCTGCCCCGTGTCGAACGCGAGCAGCGGCATGTGCCAGGTGCCGCGCGCATAGTTTATGCCCTGGTGGCCGTTGCTGACGAACGCAACCAGTGCGTCCTCGTCGACGGATTCCGCCGCCGGCGCGACGACGAAGATCATGCGGCACGGTGACAGCGGCACGAACGCCTGCGAGCCGAGCGGATGGCGCTCCACCATGCTGACGAGGTACGGCAGCTTCGTCGCGACGCGGCTCGTCGTGATGCTGACGGCGACGCGGCCGTCACCGACGTCGACGTTGCACAAGTCGTTGAAGCGCTCGAAGCGCGCGTCGTTCATCGCCGCGGCTTCGACGTGCGAGGACTCGATGACGTCGCCGAAAGGTTTGAAGCGTTCGCGAGTCAGCGGTAATGGTTTCAGGATGCGTTCGGCCACGGCGCTACTCGTCCGCGGGCCGGCCGAACAGCCGCAGGCGGCTGACGCCGCCGTCCGGGTAGATCGACATGCGCACATGGGAAACGGGCCCGATGTCGGCGAGCTCGTCCTCGAAGAAATGCTGCTGGTCCATCGAGAGCTTGCTCTCCGGCAGCAGCGTCTGCCAGCGGTCGCTGTCGTTCGAGACTTCGCCCGGGTCGGCGAACGTCGCGGCTTCGAGCGACACGCGATCGGGGTAGTTGCCTTTGAAGTGCGCGGTATCGATCTCGGCGCGCTCGATCGTGCCCGGGCGCCCCAGCGATACGATAACCCAGTCGTTGCCGGGCCCGCGGCGACGCGCGGTTTCCCAACCGTCCCCCATGTTGACGCCGCGCCCGGGCAGGTTCAGATTGTGCATGCTGCCGTAGTGCTCGTCGCTCGCCATCAGCGCGCGGCCGCCGTGGCGCAGCGCGAACAGGTCGATGATGCCTTCCTCGTCATCTTCTGCCGGCTTCACTTCGCCGAACAGGCGCAGCCGCGCAACGCCGCCGTCCGGGAAGATATTGAGCCGCACGTGCGTCCAGCTGCGGTCGTCGTCGATGTCGATGTAGTGGTGCGAGTTGCCCTGCAGGTCCGTCTTCGGCAGCAGGCTTTCCCAGCCCTCCTCCGGCACGTCATCGTCGCTGACGCAGGCGTCGATCGACGCCTCGGGCGGGTAGTTGCCGGTGAAGTGCCGGGTATCGATGTCGACGCCGCGAATGACGCCGGCCACGCCAAGGCGAACCACGCAGTAATCGTAGCCGGGCTTACGGCGGCGGCGCGACTCCCAGCCGTCCATCCACTTGCCGTGATCGTCGTACTTGCCGTCGATGAACACCGGCTCGGCCGCATCGATCAGCCGTTCCTTGGCGGCGAAGAATTCGTCGGTCGCAAACGTCACGCGCGTGCCGAGGCGCGGCTGCTCGAGCCGTATCCACTGGTGAAACGGGTTCCTGTCTGACATTACGACATTGCCTCCAGCCGCAGGCGCGCAATCTTGTGAATCTCTTCGAGCGCGGTCTCGAACTCCTGATCATAGTCGTGTCCGAGCCGGCGTTCGAATGCGGCGAGGATTTCGTCGCGACTGCTGCCGCGGACGGCCATGACGAACGGGAAGCCGAACTTCACCGTGTACTGTTCGTTGAGTTCGGTAAAGCGCTCGAATTGCTGCGGCGTGCACTGGTCGAGCCCCGCGCTCGCCTGCTCCTCGGTCGATTCCGCGGTCAGCTCGCCGGCGACGGCGGCACGCCCGGCGAGGTCGGGGTGTGCGCGTATCAGCTCGAGCTGCCGGTCGTGCGAGGCATTGTCGACGCAGTCCGCCATGACGCGCGCGATCTCGTCGACCGTGGCGGCCTCGTCGACGTGCGGCGCGGCCAGTTCGGCCACCCACGGCGAACATTCGTAGATGCCGCCGTAGCGGCGCACAAAATCGCGCGCGTTCACGACGACTCCGCAGGGTAGTGCTGCCGCCAGTGCCCGGCAATGTCGATGCGGCGCGCGATCCAGACGTCGTCGAAGGTCTGGATGTAGTCGAGAAAGCGCTGCAGCGCAGCGAAACGGCCGGGGCGCCCGGCGATGCGGCAGTGCAGGCCGACCGACATCATGCGCGAGCCTTCCTCGTAAAGAACGTCGAACGAATCCTTCAGGTAATCGAGGAACTGCTGCCCTGAGTTGAAACCCTGCGGCGTCGCGAAGCGCATGTCGTTCGCTTCCAGCGTGTACGGCACCATCAGCTGCGGCGCGCCGAAGCGCATATCCCAATACGGCAGGTCGTCGGCGTAGCTGTCCGCGTTGTAGACGAAGCCGCCCTCCTCGGCGATAAGCCGATGCGTGTTCGGGCTGCAGCGGCCAAGGTACCAGCCGGTTGGCCGATCGCCGGTGACGCGCCGGTGGATGTCGATCGCGCGCTCGAGGTGCTCGCGCTCGATGCCTTCGTCGACGTCCTGGTAATCGATCCAGCGGTAGCCGTGGCTCGCGATCTCCCAGTCGGCTTCGAGCATCGCGGCAACTGCTTCAGGATGGCGCTCGAGCGCCATTGCGACGCCGAACACCGTCACCGGCAGCTTGCGGCCTGCAAACAGCCGGTGCAGGCGCCAGAAGCCGGCGCGCGATCCGTATTCGTACAGCGACTCCATGTTCATGTGGCGCTGGCCCGGGTACTCGACGGCACCGACGATGTCGGACAGGAACTTTTCCGAGGCGGGATCGCCGTGCAGCACACAGTTTTCACCGCCTTCCTCGTAGTTGACGACGAACTGCACCGCGATGCGTGCCGACCCGGGCCAGTTCGCCGCGGGCGGGTGCTCGCCGTAACCCTTGAGGTCGCGGGGATAGCTCGTGTCGCTCACGGCGTCTGCTCCTTGTCGAGTGCCCGGTACCACGCGTCGATCAACGCGCGTTCGTCCTCGGTGATGTTGGTCAGGTTACCGATCGGCATGACGCGCGTGACGACGGTCTGCTGGTGTATGCGCAACGCCTCCGCGCGTATCTGCGCGTCGGTGTCGAACATCACACCACCCGGTGCCGCCGGAAACGCAGGGTGCGTCGGCGCCGCCGCATGGCAGTTGGCGCAGCGCTCGGCGATGATCGCGCGCACGTCGGCGAACGCGACCGCGTTTTGTGCCGGCGCCGCACTGGAGCGCGGCGCAACCAGGAACGCAACAGCCATGATGATGACCGCAGCAACGACGATCGGCGTCAGCGACGCCTGCCCCGTGTGGCGTGCGACGAAGTAGACGCGAATCAGCGCGCCGGCAACCGAGATCGCGATAAGGATTACCCAGTTGTACTCGTGCGCGTAAGTCATTGCGAAGTGGTTGCTCGTCATCGCGAACAGTACCGGCAGCGTGAAGTACGTGTTGTGCACGGACCGCAGCTTCGCGCGCTTGCCGTCCTCCGGGTCCGGCTGCTCGCCGCGAGCTGCGGCCGCGACCATGCGCTTCTGGCCCGGGATGATGACGAAGAACACGTTCGCGACCATGATCGTGCCGAGCACGACGCCGAAATGGATGTAAGCGCCGCGCCCGCCGAACAGCTGGCACAGGCCCCAGGCCAGCAGTGAAACAAGCAGCAACAGTACCGCGCTGAACGCGTGCTCGTGCTCCTTAAGCGGCGAGCGGCACAGGAAATCGTAGACGAACCAGCTGCCGACGATGATGCCGAGCGCGGTCCCGATCGCGACCGGCAACGACAGCGCCATGACCGACGGATCGATCAGGTAAACCTCGGCGCTGTACCAGTAGACCAGCACCAGCAGGAACATGCCGGACAACCACGTCGTATATGCCTCCCACTTGAACCAGTGCAGCGGCTCCGGCAGCGTCTTCGGCGCGACCTTGTACTTCTGCGCATGGTAGAAGCCGCCGCCGTGCACGGACCAGACTTCGCCGCCGACGCCCTTCGTATCGTCCTCCGGCTTGCCGGACGGCAGCAGGTGGTTGTCCAGCCAGATGAAATAGAACGACGACCCGATCCACGCGATGCCGGCCACGAAGTGCAGCCAGCGCACGAGCAGGTTCAGCCAGTCGAGGATATACGCTTCCAAACCGTCCCCTTCAGCGCTTCAGAGGACGGACGTTGTCGGGGAGGTTACCGCGCGCCTGCATTGCGACACGGTCGCGTGATTGCAGCAACTCGGCCGCCACGGCGACCGCGATCTCGGCCGGTTTCTTGCCGCTGATGCCGTCGACGCCGATCGGGCACGTCAGCTTGACGAGTTGTGAATCACCGATACCCTGTGCACGAAAGCGCTTTTCGAAACGGCGCCGCTTCGACACCGAGCCAATCAGGCCGCAGTATGCAGCGTCGTTACGCATAAGGATTCGGCTGACGATCTCGTAGTCGATCGCGTGGCTGTGCGTCATGACGAGAAAATAGCTTCCCGGCGGCATCGCGGCGACTTCGAGCGCCGGCTCCGCGGCCTCGATTGCGCGTACGTTGGCGGGTAGCGCACGAAAGATATTCCGGCGGCTGTCGATCCAGCGCACATTGCAGTCGAGTTTTGCGAGCAAGGGCACGACCGCTGCGCCGACGTGACCGGCGCCAAACACCGCAATATTGAAGTCGGGATTCACGACCGTCTCGATGACGTAGTCGCCGACGCGTTCCGTGCCGCCATTACGCGACACGATGTCGAAGGCCCGCTCGCGGATTGCATGGGGCAGTTCGCCCGGGCCCGTCTCGAGTTCGGCGGCGACAATGAACTTGCCGGCGGTTGCGCCGATACCGGTTACCATCGCGAGCGGCTGGCGCTGGCCGTACAGCGCACGCAGATCCGTGAGCCAGCTGGGCACAGCAGCATCGAGCGGTTCGAACAGCACGTCGACCACGCCGCCGCAGCACTGGCCCATCGAGGCGCCGAGCGGGAAGTTGCGCACCGACGGCAGTTCGTTCGCGCCGAGCATGTCGACAGCAATGCGCGTGCACTGGTACTCGAGCTGCCCGCCGCCGATCGTGCCGATCGTCTCGTCGCGCGTGACGATCATTTTCGCGCCCGCCTCGCGCGGCGCGGAACCGCGGATCGCGGCGACGGTAACGATGACGCCGGGCTCGCCGGCCGCCAGCACATCGGCGAGGTCTTCGATCCACTCGTTCATTGCGGCCACCGTTCCCAGGCGCGCAGCACCGCCTCCGGCGTGGCCGGCGCGTCGAGCGCCGGCGACGGGTTGTCGGCCGTCGAAATTGCGTCGCGAATGGCATGGAAAACCGACAGGCCGAGCATCAACGGCGGTTCGCCGACCGCTTTCGAACGGTAGATCGTGTCCTCACGATTGGCCGCGTTATGCAGCAGCTCGACGCGGAAGTCCGTCGCGAGATCGGAGCAGGTCGGGATCTTGTAGGTCGACGGCGCATGCGTCTTCAGTTGGCCGGCCTCGTTCCACCACAGCTCCTCGGCCGTCAGCCAGCCGACACCCTGCACGAATCCGCCCTCCACCTGGCCGAGGTCGATCGCCGGGTTCAGCGAGTCACCGCAGTCGTGCAGGATGTCGACGCGCAGGATACGATGCTCGCCGGTCAGCGTATCGACAATGACCTCCGACACGGCGGCGCCGTAGGCGTAGTAAAAAAACGGTCGGCCGCTGAACGTCGCGCGATCGTAGTGAATCTTCGGCGTTCGGTAATAGCCCGTCGCCGACAGCGATACACGATCGGCCCAGGCCAGCACGACGAGTTCCCGAAAACCGATGTCGTTGTCGCCGGCCCGCACCCGGCCGCCGGCGAACTCGACGTCGGCCTCTTTCACGTCGAAATGGCGACACGCGAACTCGGTCAGGCGTCGCCGGATCTTTGCGGCCGCGGCCTGCGCCGCCTTGCCGTTCATGTCCGATCCGCTCGACGCCGCCGTCGCCGACGCATTCGGTACCTTGCTCGTGTCGGCCGCGGTAATGCGGATGTCGTCGACGTCGATGCCCAACTCATCGGCGACGACCTGCGCGACCTTGATGTACAGGCCCTGCCCCATCTCGGTGCCGCCGTGATTCAGCTGCACGGTGCCGTCCTTGTAAACGTGCACGAGTGCGCCGGCCTGGTTCAGCAGCGTGTTCGTGAACGAGATGCCGAACTTGACCGGCGTCAGCGACAGGCCGCGTTTCAGCACCGGGCTGCCGGCATTGAATGCACGAATCTGCTCGCGTCGCGTTTCGTACCCCGAGTCATCGACCAGCTTGTCGACGATGTCGTGAATGATGTTGTCCTCGACGACCTGCCCGTACTGCGTCACGTTGCGCTCGTCGACGCCGTAGAAGTTCTTGCGGCGCACCTGGAGCGGATCCTTGCCGAGATGCCGGGCAATATCCTCGACGACGTACTCGATCGCGAACATGCCCTGCGGCCCGCCAAATCCGCGAAACGCGGTATTCGACACGGTATTCGTCTTGCAGCGGTGCGACGTGACGTGCACGTTTTCGAGGAAATAGGTGTTGTCGCAGTGAAACATCGCGCGATCATTGACGGGTCCGGAGAGGTCCGCGGAAATACCGCAGCGCCCCGCCAGTTCAAAGTCAATGCCGGTAATGCGTCCGCTATCGTCGAAGCCGACGTCGTAATCGATGACGAAATCATGGCGCTTGCCGGTCATGATCATGTCGTCGTCACGATCGAGCCTGAGCTTGCATGAGCGCCCGGTCTTGTCCGCCATCAGCGCCGCGATGCAGGCGATCAGCGCCGCCTGCGATTCCTTGCCGCCGAACGCGCCGCCCATGCGCCGGCAGATGACGACGACGTCTTTCGCCGCACGGCCGGTCGCATGCGCGACCAGGCTCTGCACTTCGTCCGGGTGCTGCGTCGAGCTGTAGACGAGCATGCCGCGGTCTTCCTGCGGCAACGCCATCGCGATGTGGCCCTCGAGATAGAACTGGTCCTGGCCGCCGCAGCGAATTCGGCGCGACAGCCGGTGCGGCGATTTTTTGAGCGCTGCAACAGCGTCGCCCCGTTGCAGATTCTCCGTCGGCAGCACGAAGGACTGTTTCTCCACCGCGTCGGCCGCATCGACGATTGCGTCCAGCACGTCGTAGTCGATCCTCGCGAGCCGCACCGCCTTGCGCGCGAAATCGACGGTCGTCGCCGCGACCGCGAACAACGGATGACCGGCATACTCGGCGACGTTCTCCACCAGGATCGGGTCGTCGGCGACGATCGGGCCGAAGTTGTTGTCGCCCGGAATGTCGGCGGCCAGCAACGTGTCGACGACGCCGCGCGCGGTGCGCACTTTATCAAGATTGATGTTGCGTATGCGCGCGTGCGCATGCTTACTCATGCCGACCGCCAGGTGCAGCAGGTCGCGCGGCTCCGGCAGGTCGTCGGTATAGGCCGCCTGCCCCGTAACGTGCAGCACGGCGCTGTCGTGCGGCAGCGCCCGGCCAACCGCTCGGGCGGTCTCGTCCTGGGAACGCTTAACCGGTGCGTCCATAGTGATACACCGTATCATCGAGTCCGCCGGTTGTTTCGAGAAACAGCCGGCGCAACAGATTCTGCGCGACGCGCAGACGATAGTCGGCCGTCGAGCGCATGTCGTCGATCGGCTTGAAATCCTCGGTGAGCGAGCGCATTGCCGATTCGATAGTCTGCTCGTTCCACGGCTGGCCCGACATTGCCTTCTCGCAGTGCTGCGCGCGCTTGATCGTCGCGGCCATGCCGCCGTAGGCGATGCGCACGTCGGCGACGCGGCCGTCGTCGATGCGCAGCCGATACGCGCCGCACACCGCCGAAATGTCCTGGTCGAATCGTTTCGAAATCTTGTAGCTCTTCACATGGACGCCCGCTTCGGGCAGCGGCACGCGAATCGACTCGACGAATTCGCCGGGCTGCAGGTCGTTGACCATGTAGTCCTTGTAGAAGTCGTCAAGTGGAAGCTCCCGGCTGCCGCTGGCCGAGCGCAGCTTCAGCGTCGTGTCGAGGACGACCAGTGCCGGCATCGAGTCGCCGATCGGCGAGCCGTTGGCGACGTTGCCGCCCAGCGTCGCTGCATTGCGGATCGGCGGTGACGCGAAGCGCAACATCAGATCTTCGAGGTCCGGGTAGTGCCCGACCAATACAGGTACGACGTCGGTCAGCGATACCGCGGCGCCGATGTCGAGATGGCTTGGCGTGACCTTCAGCTCGCAGAGCTCCTTGACCCGCCCCGTGTAAATGACGGTGTCGATATCGCGATGCTGCTTTGTCACCCAGAGGCCGACATCGGTGCCGCCCGCAAGGATCGTCGCATCGCCATGTTCGGCGAGCAGTGTCGCCAGTTCGGCGGCCGTGGCCGGGGCAATAAAGCGGCGCCCGTCACACGCGATATCGAGCGAGCAGCCATCGTCGAGCGACTTCAGCGCGGCGATGCGCGCAGCGGGCGGCTGCCCTCGTCCGGCCGGCTGGCGCAGCCAGTCGTCGCCAGGTGTCTCGTCGTACATCGCCTCTGCCGCCGAGATGATCGGCCGGTAGCCGGTGCAACGGCAGAGGTTTCCGGCGAGCACATGATCGATCGTTTCGCGGCTCGGCGCGGTCTGCGTCTTGTACAGCGCGAACAGCGACATGACGAAACCCGGCGTACAGAAACCGCACTGCGAGCCGTGGCAGTCGACCATTGCCCGCTGCACCGGGTGCAGATCGCCGTCGGGTCCGGCGAGCGATTCGACGGTGATCAGCTCCTTGCCGTCGAGCGTCGGCAGGAACTGGATGCAGGAATTGATTGCGCGCGCGCTCAGGTCGCTGCCGTCGCGGTTCAGTTCGGCAATGACGACGGTACAGGCACCGCAGTCGCCCTCGGCGCAACCCTCCTTGGTGCCGGTGCGGCGCAGGTCCTCGCGCAGAAACTGCAGCACCGTGCGCGTCGGATCGACGTTGTCCAACTCGTAGCGCTCACCATCCAGCAGGAAGCGAATGCGATCTCGGGGTTTTGCGGGCACGCGCGCCATCAGCTGCCCCGGTAGGTCGAATACGCCCACGGCGATAGGAGCAGCGGGACGTGGTAGTGCTCGCCGGCGTGCAGGTTGACGCGAATCAGTACCGTGTCGAGAAATGGCGGGTCGGCAACGTCTGCATCGGTCGCGCTGAAATAGTCGCCAATGTCGAATTCGAGCTCGTACATGCCGGTGCGCATGTCGTCGCCCTCGAGCAGCGGTTCGCCGGTGCGCCCGTCGTTATTCGTCGTCGTGCTCGCGACGAGCAGTCGCTCGCCGCTCAGCGAATACAGGCGCACGGCAACGCCACCGGCCGGCGCCCCGTGCGCCGTGTCCAGAATGTGCGTGGTCAGTCGCGACATCGGAAATCCTGTGCGCGGTCCGCGCCGAAGTCAGTCATCGTCGAATTATACGTGTTCCCGGCATCGCTGCGCCGCGGATTCACCCTGAAACCTGATTGTTTTCATTGGACTTTTGGCCCGGCTTACGGTGGCGCGAAAGCGCTGCGCGCTGAACCCGTCGCCGGGTTGCAGGCCGTGTGCTAGTGTCCGTCAGAAATCTGACGGGGGAAAAAATGGACGACACTGCGATCAGTCGGCGCGGCTTCCTCAAGGGCGGTGCCGCCGGTTTGCTGCACTCGATGTTACCGGTCTCGGCCGGTCTCGTTGCTGGCGCCTGCAGCGCGCGGGACGACGACGCGCCATACGCGTTCCTGCCGCCCGCCGAGGCGCTGGATATTGCGGCGATTGCGGCCCGCATCATCCCGACTACCGATACGCCAGGTGCGACTGAAGCCGGTGTCGTGCATTTCTTCGACCAGGCGTTTGCGTCCGAGATGAACGGCGACTACGTACTTGCTCGCTCCGGTCTCGGCACGCTGAACGCGTCAATTGCCGATGGCCGGTTTGCGGACCAGGATGCGGCGACACAGGATGTATTGCTCGCCGGCATCGAAGGCCAGCCGTTCTTCGAGCTGATGCGCATCATGACGATCTTTGGCTTCTTTGCCATGAGCGAATACGGCGGCAATCGCGATCGCGTTGCCTGGGAGCTGATCGGCTTCCAGGGCCATCACGGTGCGTGGCAGCCGCCGTTCGGCTATTACGATGCGCAGGTACTCGGTGCTGTCGAGTCGAAGGACGACAGCTGATGGCGGTGCCGGTAACGTTCGATCTGAAGACGCCGGTCGACTTCGTCATCATCGGCTCCGGTGCCGCCGGCGGGATCCTGGCGAAGGAATTGTCGACGTCGGGGTTTGATGTGGTCGTGCTCGAGCAGGGCCCGTACCGCAGGGCGTCCGATTTCCATCACGATGAGCTCGCGGTGCTGTTCCGGTTCGAGCTGATGGGCGGCAGCCGCAAGACCGGGCAGACATTCCGGCACGACGACTCCGAGCTTGCCGAACCGCTGGGGCTGCAGCCGGCGCAATATGCGCCCGGCGTCGGGGGTTCGAGCGTGCACTTCACGGCCAACTTCTGGCGCCTGCGCGAGGTCGATTTCCGCGAGCGCAGCGTGCTTGGTGCGATCAGCGGCACGAACTTTGCGGACTGGCCGATCAGTTACGACGAGCTCGAACCGTATTACACGAAAGTGGACTGGGACATCGGCGTCTCCGGTGCGCCGGGTCCGCAGGACGCGCCGCGTTCGAAGCCGTTCCCGATGCCGCCGATGCCGATCAAGTCGTCCGGCGTACTGCTGGAGCGCGGCGCGCAAAAGCTCGGATTGACGCCGCAGCCGGAACCGCACGCGATATTGAGCCAGCCGTATAACGGCCGGCCGGCCTGCATCAACTGCGGCTATTGCATGTTCTTCGGCTGCGAAGTCAATGCCAAGTCGTCGACGCTCGCGGCCATGATTCCACTGGCCGAGGCTAGCGGCCACTGCGAAATCCGCCCGAACTCGGCTGTGTTTCGCATTGGCACCGACGACCGCGGCCGCGCCAGCGAAGTGTTCTATCTCGACGGGGATGGCAACGAGCGCTCGCAGCGGGCGAAGGCCGTCGTCGTATCGGCCAACGGCGCCGAGACGCCGCGACTGCTGTTGATGTCGGCCAGCAGCCGCCATCCTGACGGGCTCGCGAATTCCAGTGGCTACGTCGGTCGCAACCTGATGTTCAATGCGCACGCCGCCGTACAGGGCGTTTTCGAGCAACCGCTGAACGACTACAAAGGCGTGCAGGTTACCCGCATCATTCACGACTTTTACGACACCGACGAGACACGCGGCTTTTACGGGGGCGGCGGCATCGACGCGCGCCCGCTGTGGTCGGCAACGCCAATTTTCCATGCAGTCGAAGGCATGCCCCCCGACGCGCCGCGCTGGGGCGCCGGTTTCAAGAACGAGATTGCGCACAACTTCACGCGCCAGATGTCACTCGTCTGCAGCACCACGTCGCTGCCGATGGATCGCAACAACGTCACGCTCGACCCGAATTACACGGATGAGTACGGACGCCCGGGCCTGCGCGTGACGTATCGCGATCACCCCGACGATCTCGCGATGGCAGACTTCCTCGAAGACCGCGCGATGGAAATCCAGGAGGCCGCCGGCGCGACGAAAAGATGGCGCACGCCAAACCTGCGCCCGACCCGCGGCGGCGCGCACCTGCTCGGCACTGCCAGAATGGGCGACGACCCGGCAACGTCGGTCGTCGACCGCGATCACCGCAGCCACGACGTGCCCAACCTGTTCATCTGCGACGGCAGCAGTTTCGTCACGTCCGGCCGCGGGCAGCCAACGATGACGATCATGGCGCTGGCGTTCCGCGCCGCGGACCGCATCAAGGCCGCCGCCGCAGCAAACAACATCTGACCGTCCATTCCGGAAACCGGGGAGCAAAGACCATGAAGTGCTTGTTAATCGCCACCTGCCTGCTGTACCTCGCGGGCTGCGAAGTTACCGTCGACGATGCCACCGAAATTGCCTGGCTGCAGGCACCCGGCACCGAAGACCTCGACCTGCCGTTTTCGTCAGCGGTACGCGTCGACGATCTGCTGTTCCTGTCCGGTGCGCTCGGCATCGTGCCCGGGACGATGACGCTGGCGGACGGCGGTATCCAGGGCGAAACCCGACAGACGCTGGAAAACATCAAGGGCACGCTGGAGAACTTCGGCTCGTCCATGGACCGCGTCGTCAAGTGCACGGTATTCCTCGCCGACATGAGCGAGTGGGGTGCGATGAACGAGGTTTACAGGACCTTCTTCGTCAATCCGCCGGCGAGAAGCGCACTGGGCGCGAGCGGGCTCGCGCTCGACGCGCGCGTCGAAATCGAATGTATCGCCGTTATGGAGTAGCGTCGGCGTTAGTCAGGACGAGACTGTCGCGGCGCTCCAGCAATGCCTTGCGGCGGCGCCGGTCCAGCACTTCGTCGAAGGTCTCGTTGATGGTTTCCTCGCTCAACGAGACCAGCGCGTCGCGCCAGGCGCTGCCGATCTTGAGCTCGATGTTTCGCAGATAAGGCGGCAGCCCGGTCCGGGTTGAGAACGCGTTCTCGTGCCCGATCAGCATCAAGCGCCATTCGTCGGGGCTGTACAGCATCCGCGACAACGTTCGGCCTTCGTTGTACATCAGCGCGTCGAACACGTACATCGCGGCCCACTGCTCGCTGAGCGGGCAACTGGCCGAGCCGCCGTGCCCGGCTTGAGATCTCGCGGGTTCGTCGATCCATTGTGCCGGAACGAACTGCAAGGAACCGTCGTCCCCATCGACTTCTCGCCGTACAGTGACCGGCACCGCATCGAGACCGAGCAAACGGTCCAGCTTATAGGCCGCAATCTCCGGGAAAAAGCCGCGCGACGGCCGCTTGTCGAATACGGCTTCGATTTGCCGGCCATTGGCGCCGATCGTCACGACTTTGCGGCGAAGTTCGTCTTCCCGAATATCGCTGATGTCGCCCGTCGCGAGCAGTTTTTCGATGGCTTCGGCGCTCATGTAGACGCCGGGGCGCATACCTACCTGCCGCGGGTGTGGCTGTAAGGCCTGGATTTCGCTGTTGTCTTCGCTGACGACACCGACGACGTCGCCCAGAATGACCAGCGCGTGACCTCGGCCCCTGTAGTAGTTGTTCAGCATTCCGGTATCGATTTCCAGTACCTGGCCATCGAGGCGCTGCAGCGCGCGGCGCGACGGCGTCGGCGTATGGCCGACGACGACGCGCGACGCGCCGATGGCGTCCAGCGCCGGCTGCAGCCGGTCGCGCTCGATGAGTTCGTTGCATGCAACGTTGCCGCGATACCAGAGCGGCCCGTCCAGCGCGTGAACATCCGACGCCGCGAGCTCGCGCAGCGTCGTCATCGCAGTAAGCACTTCATTCGTGGTCGTCGCCGACGGCAGGTACTGGTCGATCAGCTTGACGTGATCGTAAAAGTTGTCCGTAGGAAGCAGAACGCCCGCGCGTTTGAGTATCGCCATATGGTCGACGTAACTGCGAACGTCGTTCATCAGCCGATTATTGACGCCGTCGAGTCCGAGAGTCGCAACCAGCGGCGACAGGCCTCCGTGAACGAACGCCGTGCCGTTAACAACGACAATCAGCGGTTTCGACAGCAGCCAGCGTCCGTAAAGGCCGTTCGTGCCAAACGCCCGGCGGTGCGCATAGAAACCCGGCGGGAATTTTTCGTTGAATTCAGCCTCGAGCTCCTTTGGGTCCGTGTCCGCAGGCCTGCGGCGGCGCCAGGCCTCGAATCCGCGTTGCCGTTCCGTCGCCAACTCTTCGTCCGCGAATGCCGCGTATTCCTCGTCCGACACGTAGCGCAGGTCGCCGACGAGGTTCATGACCTCATGGTTGCCAATCAGCACGTGCACACGGCCGCCGGCAGTGTCGGCCTCTTTCTCCAGCGTCATCAGCAAGTCCATGACCGCCCTGGATTCCGGCCCGCGGTCGAGCAGGTCGCCGACGATGACGAGATGCGTGTCTCCGGCGATCCAGCGATTGGCGTCGCTGATGACGCTGGCATTGCGGAGCGTCGCCACCATTGGCTCGAATGCGCCGTGCACGTCAGCGATGGCAACGACCCGGCCGACGTCCGAGTAAGTCCAGTCCTCCGCGAACGCCAGCTGCCCGGCCGCGATGAGCAGCAGCGTGCAGGTGATGGCAAATAATGGGCGTCGCATAGCGTGTTTTCCGGTCGGACAGGATCTCCAGTGTAGAGACAAGCTGGAACGACGGCAATTTGCTAGACTATAAATCCACCTGCTGACAAGAATACAAGCATGATGAACATGCGCACCGGAATATTATTGCTGCTTGCCTCGGCGAGCATGCTGCCACTATCAGGCGACGTTGCCGCCGGCGAGCCCGACCCGCTGTTTCAGAGCCACGAGGTCCTGGAAATTCACATTACCGGCCCGATGTCGACGCTGATTCGCGAACGGCCGAAAGAAGAGTACCTGCCCGCCAGGCTGTCTTGGCTGGAGCCCGGTGGCGAACAGATGACGGTCGACATCGGGATACGTACGCGCGGCAATTATCGGCGCCAGAAAGAAACCTGCTGGGTCCCGCCGTTGCGCATCAATTTCAAGAAGGGCGACGTCAAGGATACGCTCTTTCACAAGCAGGATGCCGTCAAACTGGTTACGCATTGCAAGGATCGTAGCGAAAAGTACGAGCAGCTCGTTTTGAAGGAATACCTGATCTACCGCATGCTCAATGTACTTACCGACAATAGCTACCTTGTACGGCCGCTCAAGGTTCGCTATACCGACACCGAAGACGATGGCGACGATCGAGTGGCGTTCGGCATGCTGATCGAGCACAGCAAGCGCTTTGCGAAGCGCACCGGGCTCGATGAATTGGAAGTACAGAGCACGCGCTTCACCAAACTGGAGCCCGCATATACCGGTCTTACGTCGGTATTTCATTTCATGATCGGCAACACCGACTACTCTCCGATTGCCGGCCCTAAAGACGAAGAGTGTTGCCACAACGCCGATCTGTTTGCCGGAGCCGACGGCCAGGTGTACCCGGTCCCCTACGATTTCGATATGTCGGGGATGGTCGATGCGCCGTATGCTACGCCCAATCCGCGCTTTAAAATTCGCAATGTTCGTCAGCGACTCTACCGTGGACACTGTCTCCACAATGCGTATTTGCCAGATGCGGTGCAGACATTCCTGGACAAGCGCGAACTACTCTATTCGCTGGTCAGCAATGAACCCGCACTGACAGACAGAACCAGAAAGACAATGCAGAAATATCTCGATTCGTTCTACGACGTGATCGAAAATCGCAAACGCCTGGACAGGGATATCATTGAGGCCTGTCGGGGCTAGCGTCCGGCTCGGCATGGCCTTCCGGCTGCAGCCAGTCGGCGAGAATTTTCGATACCCGCGGGTGTATGTAGTATCCGACCGAGCTGTGCGGGTTCGACTTGCCGTAACGCACGGCATGGTTGTAAATGACGTAGTCGTGCATCGCACTGATCGCACGCTCGCGCAGCATTTTGCGAAAATCGTCGGCCACCGTGTTGTCGTGGCAAGTGTAGTCGTCCTCGGCAGCAACGTTGTACCAGGCGATGACGTTTGTCGGGTACTGCCTATCGCCTTTCTGGCCCGCGCCGAATAGACGCTTGCGGCAGTGTCGATCACCGAGCGGCGCCCCCAGCGTTACCCACAGATCGACTTTGGCGCCGCCGGCAGCATCCTGGAATTCCTTGTCGTGTGACAGCTCCCAAAGCGCGTCCCACGCAATTGCGCTGCCGGTGCCGTGCGACATCAGCAGGACCCGGTCGCCCGCCGACAGCATTGCGATGAGTCTGTCGCGCACCCGCTTGCGACACTCTTCGCTGTAGTCAGAGTTGTGCATCAGGTAACGGCTGAAATCCGGTGCCTTGCGTCCGCAGAGCCATCCCCACAAGCCGAATGCACCCAACACCGGTGCACACACACCTACCAGGAACTCGGCGATCGCCGACTTGCCGGGCAGGCGATCGTATTCGAGGATGCCAAATCGTTTGCGCGCGCTGATCTGCCGCAGCGTTGCGAGGGCGTTGCGACGATCGGCAATGTCCAGTTCTGCGTCGTAGCGGCGCCCGATCGACGTCAATAATTCGTTTGACAGATCGCCGTAATAGGCGATGTCACGGCTCACGCTGTCGAAAATAGGCGCACAACCGGGATAGTCGCGCTCGAGCCCTGCGCGCAAAGCGCTTATCGTGACGTCCATCAACGCGTCGGCCGGCGGTTTAAAGTCACGACCGTGGACCAGGAGTATGCTTCTACGCCCGTTCAATAGTTCGCTCCGTTATTAATAGTCGTCTTCGCCCGGATCGCGACGGGTTACCATCGTGAGGAATGGTCCGGCCAGCGTTTTGCCGTACTCGAGGCGCCAGATGATCAGGGTCGCGAGCACGAAAGTCAGCGAAATAACCCCGGCAACACCCACCGCGCCAATGCCGCACCCGAGGCCGATGCCGATCGCGACGAAGATGTACATCGCATCCGAAGGCTGGTTCAGCGTGAAACGGAACCTGACGGCCGCGACGATGCCCGCGAGGCTGAATGCGAGAGCGAGGCTGTTGACGACAATCATCGAAATTCCGGCGACGACGATCGGCAGAATCATGATCGTCTGCAGGAAGGACTGCTCGATGCGGCTGAGCCGGCTGGTGATGAAGTAGGTCCAGGATACCGGCACGGTCAGGATCGTCGCGCCAACGCATGCCAGCAGGAGTCGGATGGGTCCTGACGGCGAGAGGATGGACCGTTCGACGCTTGAATACACCGGCTCGAAGGAGTCCGTGCGCGTGGCCGCGAGCACATCGACGCCGCCGACCGGAAAATAGTGCGAGAGGCCGGGGAACCGCGACGTCAGGAACAGCACCACCGCCGTCCAGAACGCGTAGTACGTCAGGATAAACGTCAGCGGAATCAGCAGGCCGCCGGATTTACGCATTGCCTGTCCCCTATTGGCAGCGGGTGCCTGTTGCCGGTTGTTGTCAGCACCCGGACCGAATCCTATCGCAAACTGCCGCGCTGTGCCCGACTGCGTGAGTGGTGTTAGGCTAAGCCGCGTTTCGCTCGAGTCCCTTCACGACCATGACAGACACAACCCAGCTACTCGGCATCAGTAACGCCATCGTCGATATTCTCGCGCACGTCGACCAGGACTTTATCGATGGTATCGGCGCCGTCACCGGCGCAATGAACCTGATCGACGAGTCTCGTGCTCGCGAAATCTACGACAAGATGGGCCCGGCCACCGAGATGTCCGGCGGGTCCGTCGCCAATACCGTTGCCGGCTTTGCCAACCTGGGCGGCAACGCTGCCTACATCGGCCACGTGCACGACGACCAGCTCGGCGAGATTTTCAACCACGACATGCGCTCACTCGGCATCGACATTCGGCTCACGCCGGCAAAGGACGGTGCGCCGACCGCGCGCAGCTATATCCTGATCACGCCGGACGGCCAGCGCACGATGAACACCTACCTCGGCTCCTGCACTGAACTGGGCATCGCCGATATCACGCCGGAGACGATGGGGTCGCCGAAGGTGATCCTGCTCGAAGGCTATGTCTGGGACATCGCTGAAGGCCCCGCGCTTGCCGAGAAAGCGATGAATCTCGCGACGGGTGCCGGCGCCAAGGTTGCGCTGTCGCTGTCGGATTCCTTCTGCGTCGAACGCCACCGCGATTCGTTTCACGAAGCCGTCAAGAGCGGCGTCGACATCGTCATAGCCGACGAAGACGAGATCAATGCGCTGATGCAGACGAGCCGGTTCGAAGAAACGCTGGATGCAATATCCGGTTATGTGAACCTGTTCGTCATGACACGCTCGGAAAAGGGCTCGGTCATTTACCAGGGCGGACAGACGACCGTGCACCCGGCAACGCCGGTGCGCAAGGTCGTCGACACGACCGGCGCGGGCGACGCCTATTGCGCAGGATTCCTGTATGGCTGGGCGAACGACTGGTCCCACGAAGAGTGCGCGCGGCTCGGCACGCATTGCGCGACCCGGGTCATTCAGCAGGTCGGCGCCCGCATTCCGCCGGGATTGCTGGAGAGCTATTCGGCCCGCTGAACGACCTCCTCCTGCACCAGTCTGTCCGGCTATTTCGGGGAGTGGCAGCGATCGCCGAACGCGCGACGTTTCGCATCGAAGACCCGGTTATGACTTGGTAGCGATGCGACGCCGTTGCTGATTTCTACTAGCTGCCGATCGGGTGCCAGGTCGTCTTGATTTCCTGCGTATCCCGGATCAGGTACGGATGGGCATTGTCGTCGGACAACCAGTCGACATCGCGGCGTGAAATGACGCGTTTGATGTTGTCGGCGGCGGCTTCCTGCACGCTTTTCGCCGTCCTCGTGCCGCCGTCGCACCAGGTGATCGCGTTGACGTCCATGTGCGACGCGAACTGCCCGGTCAGCTCCTCGCGCAACCCGGTCAGTATGTTGACGACCCCGGCGGGAACATCCGATGCGTGCAGCACTTCTGCAAAGCTGATCGCGCACAGCGGATATTTTTCGGACGTCAGCGCGACGCAGGTATTGCCGCCGACAATGGCGGGCGCGATATTCGAGACGAGCCCAATCAGGCTGCTGTCGTCCGGCGCGATGACGGCGATAACGCCCATCGGCTCGAGCACCGAGAAATTGAAGTGCGACGATGCAACCGGGTTGACCGAACTGAATACCTGCTGAAACTTGTCGGCCCAGCCGGCGTAATAGATCAGCCGGTCGATCGCCGTAGTGACTTCCTTTAGCGCCTGCAGCTTCGTTCGGCCCTGCAGCACGAGCTCGTCGACGAACTGCTCGCTGCGGCCCTCGAGCATCTCGGCAATGCGGTAAAGAATCTGCCCGCGCAGGTAGGCGCTGGATTTTGCCCAGCCCGGCTGCGCCTTGCGCGCGGCGACCACGGCATTGCGGAAATCCTTGCGCGAGCTGCGGCAAATGTTCGCAATAACCTTGCCCTTCTTGTCCTCGAGCGCGAAATAACGGCCGGACTCGGTGCGCGGAAACTTGCCGTCGATATAGATCTTGTACGTCTTCGCGACGGCGAGGCGTTGCTTCTGTTTGGTCTTCGCTGCCATCACTTCACTCCGAGCTTCACGTAGGCATCGAGCCCGTGCAGGCCGCCCTCGCGGCCGACACCGGATTCCTTGTAGCCGCCGAACGGTGACGTCGGATCGAACTTGTTGAAGGTGTTCGCCCAGACGACGCCGGCGCGCACTTTTTGCGTCATGTTGAAGATTTTCGCGCCCTTGTCCGTCCACACGCCGCCAGACAAACCGTACGGCGTGTTGTTGGCTTTGGTGACCGCCTCGTCGAACGTGCGGAACGTCTGAATCGCAAGCACGGGCCCGAAAATTTCTTCCTGCACGACCCTGTTCGACTGCGACACGCCGGTGAAGATCGTCGGCCGGCACCAGTAACCCTTGTCGGGCAGCGGACACGAACTCTGGTGCATCTCGCCGCCTTCCTGCTGGCCGATCGCGAGGTAGGACTCGATTTTTTCGAGCTGCATCGAGGAGTTGATCGCGCCGATATCGGTGTTCTTGTCGAGCGGGTCGCCGACGATCAGCGTTTCCATGCGGTCCTTGAGCTTCGCGATCACCTGGTCCGCGACCGATTCCTGCACGAACAGGCGACTGCCCGCGCAGCAGACGTGACCCTGGTTGAAGAAGATGCCGTTGACGATGCCTTCGACGGCCTGGTCGATGGCGGCATCGGCAAAGATGATGTTGGCGGCCTTGCCGCCCAGTTCCAGCGTGTACTTCTTGTTCGTCCCGGCCAGCGCCTTCTGGATGATGCGGCCGACGCCGGTCGAACCCGTAAACGCGACCTTGTCGACGCCCGGATGCGTGACGACCGCTGCACCGGTATCCCCGGCGCCGGTGACAATATTGACCACGCCGGGCGGCAGGTCGGCGTCGGCGATGACTTCGGCGAGCTTTAGCGCGGTCAGCGGCGTCGTCTCCGCGGGCTTCAGTACGCAGGTGTTGCCGGCCGCCAGCGCGGGCGCCAGTTTCCAGGCCGCCATCAGCAGCGGAAAGTTCCACGGTATGACCTGGCCGGCAACGCCGAGCGATTTTGCATGGCGTCCCGGGAACGCGTACTCGAGCTTGTCGGCCCAGCCCGCGTAATAGAAGAAATGTGCGGCCGCCAGCGGCACGTCGACGTCGCGCGACTCGCGGATTGGCTTGCCGCCGTCAAGCGATTCGATCGCGGCAAACTCACGCGCGCGCTCCTGCATGATGCGTGCGATGCGGTAAATGTACTTGCCGCGTTCCCGCGCTTTCATGCGGCCCCAAGGGCCGGCGTAGGCTTTGCGTGCCGCTTTGACGGCCTTGTCGACGTCGGCGTCGTCTGCTTTCGCGACCCGCGCCAGCTTTTCCTCATTCGCCGGGTTGATCGTGTCGAAGTAGCGGCCTTTCTCCGGCGCCGTGAACTCGCCGTTGATGAACAGCCCATAGCGCTTGTCGATGCGCACGTGGTCCGTGCTCTCCGGCGCCGGGTCGTAATCCCAGCCGCCGTCGAATGCCAGCTTGTTTTCAGGTATTGCCATCGTCTGTCCCGTGAACTTGCAAAGGCCGGCCGGAGCCTAGTCCTTGGAAAAATAATCGGGCGACTGGTAGACCCCCGTCGCCTGCTTCATGATCTGCATCAGCACATCGTTGGCCAGCGAGCTTGCACCGAAGCGGAACCAGTCCGGCGTCATCCACGCGTTGCCCAGCGTTTCCTTCAGCATGACCAGGTAGTGCACGGCGAGCTTGGCCGTCGAAATGCCGCCCGCCGGCTTCATGCCGACCATGCGTCCTGTCTCGTAATAATAGTCCCGAATAGCCTGCAGCATGACGAGCGTGACCTGCATCGTCGCCGCGGGCTGGATCTTGCCGGTTGATGTCTTGATGAAGTCGGCACCGGCGTGCATCGCGAGCCAGCTGGCACGCCACACCTTGTCCAGCGTGGCGAGCTCGCCGGTTTCGAGGATGACCTTGAGGTGCGCGTCGCCGCAGGCCTCCTTGATCGCGACAATCTCGTCGAAGACGAGCCCGTAGTCGCCGGCCAGAAATGCGCCGCGCGAAATGACCATGTCGATCTCGTCGGCGCCGGCATCGACCGCCATTTTGGTGTCGTCGAGCTTGATATCGAGTGACGACATACCGCTCGGAAACGCCGTAGCGACGGAAGCAACGTTGATTCCGTGTCCTGCCAGCACCTGCTTCGCAATGCCGACCATGTTCGGGTAGACGCAGACGGCCGCGACATGCGGCAGGCCCGGCATCGCGTCGTGCAGGTGAATCGCTTTCTGGCACAGCTGGCGAACCTTGCCGGGCGTGTCCTGGCCCTCGAGCGTCGTCAGGTCGATCATGCTGAGGATCATCTTCAGTGCGTCAACCTTCGACGCCGTCTTGATCGAGCGCGACTGGAAGCGCGCGACGCGTTCGTCGACACCGACCTCGTCAACGGCCGGAACGCGACTCAAATCGGGCAGCTTGCTCGCGGTTTTTACAGCTGAAAGGCTCATAGAATTATCGGCAACCAGGTTCAGGCAGCGGCAGCGGCCAGCGCGATGTTGATCATTTCGTCGAACGTCGTGGCGCGCTCG
Organism: Woeseiaceae bacterium; assembly: GCA_041609735.1. GTDB lineage: Bacteria > Pseudomonadota > Gammaproteobacteria > Steroidobacterales > Woeseiaceae > UBA1847. Next base: position 6,830 of record JBFIQH010000016.1, on the reverse strand, counting down.
TCGGACGTCAACGCGGCGCCGCTCGGTATATCGTCGCTGACCGTACAGATAGCCAGCGCCTCGACACCGTGTTCCGCCGCGATCGGGTAAATGCCCGCGGCCTCCATCTCCACGCCGTAAACATTGTACTTCGCCAGCGTCTCGAACATGTCGGGATCCGGCGTATAGAAGAGGTCGGCCGAAAAAATATTGCCGACGTGGTGCCGCACCCCCTGATCGCGCGCCGCCGCAACCGCTTTCTCGACCAGGCTGTAGCTGGCAATCGCGGCAAGGTCGTAGCCGCCGAATCGCATGCGGTTAACATTGGAGTCGGTCGACGCGCCGATCGCAATAATGATGTCCCGGAGCTTCACGTCGGGATGGGACGTGCCGCAGCTGCCAACGCGCATGACGCGCTTGACGCCGTAGGACTCGATCAGTTCGGTCACGTAGATGGATACGGAAGGAATCCCCATGCCGTGCGACATGACCGAGATTGGCGCCCCCTTGTACGTGCCGGTGTAACCCCACATATTGCGCACGTCGGTGACGCGACGTGGTTTGTCGAACCAGTTCTCGGCAATGTACTGCGCGCGCAGCGGATCGCCGGGCATCAGCACCGTCTCGGCAAAATCGCCGGGTGCCGCGTTCATGTGTTTGGTTGCCATGTTATGCCTTGCGGTTTGGAAGCGGCGCTACCACTTGTTCTGGGTCGACATGCCGCCGTCGACGACGAGGTTGGTACCGGTTATCCAGCGCGCCGCCGGACTCAGCAGAAACAATACCGCGTCGGCCACATCATTGGAAACCCCGAGCGAGCCGAGTGGCGCTTTCGCGCGCCAGCGGGCAACACCGTCCGGCCAGTCCGTCTCGAGGCCGGGGCGGTCGATAAGCCCCGGCGAAACGGCATTGATTCGTATGTCGTCACGCCCGTACTCGAGTGCACTGGCCTGCGTGAACATGATAAGGCCGGCCTTCGACGTCGCATAGTGAGCGTGTCCCTCTGCCGGGTGCGTACCTTCGATCGACGCGATGTTGACGATCGCGCCGGGCTTGCCGGCTTCGCGCCATGCGGCGGCCGCTCGTTGGGTCACGAGGAACGCGCTGTCGAGGTTGCTCGCGATCATTTGTCGCCATTCGGCGGCCGACATCTTCGCCAGCGCCTGCACCGGCTGCGCCCCGGCATTGTTGACGACGGCGTCCGGCCGGGACGACGACACAATGTCGTCGACGACGGATTCGTCGGACAGGTCGCCGGATACGATCGTGCCCTTGCCGAGTTCGTCGACGAGCGCCTCGGCGGCCGCAATGTTGCGATGCGCGTGCGCGATGATGGACGCGCCGGCTTCGGCGAGGCGCCGCGCGATAGCGGCACCGATACCGCCGCTGGCGCCGGTCACGAGCACCGACATTCCGTCGAGGTCGAGAAGATCATTAACGGGAATCTGCATCTGCGCTATTGTGCGCCGATGGCCGACCGGTTCAAACCACCGCCCGAAACGCTGACCTCCGAACGGTGCTACATCCGTGAGTACCTGAATTCCGACGCCGTGCCCGACGTATCGCTGGCCGCATGCCGCGTCAGCCCCGGCGTGACCACCGAGCGCCACGCATTGTCCGTGCACGAGTGGTACGTCATCGAGTCCGGCCAGGGGCGGATGTACGTCGGCGACGACGAGCCGTTTGCGGTCGGGCCCGGCGACACGGTCTCGATACCGGCCGGCCGTGAACAACAGATTTCGAATACCGGCGATGCCGACCTGTCGTTTTTATGTGTCTGCGTGCCACGATTTACGCCGGAATGCTACACCTCACGGGAATAGCCGCCGCGGAATCACGGCGCTATACTTCGCCCCACAAATCAACAGGAGAACACCCATGTGTGGTCAAAACCCAACATCGGTCGCCAGCTCGACACGGCGACTGCCATCCCTGCTGCTGGCCGCAGGCGGTCTCGTTGCGCTGTCGATTAGCGCTCCGGTGCTCGCCCAGGGCACGGTCGTGCTGGAAGAGATCACGGTAACGGCGCAGAAGCGTGAGCAGAGTCTCGAGGACGTTCCTGCATCGGTATCGACGATTTCCGGTGACTCTGTCAATGATTACCTGGGTTCCGCCGAGAACATTCGTGCGCTGGCCGGCCGCGTGCCGAGCCTGCAGATTGAATCCTCGAACGGCCGCACACAGCCGCGCTTCTACATTCGCGGCCTCGGCAACATCGACTTCGACAACAACGCGAACCAGCCGGTCGCGATGGTTTATGACGAGATCGGGCTTGAGAACAACGTACTGCGAAGCCTGCCGGTCTTCGACATCGATCGCATCGAAGTACTGAAGGGCCCACAGGGTTCGCTGTTCGGTCGCAACACGAACGCCGGCATCGTCAAGATCGATTCGGTTCGCCCGACCTTCGATTACAACGGTTACCTGGCGCTCGGCTATGGCCAGCGCGACACGGCGACCGTCGAGGGCGCTGTCGGAGGACCGCTGAGCGACACGCTGGCGGCACGCGTTTCGGTCAAGCACCAGCAGCGCGACAACTGGATCAACAATCTCAACGCCGGCACTCAGGGCGACGACTTCGGCGAATTCGAGGAGTCGGCCTATCGCGTGCAGGCGCTGTGGCAGAAATCTGATTCGTTCCGTGGCCTGTTCAAGTTCCACGGCTTCCGCCAGACGGGTACGCAACCGCAGGTGTTTTATGCGAATGCGCTGGCCGTCGGATCGCCTGGCTTGAGGCCCGGATTCAACGAGGAAGTCGCGAACCACGACGGTTTCTCGACGATGGAACTTCAACACAACGGTGTGTCTGCCAACCTGCAGTGGGACCTCGAGTACGCAACGTTCACGTCGATCACGGCGTACGACAGCGTCGAGAACTTCCAGGCTGCGGACGTCGATGGCGGTCTGCTGTCGTTCAACCCGGCAGACATCGGTTCGCTCGGCCGCCAGGTGTTTTTCAACGTCACCACCGGTGACGGCCTCGACGACCACCACCAGCTGTCGCAGGAATTCCGCATTGCCCGTGATTCGGACAACATGTTCGTACAGGTTGGCGCGTTCTTTTTCGAAGAAGAAATCGACGTGCTGTCACGCGATTTCGAGCAGAACTTCTCGGACATCGTGTACCAGAAGACGCACTCCGGCGCCGCATTCGGCCAGGTCGATTTTTCGCTGACCGACAGCGTGAACCTGATCGTCGGCGGTCGTGTCACGCGCGACGAGAAAACACTGCGCGTTATCCCGGGGCCGAATTCTTTCTCGCCGGCCGACACGATCGAGATCGACGACAGCTATTTCAACTGGGACATTGCGTTGAATTGGAATGTCAACGATGACCTTAGCGTCTACGGCCGGATTGCCAACGCGTCGCGTGGCCCGGTTACGCTCGGCCGCTTCGGTTTCACGAGTTCCGCCGAAACCGAGACATCGAACTCCGGCGAAATCGGCTTCAAGGCAACCCTGATGGGTGGCCGCGCGCGCTGGAACGCCGCCATTTATGCGTTCGAGAACGACGACCACCAGCTGACGGCGACCGGCGGTGCTGCCAACGTCAACCAGCTGTTGAATGCCGACAAGGTCACCGGCAACGGCTTCGAGACCGATTTCGAAGTGCTGCTGACCGACAACTTTCGCCTGATAGCGAACTACAGCTACAACGACACGGAGATCGACGACCCGAACCTGCGCGACGATCTGTGCGGATCGAACCCGACCTGCACCGGGCTGGACCCGGTCGTCGGTACGCGTATGGGATTTTTCGGCCCGGTCACCGAAGTGTCGATCGACGGCAATCCGCTGCCGCGCTCCCCCGAATCGATCGCCAACATCATCGTGCAGTGGGACTTCCCGACGGCGAACGGCGCGTTCTACTTCAACACGGACTGGAACTACCGCGATGACTCGAACATCTTCCTGCACGAATCGGTCGAATTCGTCGCTGAAGAACGCTGGCTCGGCGGTTTGCGCGTCGGCTACCGCAACGAGGAGAACTCGATGGACTTCGCTGTGGTCGGCCGCAATATCACCGACGAGATTGTCGTCGACGGTGCGCTGAACTTCCTGAACCTGACGGCGTTCATCAACGAGCCGAGCTACTGGGGCGCGGAGTTCCGCTGGAACTTCTAAGCCTTACCTTGGCAATAGTTCGTTACCCGAAGCCCGGCCTTGCGCCGGGCTTCTTTTTACTCGGCATCCTGGTCGGCTGCGGCGACGCCGGGAACGAGACGTCAGCTAACGCGGCTGCGCCGGGAATCTCGGTCCAACTCAGCATCCCCGGCACGATCGAAAACGGCAATATCGACGAAGCCAGCGGCCTCGCTTGTTCCGCGCGCCGGGATGGGCTCCTCTGGCTACACAACGACAGCGGCGCCAAGGCGCGCATCTACGCAATGGATGACACTGGCAAGACCATGGGTCGCATCCGCCTCGAGAAAGCCGACAATGACGACTGGGAAGATATGGCCTCGTTCCGCTTCGAAGGCGAGCCGTATCTGCTCGTCGCCGACACCGGCGATAACGACGCGAATCGCAACGACACGCGCCTCTACATTATTGCCGAACCCAACCTCGACGAGGATAAGCGCCCCGAATTGACGGCATCGTGGGCCATCGATTTCAGTTACGAAGACGGTCCTCGCGACAGCGAAGCCGTCGCGGTCGACATCGACGGAGGTCGGGCGCTTTTACTGACCAAGCGCGACATCCCGCCACGCCTTTATGAAGTTCAAATCGTTCCACAACCGGCAGCACCGGTCGTCGCGCGCTTTCTCGGTAGCATCGACTCGCTGCCTCGACCGTCGGCACGCGACGCTCAGTTCGCCCCGCGAACCGACAACTGGTACTGGCAGCCGACGGCGATGGATATTGCACCCGACGGATCCGCGCTCGCCGTGCTGACCTACGGCGCTGTCTACTACTACGCGCGCCTGCCCGGCGAAGACTGGGTCGCGGCACTCTCGAGGGCACCGCTGCGGCTCGGCATCGAGAACATACGCGACGCCGAAGCGCTCGCCTTCTGCGACGGCGGAACGTCGATCTTCGTTACCGTGGAGAAAAAACATGCGCCGCTCGTGCGCATCGACCTCGAGGGATCGCCGGACCAGTGACAAGAACAGGATTCGCAGTTCTGCTGGGAACGCTGCTGTTCAGCGCCTGCGGCGGCGATTGGTCCGCAGATTTACCCGTTGCCGACACCGCCGTCCGACCCGTTTCGATCATGACCTTCAACGTCGAAAACCTGTTCGACAACGTCGACGATCCTGGCAAGGACGACCACACCTACCTGTCGCTGGCCGACAAGAACAACCCGCAGCATATCGCCCGGTGTGAGACGATCGTGGTCGAGCGCTGGCGCAACGACTGCCTGCAGCTCGACTGGAGCGATGATGTCATCACGATCAAGCTCGAGGCCATCGCCGATGTGATCCGGCAGGTCGATGGCGGCGCCGACATCATCGCGTTCCAGGAAGTAGAAAACCGGGCGATCCTCGAACGCCTGCGCAGCGAATATCTCGACGGGCTCGGCTACGCTCCCGCAATCCTGATCGAGGGGCAGGACCAGCGCGGCATCGATGTCGCCTTGCTTTCGAAACTGCCGGCCGTCGGTGAGCCAGTACTGCACCCGCTGTCATTCGAGAACTTTCCCGATCGCGAGGGCGACACGCGCGGCGTGCTGCAGGCGACCTTCGAATTGCCGGACGGCGCGCTGCTGACGGTCTTCGCCGTGCATTTTCCGGCGCCGTTTCACCCGACCGACATGCGTATCACGGCGTATCGCCACCTCGCCGCTTTGCGCGACGCGTTACCCGACGATCACCACGTTTTTGCCGCTGGCGATTTCAACACGACGAGTTCGGAGGTCAAGCAGACCGGCATATTCGAGCGCTTCGTGCGGCCGCACTGGACGATTGCGCATGAAGTGGCGCTCGAGCCCGGCTGCATGCGATGCGACGGCACGCAGTACTACGCCCGCGACGACAGCTGGTCGTTCCTCGACATGATCCTGTGGTCCCCGGCACGTGGCGAAAATACAACATGGCGAATTCGCGCGGATTCGGTGCGCGTGGTCAACGATTATTCCGGGCAGGTAAGGGACGACGGCACGCCGCAACGGTTCGATGCTGTCGCCGGCGGCGGCGTCTCGGACCACTGGCCGCTGATTATGGTCATCGAACCGACCATAAAACAATAGCTTGTAACAATATCATGAGCTCAATTCTTATCGGCTGGCGGCGCTCGCCACGGACAAGCTCGGCTGGGCTGTCAATGAACGGCTCAAGCCCTTATTGCGCAAGCATTTTTGCTGCGTTAGATTGCTCCCATCGTGTAGCGGAAAAGCGTCGACAATAAACGCTGCTGCCGTTTCCAACTCATAACAGAAACCACGGTGAAATCATTTGGTCATAGTGCCGGCTCAATGTTTCGCCCTCTTTAGAAACGCTCGGGGATCACAATGAACCTAACTAATCGAACCCTTGCCTCACGACTCCAGACGACGCTGTCGAGCATCGTGGCCGGATTGACGGTCGCGATGCTTGTCGCGGTACCTGTTGCGGTAAACGCACAGGAAACGACGTCCTCGATTCGCGGCAAGATCCTGGACCCGAATGGCAACCCGGTGGCGAACGCCGCTGTTGTCGTCGAAGACACGCGCAACGGCTCGTTGCGCACCTACACGTCGAATTCCGACGGCCTGTTCCTGGCGACACGACTGTTGCCGGGTGGCCCCTACCGGGTCACGGTCAACGAGACCAAGTCCGTTCAGGTAACGAGTGTCAGCCTCGGCGACACCTATAGCCTGATCATCAACATGACGCAGGACGCCGAGATCGAGGAGATCGTGACGATCGGCC